>JAISIL010000020.1 GCA_031262035.1 Spirochaetaceae bacterium | reverse complement strand
AGGAACCATCCGCATTTCGGGCAGGTTTGGTCAAGCGGCTTAAAGTGGCTGATAAAGTCGCATTCAGGATAATTAGTGCAGCCGTAAAATGTTTTGCCCCTGCCCTTTGCCTTTCGTTCGACTATATCACCGGTTTTGCACTTTGGGCATTTTGCCAGCGGAATAGATTTTGCGTTGCGGCACTCAGGGAAACCTGAACAGGCAAGAAAGTATCCGTAACGGCCCAGTTTTTTTACCATTGGCCTGCCGCATTTTTCGCAAACATAATCGGTAGGCTCATCGAGGCTGGTTTTTTGTTCGCCTAATTCAGAGTCTACTTTTTCTACCTGTGCTTTAAAGGGCAGATAGAATTCACGAATGAGTTCCGGCCACTGAATTTCTGCTTCTTCTACCTTGTCAAGATTGCTTTCCATTTGGGCAGTAAAGCCGGTGTCCAGCACATGGGGAAAATGTGTGCACAGTAAATCTGCTATTTTAATGCCAAGGATAGTCGGCTTCAGTTGGCGATTGGCACGTGTTACATAATAACGGTCAAGCAAAACAGAGATGATAGGCGCATAGGTTGAGGGCCTTCCAATGCCTTTTTCTTCAAGTGTCCTGATAATTGTTGCATCGGTGTAGCGTGCCGGCCCCTGTGTCCAATGCTGCTCGTCAATAAATTTTTCGAAGTTGATGCCTTCGCCAATCTTAAAGGCCGGATAATGATTCCCTTTTTCGTCTTTGGCGGCAAGCAGTTTTAGTGCTGCATAAAAACCTTTTTCTGTTACCTTTGTCCCGGCCAGGCGGAAAAGAGCGAGTGGCGCTGCCCCCCCTCTATCCCCCCCAGAGGGGGGGAGGGCAGTTTTATTAACACCTGTAGCGAGGACACTTATGTCCACACTGCGGGTGAGGGTTTTTGCGGGGAGCATTTGGCAGGAAACAAAGCGTTCCCAAATGATACTATACAACTTATACTGATCAGATGTTAAATATTGCTTTAAATAATCAGGTGTATAATTACTGTATGTAGGCCGTATTGCTTCATGGGCATCCTGTGCAGCACCACCAACATGGTAGTAATTTGGTTTTTCCGGTAATGCATCGGGATAGGTCTTTTCAATAAACTCACGGACTTCAGTAATGGCCGTTTGCGATATACGAACAGAGTCGGTGCGCATGTAGGTAATTAAACCAACACGGTTTGCCGAATCGCTGCTTCCCAAAGAAACCCCTTCGTAAAGGCCTTGTGCAACCTGCATGGTTTTCCGGCTGGTAAAGCCAAGCCTGTTCGCCGCTGTCTGCTGCAACTGGCTTGTTGTAAAAGGCGGCCTGGGTTTTATGGTCTTCTCCATGTCGCGCACATCGGACACCTTTGCAGGCTCTTTTTCTATTGCCTTTTTAATAGAATCTACTACTGTTTTTACTTCCCCTGCATTTTTTAGATCGGGTTTTTCCCCATTCCACTGCACCAATGCGGCAGTATATTTTATTCGGCCCTTATGGAACTCTGCCTCGAGTGTCCAATATTCTTCGGGAATAAATGCTTCTACTTCTTTTTCACGGTCTACAATTAAACGCAGGGCAACAGATTGCACACGCCCAGCAGAAAGGCCGTTCTTCACTTTCTTCCAGAGTAAAGGCGACAGATTATAGCCTACAAGCCGGTCCAGCACCCGCCGTGCCTTTTGTGCATTTACCTTGTTCTCGTCAATTTCGCCGGGGTTTGCTACCGCTGCCTTTATTGCCGTGGGGGTTATTTCGTTAAAGACTATTCGCTTAAAGCCTGTTTTGCCGGCCTTATCGCTTAAGGCTTTTTCCAAATGCCAGGCAATCGCTTCACCTTCACGGTCATTATCAGATGCAAGGAGCACATTGCCGGTCTTTTTTGCCTCGGACTTTAATGCTTTTAAAAGTTTTGCCTTGCCGCGAACGGTAATATATTCCGGTGTAAAATTATGGTCTATATCAATACCCATGCGGCTTTTCGGAAGGTCAATCAGGTGCCCCATCGAGGCCTGCACCTCATAGCCCGGACCGAGATACTTTTCGATAGTCTTTGCCTTTGCCGGCGACTCTACGATTACTAATGTTTTATTCTTTGTTACCTTTTTAGTTGCCATACCAATCCTCTACTATATCTTGTGCACAAGTTATTGTTCGCGCACCGTCTTCTACCAGTTTTGCTGTTCCTGCGCCCCAGCGTTCGCTTAAGCCCTGGCTGCCTACCCAGATGTCGCGACCTAGTTCCAGGGCGAAGTCTGCTGTTATCAATGCACCGCTTTTTGCAGGAGCTTCTTCTACAATGACGCTCCTTGCAAGACCGGCAATTATCCTGTTTCTTGCAGGAAAAGTCCACTTTGCAGGAGGCGTCATTGGCGGATACTCGCTAACCATGCAGCCTCCTTCGTTTACTATACGCCGTGCCAGTGCACGGTTTGAAGCCGGGTAGATATTTGCCAGGCCCGAACCCAAAACCGCTATGGTTTTACCTCCGCCGTCCAGGTTTCCCCGGTGGGCCAATGCATCTATTCCCAAGGCAAGCCCGGAAACCAGGACAATGTTCGCCTGCCCGAATTGCAGGCCGAGCTTGTAGGCCTCGTTTGCCGCCTCGGGTGAAGGCTTGCGGGTGCCGACAATGGCAACAAGCGCTTTTTCCGGGTCGGGTAAGACGCCCCTGTAATACAGCACCTCCGGCGGGTCATGGAGTTCGCGTAAGAGAGGGGGATAGGAACTGTCATCAATTCCTGTCCAATTGACTCCATGTATTTCGCACTGATGCTGTATTTCTTTATCCATTATAACTACCCATAGTAAGCTTCCATCACTATTTCTTTATTCTGCTGCGCCATGTCTTTTCGTGTCTTATCGGGGCTCTTTGCTATGATTTCATTGTATTCATCAATGGCGTCTTCATAGCGGCCTGTTTGGTAGTAAGCCCGTGCAAGCACAAACATTGCATCAAAATCATTTTTCATAACAGAAAGATACCTTTCCAAAAGAGGAATAGCGTCCTGCGGCCTTGCTAAATCATTCACATAGAGTATAGCAAGACTATACACCGGCCGGTAATAGTTTTCGTCCATCTTCATTGCAGTCCGAAAACTTTCTTCGGCCATAGCAAGATAGCGGTCGCGTTCCCCGCTTCCTGTTCCATCAACACTGATATAAGAACGGCCGATAAAAGCGGCCGACACGCCCATCATATAGGGAAGCGCCGAATCGTCAGGAAAATACCGCAGAGCCTCTTGAAGAGAATCGAGCGCATCGGTATGCAATCCTCTATCCTGCTGTCTTGTTGCAAGAATCTTGTAGTAGGTTCCTGCCTTGTCCTGATACGAAACCAGACGATCAATTTCTTTTTCGTAAAGCCTGATAGCTTCTTTCAGGTCATCAATGCCCACAGGAACACCGCCTTTACCCAGTTCGGCAATCCTTTTTGCAAAATCACTTCGTTCTTTATCCTGCAAAAGATTAACTCCCGTGATACCGCCTGCAATAAGTATTGTCAGCACAATAGCACCGATGACATGTTCTTTACGAATTTTCAAGATAGTCCTCCAATACGGGCATATATTTATCATGATTTTCCCGTAATTGGCTGTTATTTACATGGGTATATATTTGTGTTGTGGCCAGGTCTGCGTGGCCCATAAGCTCCTGCACCGAACGAAGGTCTGCACCTCCTGCCAGCATCTCTGTTGCAAAACTATGGCGCAATGTATGTATCTTACTTGACATGCCGATTTGACGGGTCAATTGTGCATAGTTTTTCCAGATGCTTTTTCGGGAAATCCGTGTTCCACGGCGGCTTACAAAAAAGGCCGAAGAACGTTTTACC
>JAISIL010000007.1 GCA_031262035.1 Spirochaetaceae bacterium | reverse complement strand
AAAACAACCACGAATATACACGAATCGGCTTCGCCGACACGAATATTCTATGATAAGTAAGCAAAAATTCGTGTGGCCGAAGGCCATTCGTGTTATTCGTGGTTACTATAAAGTTAAATAATTTTACCCTGAGAAACCGCCCTTTTTCCTTGCTTTTTTACCAGCAATGCACTATACTTAGGATATGACAGAAAGAAAAACTAAAATAGTATGTTCATTGGGCCCCGCTACAGGAAGCGATGAGGCTATTCGGGCTTTGATACAGGCGGGGATGAATGTTGCCCGCTTCAATTTTTCTCATGGGACGCATGCAGAGCATGGGGCTCAGATGGAAAAGACAAGGCGTATGTCGGCGGAATTGGGCATGCCGGTGGCAATTATGCTCGATACAAAGGGGCCGGAGATTCGGACCGGGTTGGTGGGCTCGACCACCGGTGGTGGCGAAGGAACAGGAACCGTAGATTTCCACGCAGGCGACCTTATCGAGGTAGATGCATCTGATGCGCCAACTACCCCACCCTCCTCTTCTCAGCCGGGCCATATCAGTCTCAGTTGGAAGGAAGTGGCTCAAAAGGTTAAGCCTGGGGTAAAAATCCTCATTGCGGACGGGCTTTTTGAGCTTTCGGTCCTCAGCACAGACGGTAAAACCGTGCAGTGTAAGGCGCTGAACAATGCAACACTGGGGAGCAGGAAGAATGTCAACATTGTCGGCGTGCATGCCGGGCTTCCGATTATGAGCGAACAAGACAAGAGCGACCTTGCCTTTGGGGCTGAACAAAATGTTGACCTTATTTCGGCAAGTTTTGTCAGTTTCCCCCATGAGGTAGAGGAAATTCGGGACTTTCTTGCAGCACACGGAAACCATGCACACATTATTGCAAAGATTGAAAGCGCCGAAGGGGTCCAAAACATAGAAGATATTATCAAGGCAGCCGATGGGGTGATGGTAGCCCGTGGCGACCTTGCCCAGCAGATTCCTATGGAACAGATTCCCCTGGTGCAGAAGGACATTATTGCCCTGGCACGCAAGCACGGGAAGCCGGTAATTACCGCCACCCAGATGCTCGATTCAATGATAGAAAACCCGCGGCCTACCCGTGCAGAACTGACCGATGTGGCAAATGCTATTTTCGATGGCAGCGATGCCGTAATGCTCTCCGGGGAAACAGCCAATGGCGCCTACCCCACGGCTGCCGTAGAAACAATGGCGACGATTGCCCGCACGGTAGAAAATTCACCTGAGTTTAAGGCACGGGCAAAGGCTATTGCCAAGGATGCCTTCGAAGAGGACGGCATTGAGGCCCTTATTCCCACAATCCTTTCCAAGGCAACCTACGATGTAGCTACAAACATTGGCGCTAAGGGGATTGTCACCCCAACGCTTACCGGGCACACGGCACGGCTTATCGCAAAATACCGCCCCGAACAGCCCGTGTTGGCAGTAACCCCCAACCGCACGACCTTTCAGACCCTGCTTTTAAGCTGGGGCGTTATTCCCCTGCTTGCACCCGAAGGGGCCAATTCCTATGATATGAGCCTGCTTGCTGAAGGTTTTGCCATAGACGAGGGTCTGGCACAAAAAGGCGACATTCTGGTGCTCACCGCCGGCCTTCCTGTGGGAAGCGCCCAACCGCTGAACACTATTCGAGCACTGATTCTGGGGAATATTGAGGAAGAGGGTTAGAATCGTAGAGCTTTACCCAGGGTTCGGCTGTCTCTTCTGCCTCTAATACTTCGCCCTGGGTCTCTATCCGGATAGTTTTCTCACCTTCCACTGATTTTCCCAAATGCGCCTTAAAAAGCGCCCCTTTGGTAAAAGGCCCCTTCAAAATAGCATCGGCAAGGACTTCTTCCAGTTCCTGCTGCACGATACGGCGCATCGGCCGGACGCCATTCTTCTGGTCAAAGCCCTTTTCTGCAAGCCAGGCGGATACTTCCTCATCAATTTCCAGGCTATAACCCTGTTCTGCAAGCCGTTCAGCCAGTTCCTTCACCTGCAAGGCCAGCACTGCCTCTGCGTCCTTCCGTTCCAGGGGATTAAAGACAATTACTTCATCAATACGGTTGAGCAATTCCGGTGGGAGTAGCTTCTTTAGGCTCGCTTTTGTGGCGCTTTCCACTTCGGCTGTGTCGAGGCTGCCTGGCTTTGAGTCAAAACCAAGGCGGCTTCCCTTAAGGATTTCCGAGGTGCCGGCATTACTGGTGAGAATTATCACCGTATTGCGGAAATTCACCTTTCGGCCCTGCCCGTCCTGCACTTCGCCTTCTTCAAGAATTTGCAAGAGGATGTTCAAAACTTCGGGGTGCGCCTTCTCGATTTCATCAAAAAGCACTACCCGATAGGGGTTTCTGCGAATTTTTTCCGTTAAACTGCCCCCTTCATCGTAACCGACATAACCGGGAGGCGCCCCAACAAGGTTTGTCACATTAATTTTATCGTTAAAGCCTGCCATATCAATGCGGACAAGGGCTTCATCACTGCCAAAAAGGTTTGCCGTCAGCCGTTTTGCCAAAAAAGTCTTACCAACACCGCTTAAACCAAGAAAAACGAAGGATGCCAGCGGCTTTTTGCCTGAACTGAGGCCTGTTCGCGCCCGTTTTATTGCCGAAGAGACCCTTTCAACAGCCTTTTGCTGCCCAATAACCTCTTTGTTAAGCTTCTCCTTCAAACCGGCAGCCGCTTCACGCTCATCCCCGGTGATGCTTGTCAAAGGAATCCCTGTGCTTTCGGAAATCACCCGCCGCACATCATTTTCGCTAACCAGCGGCACAATATTCACCGAAGAATGTTCCCAGGCCCTGGCCAGATACTGCAAGTGCTGCCTTAAGTTCCTCACCTTATCCTTCAGTTTAATGAGCGAATCGTAATCGCCGCGGGCCTCTTCTTTTTCCATCAAAAGCTTACGAACTTCGTTCTCAATTAAACGCATATCGGGAAGGTCGACCGGCCGGGAAGCTTCAGTTTTCGCCTCAAGTTTTCGCAAAGACCCGGCCTCGTCAAGAATATCGATAGCCTTGTCGGGCAAAAACCGATTGGTGATATACCGATGCGAATATCTTGCAGCCGCCTCGATTGATTCATCAGAATAACGAAGCCGATGATGCTCCTCGAGCGAGGGCTTAAGACCGCTCAGAATTGCCACGGTATCATCAACCGAGGGCTCCTCAACCATAACCGGCTGAAAACGCCGCTCCAGAGCGCCATCTCTTTCAATATATCTGCGGTATTCCTTCAGGGTTGTCGCCCCGATACAGCGAATTTCACCGCGCGCAAGGGCGGGCTTCAGCATATTTGATGCGTCAAGGCTCCCCGAAGCGCTTCCCGCGCCGACTAAAGTGTGAATTTCATCAATAAAAAGGATGATATTGCCCGATTGAACGGCCTCTTTGATGATTTTTTTGATGCGTTCTTCGAATTCACCACGATATTTGGTGCCCGCAACCACTGCTCCCATGTCAAGCGAGAGCACACGAAGGTTCCGAAGGCTCGAATCGGCCTCATCACTGATGATATACTGGGCAATTCCCTCGGCAATAGCCGTTTTTCCAACGCCAGGCTCGCCTAAAAGCACCGGATTGTTCTTCCGCCTGCGGGAAAGGATGCGAATGCTCCGTTCAACCTCTTTTTTTCGCCCAATAACCGGGTCGAGCTTGCCTTCCTGGGCATAAGCGGTGAGGTCGCGGCAAAATTCATCCAGAGCCGGGGTCGCCGTGTTCTTATTTCTTCTCTGCCGGCTTGGAATATAGTCATCTTCGTTGTCAATGATATGAAAAAGCACATCTTCCAGCTCGCGCATTCCCGAACCGTCATCGGAAACATTAGAATCATAGTCCCGGCGCCTTGGTTTTGCCTGCTTTTTCTGGCTATTGAGGCCTGTCGAAGCATTTTTTCGGCCTCTGTTCCGGAAATTTGTCCGCACCAGGATACGAAGCATGTCGATATCCACGGCCCGTTCCTTAAGGTAGTTCTTTACAAGAGAATCGGCCTCCTGCATGGCTGCCTCAAGAAGATGTTCGGTGCCGATTTTTTCGTCGCCAATCTTCGTATTGCCAATAAAATCAGAGTATTTGAGCGCCTCGTTGTGCGCCTCCTCGGCTGCCTTCTCGATAAGCGCCCGGGTGCGCCCCGATGGAGGCAGGTCGATAAGCGTCTCGCCCTCGCGCTTCCGCTGGGGAAGGTTTTTCTCCAGAACCTGCCGGAAATCCTGAGTATCAATACGAAGATACAGCAAGGCCTTGCTTGCCAGCGTAGCTCCATCCTTCAAAATTGCGATAATAATATGCTCGGGCAAGAGCTGGTCGCCATGAAGCCGCCGACATTCACTTTGTGCCTCATGCGTCAGAATTTTTTCAGCCCGTGGTGTTAAACTAATATACATGTCCCTTCTATAATCTACTAAATTTTTGGGAAAAAGTCAAGCGAGTTTAAATATCACCCCAGCGCCGCCTCGACGGCCTGTTTTGCGGCTTTTTGGACCTGTTTGGCAAGCTTGTTTGCCACTTTTGCCCTTGACAGAGATGTCTTTTTTTAGTATATTATAAATGAGGTAATAATGATGTTAGCGGAAAGACAAATTGTAAATGCTGATGTACTGGCGCAATTATTCAAGTTACCCACAGCTTTTGCGCATCAGCGTATTGAAGTCATTATGTATCCGGTGATGCAGACAGAAGATGAGGTATCGCCTGCAAGATCTATAGACCCGGTTACAGCCAAACTGAATGAAGTATATGCTCATGAGGACTCATCTTTGCCCCAGGATATTGCAATGGCTCAATATGAAATGTTTGACCGGGAGCCATGGTAATATTAAAAGGTGAAATATGGTGGGCAGACCTACCCCATCCACAAGGCTCAGAGCCGGCCAAAACACGGCCTGTTTTGATTATTTCAGGCGATAGTTTTAACCGAAGCAATATTCGCACTGTCATTTGTGCGGTACTTACCTCTAATCTGAACCTTGCAAATGAGCCTGCAAATATAAGGCTCGATAAGGGCATTTCCAAACTTGACCGGACATCAGTAGTCAATTTTTCGCAAATTGCCACCATAGACAAGAATAATCTACGGGATTTCGTTTCTATGCTGCCTAAACCCTATATAACCCACATAAATGCCAGTATAAAACAAGCCTTTGATACAGAAGATTGATATCCTGTCCCATACCTACCCCAGCGCCGCCTCGACGGCCTGTTTGGCGGCCTTTTGGACCTGTTTGGCAAGCTTGTTTGCCAGGTCTTTTTTGTTCTTTTTGGTGAGGCTTTCCAGGAGGGCGTCTATATCCTCGAATTTGCCCGGCGAAACCTTGTCAGGCTGTCCAATATCTATAAAAAGAAGATAAGGCTCAATATTCAGGGCCTTGGCGATTTTTTCGATAGCACCAAACGAGGGGAGGCGCCTACCAGTCTCTATTTGGGCAACAAAATTCCAGGAAAGTCCGCATTTTTCTCCTAACAATTCCTGTGAAATACTTCTTTCCTTTCTGAATCGCTTCAAATTGGTCATAAAAACATTTTGTAAATTTTCCATAGCTCATTGTCAAGTATTTTAAAACTTTTTTTTATTGACCTATTGACAGGTATAGAAAAATATGGTATTATTTACAAACAGATAGGATATAAAAAACTGAGGTTACTATGGCATTTAAAAAATGGCGGGAAAGTTCAATCTTTACCAAAATTGCAAGCATCGGCATGGCAGTATCTGCGGTACTGTCAATCATTCTGGGTTTTTCCCTTGTAAATGATGCAGATGTTTTCGGAGTGTTTGGGCAGTTGGGTATATCAACTATTCTTTACATTTACATTTTATTGTTCTTCGTAATTGATATAATAGTTGCCCTTGGTCTTTTCTTTGTTGCACGTTGGGCAAAGAGTTGGACCATCTATTGGGGAGTTCTATCAGTTATATCGATAGTTACCTCAATAAGTTCACCATCAGCCTGGCTTTTGCCAAGTATATTACAAGCTGCTTCAGCCGTTCTTGTCGTTCTTGACAGCAAAGATTTTCCAGAGAAACAAAAGCATCCAGTCTGCCCGAACCTGCCAAGGAAGCCCGCCTCTGGGGCTATTATTCAGCCCTACCGGATGGCATGAAGGCGGCTTTCAGGGAAATAACCCAGGTGGTAAAACGGGAAGCGGATAGGGAATCTAAAAACTTGTTGTTACTTAAAGTTAATTAATAATCATGCGGACTTTAAACGCAGAGGAGAAGTATATGAAAAAGAGAACATTCAGGTTCAACGGTTTGCAAAAATTTCTTTTTGTATTTATGTTAGGGTTGGCATCGCTGATGCTTATTCCATCATGTGGTAAAAAGTCTGATAGTAATGATCAATCTGGGTTACAGAGTTTCTTAAGTAAAACGGCAGACACTCTGCAAATAGCAACAAATGATTTATCGGGAAATTCAGAAAGAGATTCTGTAGCGACGGCTTTAAGTGTTTTAGGATTTGATTATCTAAAGCCAATAGTTTTGGGACAGGAAAAGGTTACTGTAAAAAAATCTGATTATCCCATTCAAGATTCAAGCACGAAATATGCCATATTGAGTTTAACAACATTGGGACTAGATCCTGGCAGTTCAATTAAGGCGTCTTTCAATTACACGGTTGATAGTGTAGACAAAGATAAAATGACTTTAGATGTTGAAGCTTCAGATTTTTCTTCTAATTCTGAAAACAAACCATTAACAACTTACTATTTTGGTGATTGGGGAGCTTTTGGTAAGGATGGGCCACAGGTTGGACAGAAGTTTAAGGCGTATGTAACTTATTATGCAAGTACCATTAAGATAGGTATTGCACTACCTATTATTGTAATTGATGAGATTGAATTATGATTTGAAAATTGTGTTAGAAATTTTAAAATAGGAGGATATTGTGAAAAAAAGTTTAGTGGTATTATTGGGTTTGGCAGTAATACTTTCATCATGTGTGATACCGGAAAAGTATACACTGGATATTACTGTAGACAAACAAAGTACTTATTCGGTGACTTTTAAGGGTACACTTCTCTTTTTGATGGCACTGGCAGAAAAAGAAGAATCAGGTGAAATTTCTGCTGACACGGATAATCAAATTAAAAATATGTTTGATGATTGGGTGGCAGCTGAACCGGCTATTTCCAATTATGAATATCGACAGGACGGTAGAGCATATTTGGAATATACAACAAGTGTTTCTGATGGCTCAAGACTTGATTTAACAAACTCATTTCAAATGCCTCTGATTATAAGCACAGACGAAAATGGCAATGTCATAATTGAAGAAACTGCTGTAGAAGATACTGATGGTATGTTTGAAGCATTTTCAAATTTAGGTTATTCCATGGATGGGACTATAAGAATAACCAGTGAATTGCCAATTATTGATGCAAGCGGTTTAAAAGTATCGCGTAGTATTTTAGGACTTTTTGGAAATTATGTTATAAATCAGAAAATAACATCTTTTCCATCAGAAGATATAATAATTACGATAGGCAAGCAATAACAAGTTACTATTTTTCCCTTGCATAAAAGGAAGGGTTAAAATAAATTTATTAAAAAGGAGGAAAAACTATGGGTATTGCAGGATTAGTATTGGGTATCTTATCAGCAATTGGCGGTTGGATTCCAGTACTCAACTACTTTGCTTGGGCTTTTGGTATTATAGGCATTATTTTAAGTGCCTTAGGCCGAAAGAAAGCAAAAGCTGCCAGCGAGTCCACAGGTGTAGCAACAGCCGGATTGGTGCTGAGTATTATCGGTTTAGTAATATCGGTAATTGGTCTACTCTGCACAGTTATCTGTGTTAGTGCTGCGGCTGGCTTAGGTTCTTCACTGATGTGAGGAACTAAAAGGACTTTCAAACACTCGCTATTTTGATAAACAGTAATTATAGCGAGTGTTTGTTTTTTAGATTGGAAATTATGTAGAGCCTGTAAATAAGTTTGTGTAAATGGTCATAATCCGGTATAATGACCGGGAGGAGAAAATTATGGCCAAAAGGACCAAAGAGAAGGACCAACTGGATGAAATTCTAGACCAGTTG
>JAISIL010000002.1 GCA_031262035.1 Spirochaetaceae bacterium | reverse complement strand
AAAACAACCACGAATATACACGAATCGGCTTCGCCGACACGAATATTCTATGATAAGTAAGCAAAAATTCGTGTGGCCGAAGGCCATTCGTGTTATTCGTGGTTACTATAAAGTTAAATGTTTTTGTCCGGGGAATTACCAGCGCTCACTTGTCTATTTTTGGCAATTCCGCTATACTCAGGTTATGGATACTGAAACAACATTGAGCAATAGTTTTGTAAAAGAAATCGGTGCAGCAGTGAGTATTTGGGCTCATAAAAATCGTGGTTTGGAAGTAACAGCCGAAAATGTATTTCAGGAAGGCGATGGCGAAATAAAGGAGCTGATGGACACAACCCTCTGTTCGGCCCTTGTCCTTCCCGATTCAGGGATTAGCGGCATCGAAAACCTTATTGCTCTTATGGATAAGGCAAAAGAAGGCGCTTCCTGCCTGCTTCTTATGGAACATTACAGCAACCTCGACCTTCCCTCCTTCTCATGGCTCTTACGGCATGGCAGCCAGGGGAGGAGCAGTGAGGGGAAGGAAATTGATGATGCACTGGTGGCTATTGCCGGGGTAAAGCTCAGCGAAGACAGCCCACCGGTTGCAGCACTGACAAGCGGCTATACCCGATTGGTTATATACCCCAGCCGTTCAGTGAAAAACCTCCACGGCGCTGACGAAAGTGTAAAGCACCCCGAGCTGATGAAGGCTATTTCAATAAACCGTGCCGCCATGAAGACCTTAAACCAGTTAAAGCATACCAAGAAAATCGTTCTCATCTTCCCTTCCGGCACCCGTTACCGGCCCTGGGAACCGGACACCAAGAAGGGTATTCGGGAAATCGATTCCTACATAAAGAGCTTTGACTATATGTGCATGGCTTCAATTAATGGCAACTGCCTTTTGGTGAACCGGAATAACATGCAGGACGATGTCTGCCGAAAGGATACCATTAAAATAAATGTCGGGCCTCTTTTGGCATGTGCCGATTTCCGCAATAAAGCCCTGGAAAATATAGCAGAAGATGAAGACCGCAAACAGCGCAGTGTCGATGCAGTGATGGCCTATCTTGACATGCTTCATAATGAGTAATTATGGACTTAGAGCGATTACAGAGCCGCAGCGAAATCATCAAGAGTATTCGTGCCTTCTTTGATGAGCGCAGCTATCTTGAAGTTGATACACCTCTAATGGCGCCCGATCTTATCCCTGAATCTTGTCTTGAAGTATTTCAAACTGAATATCTGCCGCCGGGAACGACCAGGGAAAACTGGAAGGAAAAGGCACAAGAACGCTGGCTTATTCCCTCGCCTGAAATTTGGTTAAAAAAGCTTATTGCCAAATATTCTGCCGATGGCAGGGAATGCCCGAGCCTCTATGAAATATGCCATTGTTTCCGTAATGTCGAATCGCAGGGCTATCAACACAGTCCTGAATTCACTATGCTGGAATACTATACCATGGACGCCGACTACCTTGACAGCCTGTCAATAACCGAAGCGCTTTTGCAGAGTCTTACAGTCAAGTTTCCCCGGGCTGCATCCTTCTTCCCTATCGAAAAAATTCCTATGCAAGAAGCCTTTGCAAGATGGGCAGGGGGCGTCCCCTACGACGATGTCACCTTTATCGACCGTGTTGAACCGAATCTGCCCAAAGACCATGCCGTAGTTTTAATTGACTACCCGGTCTCCGTTCCCTGCCTGGCAAAAAAGAATACAGACGGCAGGAGCTACCAGCGCTGGGAGATGTATATAAATGGTGTGGAACTCTGCAATTGCTATTCCGAAGAAGATGATCCCGAAGAAATTCGTCAGTTTTTCCGGAAAGAAGCAAAGGAAAAGCAGAAAAATGCCCTTGTTCGCCATAAAATAGATGAAAATTACTGGAAAATATTTCATACTTTTCCAAAATGTTCAGGTGTGGCTATGGGCCTTGACCGCCTTGCCATGGCCCTATTGGGCTGCAAAACAATCGAAGGAGTGCTTATTACATGAGTGATACACATATTGCAAACGATACACATATTGAAAACGAATCCACTGCCCGCATGGGAAAATGGCCGGTCGGTAAACTGCTTCTGGAATTTGCCGTCCCTGCCATTATTGGTATGCTGGTAAGCGCATTATACAATGTGGTTGACCGTATTTATATTGGGCAGGGGGTAAACCACCTAGGCATTGCCGGTATCGGCCTCGTCATGCCTATTATGATGATTATACAGGCACTGTCTATGCTTATCGGCATTGGTTCCAATTCCCTTTTTGCCATTCGTATGGGCGAAGGCCGTTCCCACGAGGTTGAAAGGATTATGGGCCATGCCTTTGCCCTCCTCTTTTTAATCCCCTTAACCGGTATCATCGGCAGCTTTATCTTTTTCGAGCCGCTTTTGCTCAATGTCCTTAAGGCAAGCCCCGATGTGTATCCCTATGCCTCAGGCTACCTGCGCATAATCCTCTATGGTTCAATCTTTGCCGCTATGAGCCCCGGTCTTACCCACTTTATTCGCAGCGACGGCCACCCCAAAACCTCCATGCTCGTGCAGATTGTCGGGGCGCTTACCAATATCATCCTCGACCCAATTTTTATCTTTGTCTTTAAACTCGGTGTGCAAGGGGCGGCCTGGGCAACCATCATCAGCCAGTTTATTTCGCTGGTCTTTGTTCTTGGCTACTTTAATTCAAAGTGGACCCGTCTCCGTTTCCGCTTCGAAAACATGAAGCTGAGCCTTAAGCTTTCAGGGCAGATAATGGCCATTGGTTTTGCCCCCTTCATTATGCAAATTGCCATGAGCCTTGTAGGAATCCTCCAAAACAGCCAGATACTCCGTTACGGCGGCGATAATGCACTCACCGCAATGACCATCACCTTTAGTATCTCGAGCATGATAATGATGCCCCTTATGGGAATAGGGCAGGGTTCCCAGCCGATAATGGGCTATAACTATGGAGCAAAAAAATTCGACCGGGTAAAGCGTTGTTTTAAGATAGCCCTTATTTCCAATCTATCGCTTCTCTTTCTTGGCATGATTCTATCCGAGACAGTCCCCGGCCTTTTGTTCCGGCTTTTTTCCAGCGATGAAGGCCCCTTGCAGGACCTTGCCGTCAGGACCATCCGTATTTGCAACAGCATGTTTCCCCTGGTTGCCTTCCAAATGATGGGCGGCCAGTTCTTTCAGTCTATCGGGAAGCCGCTGCAGGGAACAATATTAAGCCTCTCAAGGCAGATACTGTTCTTTATCCCCTGCATTTATCTCTTGCCCTTATTGTGGGGCCGCCTCGGCTTCACCCCGGTAGAAGGCGTTTTCTGGACCTTCCCCATAAGCGACGCCCTATCGGCGGTGCTGAGTTTTTCTTTTGTGTCATGGGAATTTCGTAAGTGGAAAAAAATTAACCACGAATAACACGAATCGGCTTTGCCGACACGAATAATCTACGATTAGTAAGAAAAAATTCGTGTGGCCTTTAGGCCATTCGTGTCATTCGTGGTTCAAACTACTGTAGCAACTGCAAGACTGTCTGCCCGCGCTGGTTCGCCTGGGCGAGCATTGCGGTGCCGGACTGGCTGAGGATACTGTTCTTTGTATACTCTACCATTTCAGCTGCCATATCAACATCGCGGATACGGCTTTCTGCTGCCTGCAGGTTTTCTGCGCCAATATCGATACCGCGAATAGCATTTTCGAAACGGTTCTGATAGGCGCCGATATCGGCCCGCTGTTTGTTTACCTTCTTCAAGGCTTCATCCAGTGTGCCAATTGCACGGTTTGCATCATTTGCTGTAGCTAAGGACATAATGCTATCGTCATCCAGATTCCGCATACCCAGTGCACCTGAAGTCATTGTCCCGATGAAAATCTGTTCCCGCTGGTCCATGTTAGCGCCAATATGCACCCACATTGAAGCGGTTATCACATTGTCGCCGGTGAGCTGGGCAAAACGCCCGGTGAGCAGGTTCATCCCGTTGAACTGTGCCTGGTTGGCAATCCGGTCAACCTCGTCCACCAACTGCGATACCTCAACCTGGATATACATACGGTCTTCCGTGCTGTAAATACCGTTGGAAGACTGCACGGCCAGTTCCCGCAAACGCTGAATAATATCAGTTGTCTCCTGAAGGTAGCCTTCTGTTGTTTGCAGGAAAGAAATTGCATTGCTTGCGTTGGTAGACGCCTGATTCAAACCGCGAATCTGACTCCTCATTTTTTCCGAGACCGCAAGCCCTGAAGCGTCATCACCTGCTCTGTTGATACGCAGACCGCTGGACAATTTTTCCATATTTTTGTCCAGTGAATCCTGGGTAACCTTCAGAGTTCTGTCGGCGAACATCGCGCTTAGATTGTGATTAATTACCATAATACACTCCTCATGGCCTACCGGCCAACAATTTATTATTACTTACATTTAAAGTATCGGAAAAGCAGAAAAACACTTGACACTTTTTTTTTCTTTGCTATAATAAATATATCTTGCTAGTCTATATAGAAAAGAAACCCGGTTTTAATATCGAAGCCTCCGCGCTCAAAAATGACCTTGAAGCCTTTCTTGGCGCCGGCTACCCTGCCCTTGCCCGGCTTGCAAATCTTCGTATCCTTAATAAGTATCAGATTGAGGGCCTCGATGAGGCACAGTTTGATAAGGCCCTGGCGATGGTCCTTTCTGAGGCACAGGGTGATAGAGCCTCGGCACAGATTGAGGGCCTGAGCGACCGCTCTGCGGTCTTTGCCGTAGAATACCTTCCCGGCCAGTATGACCAGCGTGCCGACTCCGCCGCCCAGTGTATCGAGCTTGCCGTCGGCATCAAGCCTCTGGTCCGCACAGCGCGTGTTTATATAATAGAAGGAAATGATAAGATTGATGATGCAGCGCTCGCTGCGGTGAAGAAGTATCTGATAAATCCTGTTGATTCCCGGGAGGAGGTTGATATATATTCCGGTTTGGTGATGGGGCAGGAGGATATTGAGTTTACTAAGCAGTATTTTGCTTCGGAAGGTCGCGAGCCGACTCTTGCTGAGCTTAAGGTTCTTGATACTTATTGGTCTGATCATTGCAGGCATACTACTTTTAATACTGAGTTGGAAATTAGCTCACGCGGAGACGCGGGGGCGCGGAGGGGATTGGAGCTCTATCAAGCGGTGCGTGAAGAGGTCTATGGGAGCAAGACGTCAGATAGGCCTATTACCTTGATGGATATGGCTACTATTGGGGCGAAGGTGTTGAAGAAGCGGGGATTGTTGAATGATTTGGATGATTCGCCTGAGATAAATGCCTGCACAATCAAGATTGAGGCTGAATTTTGCGATGGCGACGAGGCCAAGCCGGTAAAAGAGCCCTGGCTCTTGCTTTTTAAGAATGAAACACATAATCATCCGACAGAAATTGAACCTTTTGGCGGTGCTGCGACCTGTTTGGGTGGGGCGATTCGCGACCCGCTTTCGGGAAGGGCCTTTGTCCATCAGGCAATGCGGATTACCGGTGCGGGTAACCCTTTGCAGACTGGACATGAAACCTTGCCCAACAAGCTTCCCCAGATAAAAATCTGCCGTGAAGCAGCACAGGGCTACTCCTCTTACGGCAATCAGATTGGCCTTGCTACCGGGCAGGTGGAAGAATTTTACCATCCCGGTTTTGCAGCTAAAAGAATGGAGCTGGGGGCGGTAATTGCCGCAGTGCCTGTAAACCATGTCCGCCGCGAAGAACCAAGCCCCGGCGATCTGGTTATCCTTGTAGGCGGGAAAACAGGCCGTGACGGTATAGGCGGGGCAACCGGTTCCTCAAAGGCACACACCGATACCTCTGTCGGCACAAGCGGCGCCGAGGTGCAAAAGGGAAACGCCGTAGAAGAACGGAAACTGCAAAGGCTCTTTCGGAATAAAGAGGCAAGCCTTTTAATAAAACGCTGTAATGATTTTGGTGCAGGCGGCGTGGCCGTTGCTGTTGGCGAACTAGCCCCCGGCCTTGATATAAACCTCGATGCTGTCCCCAAAAAATACGAAGGCCTTAACGGCATCGAACTAGCCATAAGCGAAAGCCAGGAACGCATGGCCGTCGTAGTAGAAGCCAAAGACGCAGAGGCCTTCATCGCCCTGGCCGCAGCCGAAAACCTCGACGCCACAATCATCGCAAAGGTCACAGACAATAAACGCCTCCGCATGCATTGGAAGGGCGAGGCCATTGTTGATTTATCACGGGAATTCCTGGATACCAATGGGGCCAAACGAAAGGCCGTGGTAAAATTATTAACCGCGAACGACATTACGCATGTATGCGTTGACCACGCGAACAAAAAAACCGTTGGCGTGGTCAACGCATACATGCGTAACGTGGTTCGCGGTTTATTATCCGAATTACAATCCCTCCGTTCCTGTTCCCGGCGCGGCCTGAAAGAACGTTTTGACGGTTCTATTGGTGCGGCCTCTGTGCTCTTTCCCTTTGGTGGGGCTACACAGGGCACACCGGAATGTGGTGCGGCGGCATTATTGCCTTCATTGCCTAATAGGCAATGCACAACGGCCAGTCTAATGACCTTTGGTTATAATCCCGAGCTTGCAGAACTTGACCCCCATGCCGCTGCAAAAGGGGCCGTCCGTGAAGCCCTTGCCAAAATTGCCTGCCTGGGTGGTAATTGGCAGCAAGCCCGGCTTTCATTACAGGAATACTTTCCCCGTGCCCAGTCCCCGGAAAGCTGGGGAAAGGTTGCCTCTGCCCTGCTGGGAGCCCTGGAAGCGCAAGTGGAATTAGGCATTCCGGCAATCGGCGGCAAGGATTCTATGTCAGGCAGCTATAGCGATGCAGCCAATGGTATTAATATAGAAGTTCCCCCGACACTGGTCGCCTTTGCAGCCACTGTAGCCCCGGCCAAAAATATCCGCAGCGGCACACTTTCAGGCGAAGCAGGCAATGAACTTATTCTTCTGCAACAAAGCGAAGAAAACGAATGGGAATCCTTTAAACAGAATATGGCCATCCTGCAAGACCTTGGGGAAAAAGGCCTTGTCAAAGCAGCCTACCCGGTAGGGCCTGGTGGGGTAGAGGCAACACTAGCCGTCATGGCCTTTGGGAATATGGTGGGGGTTGAGGTAAGTAGGAAGGAGGAAGTAGGAAGTAGGAAGTGTGGACAAGGGTCGGTTATTGTGGAAATTTGTGGGGGCATTGCTTGCGATGCCCTTGTTAAGAATGCCTGCATAATCGGCAAAACAATAGACACACCTATCTTCAAGATTGGGGATGAGGAAATTGGGTTACAGGAATTACGGGATGCTTATGAGGGGACACTCGAAGCGGTTTATCCGGTTTTGAATAGCCACGAACGACGTGAACCGGTGTCAAATGCGGTGAATACCGCATTTGTAGGGGCGGGTGTAAGGGCGGGTTTAAAACCCGCCCCTACAGCCGTTCTGCGAACGGCTGTCCCCACCGTTATTCTCCCGGTCTTCCCCGGTACTAATTGTGAATACGACATGGAACGGGCCTTTTTGGAGGCGGGTGCGGAGGTGCAGCAATTGGTTTTTTGCAACAGGAGCAGGGAGGATATTGCGGCATCAACGGCGGCCCTTGCAAAGGCTATTTCGCAAGGGCAGATACTAGCCTTGTCCGGTGGTTTCAGTGCCGGGGATGAGCCTGATGGTTCAGGTAAGTTCATTGCAAATGTCCTTCGTTCCCCTGCAATACAGGATGCTCTAATGGAGCTTATCGAAACACGCAAGGGTTTAGTGCTTGGTATATGTAATGGTTTTCAGGCCTTAATCAAATTAGGCCTTGTCCCTTATGGCAAGTTCACCCAGCCCAGGGAAGATGCCCCAACCTTAACAACCAACACCATCGGCAGGCATGTATCGAGGATGGTGCGCACAGAGATACTTCCCAATAATTCACCCTGGATGGCCCTTGACAAGCCGGGAACAGAATACAGCATACCGGTAAGCCATGGGGAAGGCCGCATTGTCATAAGCCCCACCGAGGCGGCAGACCTTTTTGCCCGCGGACAGGTCCCCTGTGTCTATGCCCCAAACGATAACCCCAATGGTTCAGCCTATAACATAGAAGCCCTTTCAAGCCCCAACGGAAGGGTCCTCGGCAAAATGGGCCACAGCGAACGCCGCGGCCCTTACGTCCACCGCAACATCCCCGGCAACAAAACAATGCAACTCTTTAGAGCAGGCGTTCAGTATTTTTAGGTCAGGGCAAAATCATTTAACTTTATAGTAACCACGAATAACACGAATGGCCTTCGGCCACACGAATTTTTACTTACTTATCATAGAATATTCGTGTCGGCGAAGCCGATTCGTGTATATT
>JAISIL010000137.1 GCA_031262035.1 Spirochaetaceae bacterium | reverse complement strand
ACCGCCTGTTCTTTGAATTCCTTTTTGTAAGTCCTTCGTTTTTCTTTACCCATAATTTCACTCCTGTAAATTGTATTATGGGCTTAACTTTTTGTCTACCTGTTGGGGTCAGGTCCAACGAATATTCTATGATAAGTAAGCAAAAATTCGTGTGGCCGAAGGCCATTCGTGTTATTCGTGGTTACTATAAAGTTAAATGATTTTGCCCTGAAGAAATAGGGCGACCTATTGACAATTAAAGCTGAATTCGGTATACTTAATATAAGGATACAGGAGAATGCTTTATGGAAACGATGACCTTTGAACAAGCTCTTGAATGGGGTAAATCTTTGGATGGAAGGGCTGTCTGGAACGCCTTAATGGAAACTCGTGCCAATATTGAGCGTTTGTCGGCAGAAGCCGAGGTTCGCTCTGCAAAAACTGATGAACAGATACAAAAAATGTCAGAACATATTGACCAAATGTCAACACGAGTTGATAAAGTATCAAAAGACCTGGGTGGAATTGGCAATTCCATGGGCCAAGTTACCGAAGAAATGTTTGCCGCTAAAATTTGCGACATTTTTCACAATCAATATGATTATGAATTCACCAAAACCAACCGCGATGTAAAGTTTACAAAAGACGGCAAGGATTTGGTCGAAGTTGACATTTTTCTGGAAAACGGCTCTATTGTTATGGCGATAGAAGTAAAAACAAACTTGACAAAAGTGCATGTGGATGACCACATAGAACGATTAAACAAAATTCGTTCCTATATGGATTACCATGATGATAAAAAGATACTGCTTGGCGGTATTGCTGGAGCACATGTGCCGAATGATGTCAGAAATTATGCTGAAGAAAACGGGCTTTATGTGCTTGTTCAGAGCGGTGAAAACGTGAAAGTAATAGAGGAACCTGAAAAGTTTTCTCCGAAAGAGTGGTAAGCGTAAAATTTTTTTCCTCAAAATGAAAAACACCCCTACTTGCTGTCAACAGGGCGTCTTGACTTTTCTGGGGGAATGCGGTAGATTAGAAGAAGTAGGAGTTGAATATGAGTCCAATACGAAAACAGGATGTCAGTAATCTCATTCTATTAAGCTATCTCAAGCGAATTGAGCAGCGTCTCATTGCACTTGAGCGGGTAAATCACATTGAAGTTGAAGAAAATGAAGAAGACGAAGAAGACGAGGCTTTTTACGACCCCGACTTTCCCAATATGACGGAGCAGGGCTGGAAGAACCTTGCGGAATACCTTGAAAGCTGTGATACGTACTTCAAAAATGGCGGGAAAGGCTACACACTGGAAGAAACAGTAGCCCATGCGCGTGCTGCTGTTGCCAAGGTTCGGGAGGCGAAACTTGCCGTTCCCGCATGATGATAAAAAAGACCCCTATAAGGAATATGCCCTTAATGTTAAGCCTGAGGCTGGTGAAATGCTTGGTGATCATGCAGCCTTTTTGGCTCGTCTTAGTCGCCCTGCCGCTGACCGGCTCATCAATGTATTCTCTCGCGAAGTGAACTCTCTGAAAACCATGCCCGACCGTTATACTTGGCTGGACCGTCCCGGCGTCCCTCGGCGTAAATACCGCAAGCTCCCCTTCGAGAAGCATTACATGATACTGTACCATATTGATGATGATATAGTTCATATAGATGCCGTAGTGGATGCCAGAATGGACTTCGTCCGCTTTATCGGATAGTGCCGTTTAAACTGAGCCCCCGACACCTAAACCCGCAAGCATTCTGCAATCGTCCAGTCTTTTTTCGTGACCTACAAATTTTTTTTTCCTCAAAATGAAAAAAAAACTTGACAAATAGAAAAATGTATGATATAATAAACTTTCATTAAGTTGTGCTAAAGTGTAATTAAAAAGGTGGAAATTATGAATGTGGATAAGGTGAGGCGTAAAGTCTCATTCTGTCTGTGCTTGGGACTGGTGTTGTATGTGTTGGTGACTCTGCCTGCTTTTGCGCCGGACGGGGGGGGGGCAGCGGGCTTCCAGTTCGATTTAGCCCTGTATGCCGATGCGCTACGCTTAGACAAGGCGGATTACGGACAGTCGAAGGACCGGTTAGGGGGGAATAATCAGAGCACCCCATGGACGCTGGCGGCGCCGTTTAGCAACCTGGACTGGGTAAGCGACGACAGCAAGGTGGCTTTCAGTTACCAAAGTGACTTCTATGGTGGGAAGTATACCTTCAAAAAATCAAATATAACAAATTTTGGGGCTGTCCAGGGCTGGGTAAAGTTCGGGCAGCCCGATTTTTATTTAAAGCTCAGTGCGGGGAACGACAACAGCTCGACCTATGCAGACCCGCTCGGCGCCGACCCGGGCATTCGTGTGTATACCGGGGCGGCCGGCCTTAGTAACTGGAACGCCTATACAAGCCCTGATGACATCACCGGGGGGAACGGCATTGTGCTGGGGGGCTACTGGAAGGGTCTTTCGCTCGACCTGGCTGCCAGCGAGTTCACGGTAACGCCGGTGCGCACTCTGCCGGATGGTTCAGGTTCAGCTAATAGCTTTAAAGACACAAAGACAATAGCCATGCAATATGGCGCTAATGTCGGCTATGATTTTAAAAACCTTGGGGATTTTGGAAAGGTAAATGCTTCTTATATAATGGAATATGACCAAAATGGTTCGGCTTATACACTGGTTCGGGGGTCTTTGCAGGCGAACAGCAGCACCACCCAGGTGTTTAACCACAGTATTGGCCTTTACGGAAGCCTTCGCCCCTTTAAGATAGCCGGTTCGCCCTTTGAAGTTACTCTGGGGTATTCGGCAGTAATAACCAAATATCTTGATTATTATTATAGCTCGAACATGGTGATTAATACCACCTTCCCCACAATCTGGAAGCATGGTATTAATTTTAATGCCCGCTACAATGGGCTTCTTGGCGGGGCCTTGCGGCTGCGGACGGACAATGCCTTTACTATTTACAAGGACAAGGACTACACGGTATTCGAGACAGGGGATAGCAATGTCAGCATGAATTACAACACCCTGCCTACAACGACCGGGGGACTGAGGTCCGAGGTGCAACACTACATGCTCTGGAATGGCCTGGGTGTGGAGTGGGACTTTAAAACATGGGACAATGGCCGGCACATGACGCTAAAGCTTTATGCCCGGAACCTTATGCGGAACGATAATGCAAAGTCGGCAGTACAAAAGTATGAATTTGTTCGCAACCAGTTGTTTGTAGACCTGCAACTGCAGTATTTCTTTACACCCTCTGTCTTTGTCTTTGGCGGCCTTCGCTACCAGGGATTGACTACAAGCTGGTCGAAGGATTTGGCGGGACAGATGTCTAATTTCTGGAATTATGCTGAGGCAGATATGCCGGGTATTGCACCTACAATTAGCGATAGTGTTACCGGTATAAGTATTCCTATTGGAATAATTATTTCCTGGTAATCAGTTTTAGGATAGGTTATTATAGGATATTTAAGGGTTATTAATATGAAGATAAGAAATTTGATTTTACTGACGGTTTTGACCGTATCACTGTTGATTTTTTCGGGATGTCCGACAGAGATTCCAGATGCCGAACTTCCGTGGAAGTATGTGCCCGGGGTAAGTAACAAGACAATTTATGAAAGAAACCCTGATGACCCCAACAGGCCTTTTACACGGGCAAAGATAGGGCTCGAGGTAAGCGGCAGTCAAAACCCGCTTATTGCATTGGAATACCGAATGGATAATGCCAATGGGCCTTATTATTTCGATTATGTTACTATTGGCTGGGCTAAGTTCCGGGCAACATTTAATGAGAGCGCAAAAACATTTAGTTTTGGCATTGACCTTAGCGATATTCAAGCTACTATTACGGCGGCAAAAACGATGATATCGCCCTTGCAGTCGAGGAATATCAAGGTTTTGCTGGGGATTACCAATGCTTCGGATAGCGTGCTGTCTTTTGCCAATCTTCCGGCGACTTATATGCAGGAAGTGGCAAGCCTCTTTGCCGATACCTTAAAGAAGAATGGTTTTAATGGTTTTGAATTGGACGATTCAAATGCTGCCGATGGCTGCTACCCCTATCTTGGTTGCACCAACTATTATGACCCGGAAACGGATTATGATATGGGCGGGGCCAATGCCGATGACGGCAGCCGGGTTTCTGTTAATACAGACCAGGAGGTTTTGCATTATTGGCAGGAAGGAGCCTATAACTATTCGGCCTTCCTTACCTTCTTCCGTTATTCTACGGCATGGGGCGTTGATGCAAATGTTGCAAACATTGGCGCCAAGGGAGATTATCCGGTAATTATTAGGGAAACAGGTTTTGCCGGTGGAACGACTTACAAGGGTGACAACCCGCTTACAACCCTGCCGGAAGATGATTATATTCCCTATATGCAAAATGATATTTCCTACTGGAATAATGCAAAGTTGTATTTCCGTTCTGTTATAGACCAGATAGACTATGTATTGAATCCGGGCGGGGATACCTATGCCAATTATACAGACGCCGGAAATACCGGGAACTTTGGCTGGATGGGAACAGGGCGTCCGGTTTCGCAGTCGATTTCGAACCATCTGTATTACGGGCCGGGGGTTATTGACCTTGGAAAAACCGATACTGATGATTATTATGGCGAACGACTGGGTAAATGTAATATGGCAAACCCCGCTGCATCAAGCATCGCGGAACGGGCTTATCCTCAGGGAGAGACCGATAGGTATCTAAACCGCTCTTACGGTTTGGTATATTACAAGAATCATCCCGGTACAGGAGAACCCGGTACAGGAAGCGCCGAAATAGCAGCGCGCCTTGACAAGGTATGCAAGTGGGTATATGGCTCAAGAAACAATGACAGCGGCAACAGCGTCTCCACAAACGACGGCCCCGCTGTTATCTGGGCCCCATAATTAGTAATTAACTGACGTATGCCAGTTAAAAATTTTATAAGGAGGGTTTTGATATGAAACATCAAACTCAAATTGGACTACGGTTGTTTGCTGCAGTGCTTTTGTTGCTGGCAGCTTCTGTAGTGGTCTTCACGGCTTGTCAACCAGTCAATGGTACAGATGGCAAAGACGGTGCAAGCTTAGTGTGGAAAGGCGCATTGGCGTCTGTTCCGGAAGGAACTCCGGAACTAAACTGGGCTTATTATAACACGAGCGATGGCTGTTCCTATATTTGGGACGGCGATAGCTGGGAGATTATGGCTCAGGACGGCGCTGTAGGTGCGGCTGGAGCGGCCGGTGCAAGCGGAGCCGCCGGCGCCAACGGTTCAGGTATCATCTGGAAAGGTGAGTTAGCCGTTGCTCCGGCTGGACCCCAAATTAACTGGGCGTATTACAACACCTCAGACGGTAATGCCTATATTTATACCGGTAATACCTGGCAGCTAATGATGCCGGCAAGCTTTACCGGTGGCGCCTTAGTGGTTCCTCCTATTACTGCAACAAGCATTTCTGACCTGACCAGCCAACTTGCAGGGATCAGAAGTAATTCACAGTATGGTAATGGGGACAATACAAAATTACTTGCGATAACTGTTAACTATACCGGCGACGGCAGTGATTTCGAGAGAGAATGGACTGCTGAAACCGTAAGCACTTACACTATTATTGGCACTGACCCAGCAAATGCACTCTTTACTGCAATTCCTGACAATGCCATGCAGATAAGCTATGACCTTTCCGCCAGCACTTGGGATCCTGCATTACCCTTAAGCATTACTGCAGATGGCGCCAGCCCCAGTTATTCAGCCACAGCAACAGGGCCAATTCTTGATGCAATCAGGCCGCACAAAAATCAGATTGTGAGCATTCGCTTCCCCACAGTAACCACTGAAATTGGTAACAATCTTTTTGCAGATATGCGGGGCCTTAAAAAGGTGAGCTTTGAAGGCTGCGCCGATATGTATCAGATTGGTGAAAGCGCCTTTGCAGCGCTGGCCTATACCGCCCCCTATCCGGCTCTGGAAGACCTGGTGTTCACCGGAACAGCGGCTCTTGAGCGCATTGGAGATTATGCCTTTGTGTATCAGGCAA
>JAISIL010000148.1 GCA_031262035.1 Spirochaetaceae bacterium | reverse complement strand
GAGCCATGATACGGGAAAATAACTGCCGTTGGCAGTTTCTTTCGGCTAGATTTGGGTTATGAGGCAGCCACCCCTTTTCGGCTAGATTAGTTATGAGGCAATTCGGGGGCTTGACTTTTTCGGAAAAATACGCTATATTAAAAGTATGGATAAAGACGACAAAAGCAGACTAAAGGATATTGCTGATGATGTTCATCTGATTGCATATCCAACAGACGAGGGAGAAAAAGGCCTTCAGAAGAGAAAAGCATATGAGATTGTAGGACTTGGAGCCAGTATTGCTGGAATTATAGCCCTTGTGTTGCAGGTATTGGGTATGTTTTTGTAGGAGAGGAATAGATGCCAATAGGAATCATTATAAGCATGGTTATCGCCGGTATCGGTATATTTGTTTATGGCACATGTAGAATACTTGACAGATATGACCATATGCACGCCGGATGACCGCATAACGGTTGGCCAGGCACTTTTTTTACCACGAATATTCACGAATGACCTAAAGGTCACACGAATTTTCAATACAACTCATAGATTATTCGTGTAGCCCAAAGGGCTATTCGTGGTATTCGTGGTGATTTCTTACAGTAGGATACCTTGACACTTTTTTCACAATTCACTATACTCCTTCCGTTATGGCGAACAAGAAAAATGAAGACCATGTCCCTATCCAGTGGCACACAGCAGCGTATGCAGCCCTTCAAATTGAACTGGCGGACTACCTGGATGTGCTCGAATTCAGCGATGAGACACAACTCAGCTCAAAACCCCTCAAAATAGATGTGCTCATCATCAAGAAGCTCCGTGATATGGTCATCGAGAAGAACTTTGCCCGCATTTTCCGCACCTACAACATCGTCGAATATAAGAGCGGCAGCGACTACCTTTCCATAGGCGACCTGTATAAGGTCTACGGCTATGCCTGCCTCTACTCGTCCCTCGAACGAAAGGATATCACCGACATCACCGTCACTTTCGTGGCCGAGCAGTATCCAAGGAAAGTTCTGACCCATTTGCAAGAAATCCGCGGTTTTACTCTTGACAAAACTGACGAAGGCATTTATACTATAAGAGGTGATGTGCTGCCGATGCAGTTCATCGAGAGCAAAGCCCTGTCGGCGGCAGACAATCTGTGGCTCAGGAACCTGCGTGGCAAGTTAGATAGGGAAAGTTTTTCCGCTCTGTTCAGGGAAGACGAAAAGTTATATCGCAAACCTGAAATGGAAAAATTATTGGACGCTTATATGCATGTGGTGGTAGAAGCCAATGCAGATTTATGGGAGAAAGAAACTATGGAAATGTCACCGAGAGTGAGAAAAGCCTTAGAAGCCACCGGCTGGACCAAAGACTGGGAAAAAAAGGGCGAAAAACGGGCTGCTGCTAAGTATAAGGCGGATGCTGCCCGGTATAAGGCGGAAAATGCTGAGTTGAAACGTCAGTTGGCGCAACTGGCACAGAAGAAATAATTCTCTCGCGGAGCACCGTAGGGTGCCAGGCACTTTTTCGCCCTAATGCTCCAGCGCCAGGGTCTTTGTTGGTTGGTCGCAGACTTCTGTTGGGCCGTAATACTGTATTGCACCCGGGTAGAGGTAGCAGGTTTCTACTGCCCACTTGTCGCGATTGCCGGCAAAGGCCTTAAAGGGTTTGCCGTCCAGTTCTACCAATGCCTTTTTGATAACCGGTTTTGTCGAGCCATGCCGTTTTTCCATGTTCATCATCATGGTAAGGGGCACGCCGCCTGCAATCCATTCGCTAGCCGCTTTGGTGGTGTTGCGAACGCTGGACAAATAGCCCGTGCGGCCGTCGGCAATCAGCACAAAGGCGGTAAAACCAAGGCTGTAGCAGTAGTCTGCATCGAAGTTGCTGGGGAAGGCGTCACGGCCTTCGTAGCCAAAGAAGTGGCTTAATGCACTGAACTTGCCTTTGTATGAGCCCTGTTCTTTTAAGACTTCAAGGCGGCTTCGAACCATTGATATTAAAAGTTTTTCTGTTTCGATTAAACTGACCTGCACATTACCGTGGGGGTCGCGTTCTGCAATGAGCTGTGCGGCAATGCTTTCGGGAAGGCTGTCGAAAAGGGCTGCAGAACCGGCCTTTAGATTTTTCAGAACCCACTTGCTCTGTTCGGCAAAGGTTTTTATTTGGCTAAAGTCGGCTTTTACCGCTACATCTTCTGCTGCATCAACTACCGTGTCGGTCTTTTTTGTTTCATAGGCAAGCATGTCATTCAGTTCGGAAATCAGGGCCTTCATTTCGGGGACAAATTCCACAAGGCCTTCGGGAATAAGCACCACCCCAAAGTTGTCTCCCCTTTCTGCACGGGCGCTGATGCTTTTGCAAATCTGCTCGACAATGTCGTCAAGCGAAAGGGCCTTTTTCTCGACCTCCTCGGAAATAAGGCAGACATTGGGCTGTGTTTGCAGGGCGCATTCCAGGGCAATATGGCTGGCGCTGCGTCCCATCAGCTTAATAAAGTGCCAATATTTACGGGCGCTGTTGGCATCGCGTTCAATGTTGCCAATAAGTTCGCTGTAGGTTTTACAGGCAGTGTCAAAACCAAAACTGGTTTCGATGTATTCGTTTTTCAGGTCGCCGTCAATGGTTTTTGGGCAGCCGATTACCTGAATGGTCTTGCCGCTGGGGGCCTTTGCATTGTGTTCAATAAAATATTCGGCCAAAAGGGCTGCATTGGTATTGGAATCATCCCCGCCGATAATGACAACGGCGTCAAGGCCGAGCTTTTCGGCACTGGCCTTGCTGGCTGCAAATTGTTCAGGCGTTTCAATCTTTGTCCGCCCCGAACCGATGATATCAAAACCGCCGGTGTTACGGTAGGCGTCAATGGTCGCATCATCAAAAAGCTGATACTTGCCATCGATGAGGCCGGAAGGCCCGCCCAAAAAACCGTAGAGCTTTGAATCCTTGTTGCCTTTTTTAAGGCCGTCATACAGGCCGGCAATAACATTGTGCCCGCCGGGAGCCTGTCCACCGGAAAGGATGACGCCGACAGCCAGCTTCTTGTTCAAGCCATCATTTTTTCCCTGCGAAAATTTGACAAGGCCCTGCCCGTAAGTGTGCTTGAAAAGTGCTTTTAAGTCATCTTTATCGGCCAAAGCTTCGGTTGGCTTACCGGTTTCAATATTGATAGAATCTAAACTTCCCTGTAAAATAGCGGGAACCTTCGGCGTATACTTCAAACGCGCCGCTTGCAAAGTAGAAATCTGCATTTATAAATCTCCTGTATCAGTATAATATCAAAACCGCAGGTTTTTGTCAAGTATTGCTACACGAATAATCTACGATAAGTAAGCCAAAATTCGTGTCGGCGAAAGCCGATTCGTGTTATTCGTGGTTGTTTTTTATGATTCCATGTGGAGAGTATAAAATGAGAGCTGCGGGGAGAAGGCTGAGGAAGAGGAAGATGCTGCCTGCAAGCAGGTTTTTGCTGAAGAAGAACATCCATGAAAGGGCGGCAAGGAAGGGGAGGGCGACCAGGACGATGATAGAGATGATTTTAAAGTGCAACTTGACTTCCTCGTGATTTACAATGTCCAGTATAAGGGGAATTCCAATGGCGACCGCTCCCCAGAGAGTGGGAACAAGGACAAGGTATAAGGGCCAGGAATGAACGCCCCAGATGACGGCATGAAAGACGCTTGCCGGTATCAGGGAAAAGAGCATCCAGCAGAGGAGGCCGCCGCCGAGCGGAGCCGGGTTTTTTCTGAAAAGATAGTGGCTCAGATAAATAAGGCCGTATATAAGGGCCGGAATAATGCAGGGAATGATAATTATATCGATAAGTGCATGCGAAAAAAGTATTTCGCCGTAGGCGAGTATTGCGATAGTATCGCCCACAAGAAACTGAAACACTGCAATGGCGCTGCCAAAGAGTAAGGCCCAGGTGTTCCAGAACCAGAATTTTCGTTTTTCGATAAGGGCATATTTTTCGCTGTTGAAAATGCAGATGAGCAGCGTCAATAATGGTATGTATAAAAGAAGAAAAATAATCATTTGTGCAGAGCTGCTCCTATGGCAGTGCTGTATTCAGGGTGTTCCGGGTATTCAAATTGAGTGCCGTAGAGCCCCGTTATTACCTTAAAGACTTCCCGTCCCAGCATATTGCCGCTGCCGCTGCCGGTTACCAGCACCGACGAGGCTCCTTTATTCCTTGCGGCAAAAACCGAGAGCACCCCGATAACCTGATACACCATATTGATAAGGCCGATGGCGATATCTTCGTCTGTGGCGGTGTCGAGCATCTTTGCGAAGTTTGCTGCAGTTGATTTTGCACTGAGAAAGCTCAGACTGGTATCCATAATATCTTCCATAAGAAGGTCGACATTGTTAAGGCTTCCCTTTTCGGCCATGCTGACAATCTCGGTGTAGTCGGACATGCCTAAAAAGCGTTTTCCCAGGCCGATGATAGTGCCGCCGCCCAGCCCCGTGCCGCCGATATGCTCTATTTTTGTAGGAGAAGCATCGATAATTGCCGTGCCGGTGCCGATATTTGCTATGATTATCTCGCCGTTTTTGCTGAGGGCTTCGCCCAGGCCGCTCCCCAGATACATGCCGCCGATACCTACCGCCTGTATCTCGTTTACCTTGATAGTGGGAATGCCGAAGATATTTTGATTGATTTTTGAGGCTCCCACACCGGTTATCATGATTTTTTCGATATCGCTCATCGTGATGTTGTTTTCGAGAATCATTTTCCCCAGAGCGCCGGTTGCCGAGGTTACTGCATCGTTTGCCTTTGTAGTAACCAGATTCAATATCTGGTTAGAAGCTGAATCGACAGTAACGGCCTTTGTTGTAGTGCTTCCGATATCAATTCCTGCAATCATGCTTTTATTATAGAAGATTTCAAGTTTTTTTTCAAGTGCATTGACAGAAAAACTAAAAAATGCTATAATTCACGAAGTATGTCATTAACTTTATTCATCAGTCTGATTGCTTTTGCTCTTTCGTTTTGTCTTACAGGGCTTACATTGATTGTTGCGAAGAAAAAAAGGTGGTTTGACTTCCATGATAGTAGAAAAGTGCATCAGGGGAATGTGCCCAGACTCGGCGGAATAGGTTTTTGCCTGACTTTTTTCATCATGATTATCGTTATTGAGCTGGTTTCGCCTAATACACTGGTCGGAAGCCGTCTTTTACCGGTCTGTATTGGCGGCCTTAGCTGTTTTTTGATTGGAATTCGTGATGATTTTAAGTCTATCCCCTCGCGCTATAGATTGATTGTCCAGTGTTTTGCCGGAGTCTTGGTTTCGCTTGCCGGTTATGGCTTTAACAGAATGTTCTTTTTTGATTTAAGCATAACCCGGATGATAGACAACCTCGCTTTGCTCAATTTTTTTAATAATATCCAGTGGCTTTGGAGTGTTATTACTATCTTCTGGGTGGTGGGCATTATCAATGCGGTAAACTTTATTGATGGCGTTGACGGCCTTTCTGCGGGCTTTGCCTGTTTTGCTTCGGCCGGTTATATGCTGTTTTTCCATTATAATCCGGGTTTTGGTTCCTCCAGTATTTTATGTGCGGTGCTGATTGCAAGCCTTTTGGGCTTTTTGGTCTTCAATTGGCCCTTTCCCCATGCCAAAATTTTTATGGGCGATGGCGGCGCTTATTTTTTGGGCTTTATCCTTGCCACTCTGCCTTTAATAAATGACAATGATATAATAGGCGATCTTGATATTGCTTCTATAATGGCCCAGTTTGATATAGACGGTTCTTTTATTAATCCATTCAAAAGTAACATTCCCCTGTTTTATGCAGCGGCCTTTATGCTAATACCTATTATGGATACCACCTTTGCGACCTTCTGGCGAATGCATCATCATATTAAAATTGATACCCCGGACAGGATTCATATTCATCATAAGCTGATGAATTTAAAAGTTCCGGCTCTGGGAATAGACGCTTTTATTTATTCACTGGAAATTATAGTAAGCTTGCTTGCTGTCTATTCTTCTACACAGTCTACCCTGCCGTCTTTGTTCTACCTTTTTTCTGCCTATCTTATTGTCTTAGTGTTTTTTCTGGTAGTTAGTCGATTGAATTCTAAACATGAAAAGACTCTATTTTGATTATGCAGCGACATCGCTGTCCGCCGATGGCAACCCTTCGTCTAAATACACTGAAGGGAAACTTGCAAAGAAACAATTAGAAGACGCCCGAAGCAAGGCGGCCGCTGTTTTAGGCTGTTTACCTGAACAGCTTTACTGGACAAGCGGCGGCACTGAATCTAATGCGCTGGTGATTCATAGTTTTGGGCTGCGTTTGGTTCGTGGCACGAATAATTTAAGTGTGTTTAGTTCTGCTGTTGTGTCTTCTGATTCTGAGCATCCTTCGGTGCGTGAAAATATTGCTTTGCTTTCCAATTTATTGCAGACTGATTTTAAGGCTGTTCCGGCTTCTAAGATTGTGTCTCTGTGTAGTGATGATACACAGTTGGTCTGCCTTATGGCGGTGAACAATGAGACAGGTGGTATAAATGATGTGCAGAGTATTTGTAGTCAATTGCATGCAGTGCACAAACGCATACACATTCATGTAGATGCTGTGCAGGCCTTGGGGAAAATACCGGTGAATCTAGCCGAATGGGACTGTAATTCTGCTGCTTTTTCTGCACACAAAATTGGCGGGCCAAGGGGCATTGGTTTATTGTATTTGCGAAAGCCCCTGGAAGTAGTCTACCGGGGTGGCGGCCAGGAAAAAGGCATCCGTTCCGGCACGGAAAATACGGCAGGGGCTGTAGCTTTTGCCGAATGTATAGAGCGCTATGCAGGCAGTGATTTGCAAACGCAGATGCAGGCTGCCACAGAACGTATGCAGAAGCTGATTAGCACACTACAAACATTCCCCCGCTGCCATGTTTTGCCGGTAGATCGTGTATCGGAGGGGGCCTCGCACCTACAATATTCCCCATGGATTGTGCAGGTTTCGATTGATGGCATTCCCGGGGAGGTTATGGTGCGGGTGCTGGACGATGCAGGTATTGCTGTGTCTACCGGCTCGGCATGCAGCAATAACAAAAAAGAAAGGGCCTATCCTTTTGAGGGAATACGGATTTCGCAAGGCTACAATACAAGCATGCAGGATATTGACGCCCTTTGTGCTGCCATTAAGGATATATTATGCAAACTATAACTGCAAAAAATGTGAAAAATACAAAAGATGATGCAGTCTTATTTCTTATAAAAGAGGGCGAACTTACCCTGAAAGGCGACAATAAAAAGCTTTTTGAAAAAGCCCTTCTGCAGAATCTGAAACACCTTTTGCATGGGACGAGCTATGCATCTATTGTGCAAAAACCGGGGCGTATGTATTTGTCCTGTAGTGCAGAAGATGCAGACCTTGCCGAAGAAGCCCTGCGGCACCTGACCGGCATCACCGGCTGGGCTCGTTCGAAGGCCGTAGAAAAAGACACAAATACTGTTATAGCAGCA
>JAISIL010000142.1 GCA_031262035.1 Spirochaetaceae bacterium | reverse complement strand
GGTAAAGCCACTGCATACAATACCATGCCTCTAAAGCCCTTTGCGTTGCAAAGGAGGATTGATGCAGGACTTTTACTTGTCTTAAACAGAGGAGATTTTAAGATGAAAAAAAAGTTTGAAATGACTGCCATAGTTGCAGTTCTCGTTCTTACTGCCTTCAGTTTGATGCTGTCGGCCTGTGGTGAATCGGACCCGCCGGAAAATCATCCGGAAATTACCGGCTTCACCTTTACGGCAGCAAGCGGATTACAGGTAGGCAAAAGCAATGTGGCACAAGGCGCTGTTGCAGGCACATTTAGCGCTCCGGAAGGAGGGACCTCACCATTTGAGTATTCTCTGGTTTCCGGCACGGGAAGTACCGACAATGCTTCCTTTGTAATTGGAACTGGCGATGATGCGAACAAATTGCTTGTAGGCCCTTCCCCATTAACAACAGCAAAACAATACAGTGTGCTTGTAGAGATTGCAGATGCTTATAATAAAGTATTTGAAAAAATCTGTACCTTCACTGTGGCGGCCGCGCAAACTGGGGATGAAGAACACATTGTTGACTTTACCTTTACCCCTATAACCGGCTTGCAGGTGGGCAATGCCAATGTGGCCGCCGGTGCGACAATCGGCGCTTTTTCCAATCCCGACGGAGGCACCGCGCCGTACACGTACACCTTGGTTACCGGGACTGGTGATACGGATAACGGCTTATTAACCATAAGCGGTACCGATCTGAAGGTGGGCGCTACGGCTTTGACTGCGAAAACATACAGCGTATATGTGCAGGTAAAAGATACCAACGACGTAACATTTGCAAAAGCATGTATCTTCACTGTGACGGAGGAAGAAGGAGGTGATGAGAACAATATTACCGGCTTTACCTTTACCCCCACCGCCGACTTGCAGGTGGGCAATGACAATGTGGGTCCGATGAAGTCAATGGGCACGTTTTCAAACGCTGTGGGCGGCACACCGGCATATTCGTACTCACTGGTGAGCGGGGAAGGCGATACAGATAACGATCTCTTTAACATTCTAGACAACACCAATCTGTGGGTGAAGAGCTCCGCCCTGACCGAAGCTAGGGAATACAGTGTGCGGGTGCAAGTAAAGGACGCAAATGACGTTACCTTTGCCAAAGCATGCACATTCACTGTGGCGGCGGAGGATGACCCGCGCGTGGATGCCATAGTGCTTGTCGATAACACATGGTCAGATTCCAACACGATTGAATATGTGGGTTACGATACCTATGAATGGTACAAGTTCACCCCACCCAGCGATGGAGACTACTACTTCCACGCTATTATAACGGATGGATACTTAACTTCTGCGTCATTGCGCTTGGAAAAAACTGACCGTACACTGGTGAACTACGAATCCGGTGCCTGGGCTTCTGGTAGTCCATATAAGTATACCCTTACCGGTGGGGAGGACTACTACCTTGGACTGAATCTCTACTACGTGTCGTCATCCACTTATACATTAAACATAGCGGTAAACACCAGAGCAGATCCGCCGCTTACCAGCGATATAATCGCGAGCGCAAACGAAACGAACCACGAGTGGGGCCGTTCCGCCAACGAGGCATGGAAAACTCCGCAAACGATAACGTATACTGATGCGGACAGCTATACCTGGTATACGTTCATGACAAACGCGGCAGGAACGTACTATATTCATGGATATACCACGGAAGGCAAGCTTGCAAAACCAGTTTTGCGCAAGCCAGACGGTACCGTAATCGATATTGCTGATAACACGCAGTGGTTCGATACTTCGAGGGATCCACTACTGTACCCACAATACTGTAAATACGATGGTCTTGAAGCAAACGCAACATACTACCTTGGGCTCCGGGCATACGATGCCAGTTCAATCCCCGCAACCAACCGCCTTGTAATATCAACCAAAGACTACCCGCCGCTCTTGCAGGAAATTTGGGATGAAGGAGTCGGTGACGACCCGCTTACTCTTGGTACATACTCCAGCCAGATCACACTACAGCCCGGTGGTATTAAGAAGTGGTGTACATTTACTACCGCGGAAGCCGGTATGTACGTGCTCAACCGGATTGGCGCCTCTTTGAGTGATATACGAATTTGTAGATATGACGGGAAAGTGATAGATATTGAACTGGCAGGCGGGGGTAGTGATCTTTCGCCATTCGTTCCCGAGAGCGGTCTGGAAGCCAATACAACGTATTTTGTGAGTTTTGGTCTGTCTCAATATTCCACGGAAGCAGCCACCGTACAGGTTGCGGTGAGCAGGGCAACGGAATTGACAGCCGGGGAATGGAGTGATGATGTAACTATATCTACGGGCAACGCACCGGCCAGTTTTAGCTTTACCCCGGAAACTGCCGGAACCTGGTACCTGAATCTTGACCGAAGCGCGGGAACAGGAACATTAGACAAATACACCGTTAAATCTACTACTGGCATGACTGGGATAATGTGGCCTGTACGGGATACCGCAGGGCGTGGCATTATTGCATATAACTTAACCGCCGGACAAACATACTATGCTAGTTTCCAACTAACAGGCGCGGGGAATGTAACATTCAAGACGGCCTTTATGCCGCAGTTCATTGCTAACGGGGAAAGCCTGGCAGGTACTCTCTCAAGCGGCGCGTGGACGCCGGAAGCCAGCACATCTTCCGCAACGCATTACAAATGGTACAAGTTTACCACTGGCAGTAGCGGAAACTATTACTTCCATATTAATGTGTCAGACGGCGCTTTAGATGAGCCTGTGATGTTAAGTAGCAGTTTAAACACAATAAGTTGGGATGCTTCGCCATGGCCAACATCAATTTCAAGCGGTACTACGGTATATGGCAAAGCGTACCTCTCAGCAGGAGGCACCTACTACCTGGGTGTCCGTGCGGCAACAGACTCGGTAGACACAACGTATAAAATTGCGGTAAACCAGTCTGACACGCCGCCTGCTGAATAGCGCCAGGCTGGAAGTGTAAGCGCCATTCAAGCCACAGCCACGCACAACACATGTAGTGCGTGGCTGTGGCTTGCTTTTTTTCAAATTTTCCTGTATAATGAAAGCAAGAATGATATATAGGTCATATATTATGTATGAGCTATCAAAATGAGATTTTAAAGCAATTACGAGAATTGAATAAAACAACTAAAGCGGCTTTTGTATTTATAACAAAGAAGCCTAATGTTTTATTACAAGTCTTGGAAGTTATTGCTACGATTGTCGGTATTGGAAGTATAGTTGGGGTAATTGCACAAATTATGCTCTGGATAAAAGGAGGATTTTAGTATGATTCTATTTCTCAGTTTATTACTAATGGCGACATCTATTACTTTATTTGTAATAGTCCACATCGCTAAAAAACAGGACAAGGCTGCTTTGTCGGCCAGTTTTGGCATATAAAATCCTTACTTCTCCCGGAACATGGGGCAGAAGGAGCCGGTGGCCGTTTTTACTTCCAGGGCGGGGAGGCCGGCTGTTTTAAAGCTGAAGAATTCGCAGCCGTGGGGTTTATCTACATCCCAGGTTATATGGAAATACTTGCATTTGAAACAGTTTGGGGAACGTTTTAGCTTTGTAAAAGCTGCATCGGCCTGCCTGCCTTGTTGGCCTTGTGTGCCCTGCCCCTCTTCCTCATCATCGCCTATAATTATTTCCATGGCTATTATCCATTGCTCTTTTCTTGCCGGCTAATCATATTTTTAAGCGCTTGGCCCATAAACGGATAATTCTTGCCGCCCAGTGCACAACCAATACTTTTATTTGCTTGCTCTCTGCCAATGCATCATCAAGGACCAGTTCTGCAAGGAAGGCTGCAATGTAAAGGTCGACAATGTTTTCAAAATTGGTCAGGCTTAAAATCCAGCGGGAAAGTTTTGCCCCATTGTTTTCTTCGGCGTAGGCACGGACTGCCTCCTGTAGTTCCTTTGCAAGGCGTGTTGCCAGGGCAATAGGGCTTTCCACTCCCTTGTTTTTCTTCTGCACCTTTGTAACCCTTCTTGCTAAATGAGCCCAGCCGCCCAGGGTTTCTGCAAAATATTCCACTGCCGATTCTGCTTCGTCGGAAGCTAAGGCGGCAAAGCTGTTTTCGTCGCGGTTCAGGCGGACAAGCAGGTTGTAAAAGAGCTTTCCCGCTGTAGAACCGCCTTCGTGGTCAATAATTGCAGCCATTGAAAGGACCACTTCGTCACAAAGATAGGGCGGCGGGTCTTTTGTAATAAGCACATCGATTAAGGCGCCCAGGGCCTTAGGCGAACGGTAGACACCACAGGCCTCAACGCCCATGATTTTCAGCCGGGGGTTCTTTGTTTTTTCTACAATTTTTTCAACCTGCGGTAAGAATGGATCATCGTTTAAGCGGGCAAGGGCAATAAGTGCCTCGCCAATAAGCATGTAGTCGCCTGAAGAAGACATGGCCAGCTCGCGGAGCAGGGGAATTGCCTCTGCACACTTATGCCGCCCCAAAATCCGTGCCGAAATATAGGCAGTGGTATAGGGATTGTTGACGATGTCATCCATCAGAGCTTTTACCGCGGTATCATCAAGTTCGGAAAGAGCATCGATGGCGCGCAGCGCCTCCTGCCGGTTACTGAGGCGCGGCGAGAGTACCTTGCTTAAAAGCCCCTTTACCGCCAGTTTCGAGGGCGTTTCATGTAATTGCTCAAGAAGTTCTTCTTCCTCATCACTATCCCCGCTCTTATTCAGGCGGTCAAGCAGGCTGATTGCCCGGAGGTCGCGGGGCGAGAAAATCACTCCCATCGCTCCCCTGAAGGGCAGAGAGCCTAAGGGGGCAAGTTTCCTCATCAGAATGATCACGACAATCCCGAGAATTATCAGGAGACTATAGAGCAGCTTGTAAGAAGCAAAGTTTGATATTTCGAAGGCCCGGAAGGTATCAAGCAGGACGCCGGCGAGTAAGTTTCCGCTCGCACCGGCAAAACCAAAGACCAACCAGTAGATAATGCCCATGTCGAGCATCATTTTCCGGGGAACAAGAGCAAGAAAATAGGTCTGCGCAATTCCTTCCGCGCCTAAAAAGCCGAAGTTCAGCAGAAAGAAAACCGCAGAGAGAAATAGAATAACGGTAACTTCATTGTCGATTCCACTTGCCGGGAAAAGCACAACGGGAATCATTCCGAGGATACCGATAATCGTGCAGGTAAGGTAAATCGGTTTTACCCCGATGCGGTCTATCAAAAACTTTATACAAAGGCCGATAGCCAGATTGCCCAGCCCGCCAAAGACAGCGTAGAGCGAGACCATACCATCGCCCTGCTCAAAGACTTCGCGGCTATAGACGGTCACAAAGGCCCGTGCAATGCCGGATATAAGGGCAACAAGGACAAGCACTAAAATGAAGCTTCTGATTTCCTTCATTGCCATCCCCTGCTTGAAAACCTTGAAGAAGCCTTCGGACTTTTGCTTTTCGCCGCCTTCTGCCGGAACATCGGTATTCGGGTCGGGAAGTTTGAGAACAAGAACGCCGCTTATAACACCGGCAACCACACCAATAACAATCAATACTGAATAAAGCCAGAGAGGCGGAGAGCGCCCAAGGACAAGGGCAACGGCAAAGTTACAAAACATGCCGGTGGCCGATGTGACAATCTGCACCTGGGTCAGGTAGATACCGCGGTCGGGGCCCTGGGCAAGGGTATCAAGAATAGGGTTGTTGGCAATCATGCCAATACCGCGAAACATATGGAAGGCAAAGACGCCTGCAAGCAGAATCAGCATGCTGGAGTCCATGTGCCCGCCGGCTACCAGCAGCGGTATGATGATAGGCGGCGCCATACCAAGCGCCCTGACAAACCAGGAAATACCATACATTTTGATGATAGGAAACTTTAAGATGATAATCTTTCCCAGGAGCATAAAGAAAAAAGACAGATAGCCAAGAGCATTGAGTATACCAATTGTTGTCGAATTGGCATTGAGCCGCATGGCAAAGAGTATAACGATGGTCCCCACCACAAACTGCTGCGAGGCTGAACTCATGAGGTTAAATATATTGTAAGTGTCTCTTGCCTTGGCAAGTTTATACGGTGATAAGGCCGCCATTTTCCCTTTCCACTTTTATCAACCCGGAGGCCATTGCATAAAACGGCCGCCCAAAAGGTGCAGATGCAGATGATGCACCGTCTGTCCGCCGTCATCGCCGGTATTGACAACCGTTCTAAAGCCTTTTTCAGAGAGGCCCTGCGAGGCGGCTATCTTCTTGACTTTTCCAAAAAGCGTCCCCAAAAGAGCCTCATCGGCTTCCAGAATATTGGCCACATGCTTTTTCGGAATAATGAGGATATGAACGGGCGCCTGAGGATTGGTATCCTTAAAAGCTACGACTTCATCATCCTGATAAATAAAATTGGCAGGAATTTCACCTGCGGCAATTTTACAAAATATACAATCACTCATAAATGTAGTATAGCTTGATTATCACTCTTTGTCAAGTAGTTTATGAGAGGGTAAAGCTGAGCCAGTCGAAGGCGCCTTCGCCCTGGAAGGTAAAGAACAGGGCTGTTTTACCCTCCGGGATTGCACAGGCTGCTGCACAATCCTTCCAAGCGCTTGCATCATTCCCGCTGTCTACATCAATTGCCAGCTTGGCAAAAGGCTCTGTTTTAAGGCTGCCTGATACAAACACTGTCCCCCTGGCCTTTCCCCGGATACGCATTGTCAGTGTTTTTAGCGGATGTGCTGCATTGTCTACCATAAAATACTTAAAGCCTGCCACTGCATCATTCTGAAAGTTTGCAATGTATTGTTGAGGTGTGTTTGGCAAGTCTGTTGTAGTGCCCCCCAGCCGGCCCTCCCCGGAGGTGGAGGGGACAGGCGGCGTATAATCCGGTGCATCCTGGGTGATGTAGGGAATGTTTCCCGGTTCAAGGCGGTGGTCAAAGGGAAACCACATGACTGTGCCGGGCATAAAAAGATTACAGGCGATGCGTGCCTCGTAGGTGCCCCAGCCATTAAGCGGCGAGGGTTTGCCATCTTTGTCGGTATTTAATCCGCAACTGGTCATTTCTACCTGCTCAATGCTGCCATCATTGTTTATAGTAATAGGCTCGGCGCAATCCTGCCGGGAATATTGGTGAAGGTTTGTTTGCCGGTGATAAAAGATATACCACGAGCCATTTATTTCCGCCATGCTCCCATGGTTATTTCCCATGTAGGCAGAAGCTTCGGTGTCATCCATTTTGATGCCGTGGACATTTATATCTATTTCAGGGTTATTTTTATCAGGCCGGACATCGCCATTACTGATTATCACACCGCCATAGACAAAGCCGCCATCCGGCTTATCGCTGAGTGCATAGCAGAGTTCGTGGCTATTAATAGAAGAATAAATAAAGTAATATTTTGCCGATTCCCAACCGGGAAGCTTTACCTTGCGAAGCGAGCTTGCTTCAAAGAATTCATGGCCCCGGTATCCCTTGCCCAATGCCCCTCTGTCGTCCCCTGCACGGGGGAATACCAGAAAGGGGCCGCGTTTGACGGTCATCATATCGGCTTCCAGTTCCATGCAGTAGGCGCCAAGGTGGTTTTTTTCATAGCCTGCTTCTTCGACACTTAATGCACGGGCTGTTTTCCGGGGTGCAAAACCGGAATAAAGGTAGACCTTGCCGTCATCGTCTACCAGCACGCCGGGGTCAAAGTTACTGAAGTCTTCTTTCCGGTTTGGGGCCTCCCCTACAGCTACACCATCGGGGTATTCGACAACACCGTAATACTCAAAAGGCCCTGCGGGGCTGTCTGCAACTGCTATCCCCATTACCGGACGGTTATGCAAGGCATAATACAGGTAGAACCTGCCGTCGGCGCCCTGCTGCAAGTCCGGTGCAAAAAGGAGCGAATCCTTATCGGCACGGGGGTCCTGTTTTGCCCGATAGATAATGCCCTCATAACGCCAGGGGCCAATGCCGCCTGCATTATCCGCTGAATCAACAGGGGCTGACCAGGTAACATAATCGTTCATACAGTATGCCCTGCTGTTAAAACGGTCGTGCGAACCGTAGACATACGCTCTGCCATTAAACACATAAGGTTCCCCATCGGGGATATATTCCCATGAGGGAAGATAAGGGTTAAAAGTTTGCATAGGAGTATTATATCATATTAATTTTTTTTCTGAAAGGGCTTGACGAGTTTTTGCAAAAATGCTATTCTTTTGCTGTAATGAAGACTTCAACTGTCCTTCAATTAAATCTTTTCTCTTATTCCAGCTATTATTACTATTATATCTAGCCGGACACAAGTTCTAATTTTGTAGAATTTTTGTTCGGCCTGTCTCAAAAAATCAAATTTCATACCAATAAGGAGGAATATATTATGGTATTGAACATTACAGCGCTCGTTTTGTTTTTTGCAATGGTAACGGGCATCGGCATCTGGGGGATGCGGCGAACAAAGACCCTGGGTGAATTCTTTTTAGGCGGCCGGACAGCAGGCCCCTGGGTCTCGGCCTTTGCCTATGGCTCCTCGTATTTTTCTGCGGTGATGGTCATCGGTTTTGCAGGCACACAGGGCTGGCTCTTTGGGATGAATGTCCTGTGGATTGCCGTGGGGAATGCCGTCATCGGCTCCCTTCTTGCCTGGCTGGTTCTCGGCCGGCGAACAAGGCTGCAAACCCAGGCCCTGGATGCCATGACCATGCCCGAATACCTGCAACAGCGTTATGGTGCCAGGCACCTGAAACCGATTGCGGCAAGCATCATCTTCTTGTTTCTGCTGCCCTACTCGGCCTCAATCTTTAAGGGATTAGGCTACCTTTTTGAAGCGGTTTTCCATATCCCCTTTGAGGTGGCCCTTCTTTTAATGGTCGCCTTTACCGGCGTCTATCTGATTTTAGGCGGCTACTTTGCCGTTGTCACCATCGACTTTATTCAGGGCATCCTGATGATAGCAGGTGCGCTGGCTATGTTTGCGTATATACTGATAGCCGGCAATGCGGAAATTGGAGCAGCGGAGGGAGGATTGGGTAAGTTAATTGATGCAATAAATCAGCGTTACGCCGAACATATCCCGGAAAGCAGCCAGCCGAGTGTGCTGACCATTGTGTCGCTGGTCTTTATGACGAGTTTTGGCACCTGGGGCCTTCCGCAGATGACACAGAAATTTTATGCCATCAAGAACGAAAAGGTCATACCCCGTGCGGCCATTGCCTGCACTGTTTTTGCAGGTTTAGTCGGGCTTACCGCCTACTTTGTTGGGGGGAGTTCCCATGTGTTTTTTACGCCGGAAACCCTTCCCCGTTTTGCAAATGGAGGCATCAATTTTGACCGCATCGTTCCCGACCTGATAGTCGGCCGTCTTCCCCCGCCCCTCATCGCCCTGATTATGCTCTTTGTGCTATCGGCCTCAATGTCAACACTTTCATCATTGGTGATGATTTCCGCCTCGTCTGTAGCAATCGACCTCTACCCCGTGCCGGCAGGGGCAGTGACCAATAAGGACCGTTCTACTGCAATGATACGCTTTCTCTCGCTTATTTTCATCATCATCAGCTACTTTTTATCGCGCTTCCAGATTGGTTTTATTGTTACCCTGATGAGCTTAAGCTGGGGCGCAGTCTCCGGCGCCTTCGCAGCGCCCTACATCCTCGGCCTCTACTGCAAAAAGATGACTAAAGCAGGCGCCTACTGCGGTCTTTTCGCCGGAGTGGCCTGCGAAATAGCCTTGTTTATAGCCGGCGTCCCCGGCCCGCTCACCGCATCGATAGCAATCTTGGTGCCCTTCGTGGTAGTGCCGGTAGTGTCGCTGTTCACCAAGCCGGTGGATGGGGATATTATCGAGAGGACCTTTGCGTAAGGAATTAACCACGAATATTCACGAATGACCTAAAGGTCACACGAATTATCAATATAGAGCATAGATTATTCGTGTCGGCGAGGCCGATTCGTGCTATTCGTGGTTGTTTTTCTTGGAATTTGAAAGTCTTTGTATAATGTTGTGCAGAGCGGGGTCAAACCCCGCCTCGCCCACTTGATACTTTTTCAAGATTTCATCATAATTATGGCATAATAATGCCAGGAGGATACTATGCCGGCAATTAGGCCTATTACAGAATTACGCAAGACAAACGAAATATCGGAGTTTTGCCATTCGGTTCACGAACCTGTTTATATCACCAAAAACGGATATGGTGATATGGTTATTATGGGTATTGAAGTATGGGAAAAACAGCAACAGATGTTCGATGTCTACAATAAATTGCACGAAGCCGAACTAGCTTTGGAAAACGGAGCAAAACCAAAAAGCGCAGACGAAGTATTCAAGAAATTTCGGGAAAAATACAAATATGCTTGAGTATACCGTAGATGATCATGCGGGTGATATACGGCAGCAGAAATTTACCTGATTTATTATAATAAGAAACTTATACGGCTACTTTAGCTCACCTATGTGTTTGTTCTTTACTTTGAGGTTCCATTGTCAAGTTTGTCTTGTATTTCCAGAACAAAATCTATTTGTTTGATGATATAATCCTGTAAATAAGTATCGAGTTTTTTAAAATTTTCTGTTACACGGCAAAGGCGGGCATCTTCAAAGTCATCGAAGATTTTTCCTTCCCCGGTATTCAACCAACGGGAGTTTGCCCCAAAAGTCAGTGCAAGCATTTGAAGGAGGCGGTCTGTAACTCTACGGTTTCCGGCTTCCAAAGCACATATATGAGCCGGGCTTATATTTAAGGCATGCGCAAACTCTTTTTGAGAAAATCCGAGGCTATTTCGGACTTCAATCAGCCGGCTACGCCTCTCTTCTTCCATTTTAGTCATTGTTATTACAATAATACAGTAATAATTGAGAAAGAGCAATATATGAAATTTAAGGTTTAAAAATTTTTTCAGAAAAAAGGAAAAAATACTTTATACATAATTGCAAATTCTGCTACAAACATTTTCTACTTTAACCGGACAGTAGTGGGGTTTTGAGGTTTTTTCATGTAAAGACGCAAAGACACAAAGTTATTGTAAGAAGCCTTTAGAAAAAAATCTGAAAACTACTTGACAAGAAAGTAAAAATATGGTAGTATATTGGTGTGCTAAAGAAGGTGGTGCTAAGAAGCTTGGTGTTATAACAGGGTTTAGCGTTGGAGAAGGAGATATTTATGAAAAAAAGATTACCGTGTCTATTGGCCGGACTAACAGTAACAGTATTTATTTCATGTGCTAGCTATGGTTTGAAGGGACAGTATTCTTCTGTTAAGAAGGATAATATATCCTCGATAGACAATTCACAAACACAGTATACAGCATCTATATACGGAAGTAATCAAATTTGGGAGACATCTATAGGGTATTTTGGTGGAAAAATAGGTAATGAGAAAATAACTGGTGTAAGATTTGATTGGGTTTTTTACAAATATCCGTTTTATACTGGACAATATTTCTCAGTATTTCCTATAGCGGGCTTTTCATATCCGTTTTATATAAGCTCTCCTGATAATTGGTCATCTAATTATAGCAAATATGTGGATTTCTCTCTTAAAGTTGGCGGAGGATTTGACGTTTCTATTACAAAATATATGTACTTACGTTTTGATGCGACGTATACTCCAAGTTTTTGGATTTTTAATAATAATGGATTTGAAATAGGTTTATCTTTTGCCTACAGAGACAAGGATGACCCAATACGGAAGGATTGGCAGACAATAGCGGAAAAGAATGCTGAAAAAAAAGCAAAAGAAGAACGTGAAATTTATATGGGATATTTACAGAGCGCTCGTGATGCTGTTCAATCCCAAAATTATGATTTGGCTCTACAGTACTACCAAGAAGCTAAAAATGTCTGGAAGGCTAGCTATTCAAAATTCCCTGTAGATAAAATATCAGATGTGTATTGGATGAAAAGCAAAATAGATTATGATTCCGGTAATTATGAAGAAGCATTTGCCAAATTAACTAAAGCGTTTGAAATAAATATTGGCATGACAAATGAGGATTATGAATATTGGAAATCATTGATAAAAAAGTATGAGGAAACATATCATAAAGTTGCGCCTGTAACTTATGGTGTGGTTCGGGTACCGTATGACACAAATCTAAGGTTGCTGTTTACACCTGAGGAATATGGATTAAAAAATGTTGTTACTGGTGCAGAGAGAAATATAATTCTACTACCAGGCACCTATACTCTTGTGTTTAATTGGAGAAAAAACAATTTATATATTAATAATATTAAACGTGATATTGAAATTAAACCAGGTTATATTTTTGAAGCTAGAACAACTTATAATGATGATAACACAATTAGTACTTCTTTAGATAATATTTGGAATGACGAGATACCTAGTACAATAGAATTGGATATTCCAAAATTAGGAGAAAAAATAGATAAAACAAAATACCAACAAATAAAGTCCATAAATAGCGATGAGAATGAAATTAGATGGCAGTCTGTTGGAAGGCTTAAATATGGTGAACGTGAATCATTCAAATTTTTCGCCACCTCAAGCCAGTGGTGGCAACAATTGATAATTATAACAGATAAGAATGGAATTGTTAATGCCATGGAAGCATACAGGGAAGAAAAATTGTATACTGCTTCAGATATTAATAAAATGTCCGAAAAGGAACGAGCTAGAGCAGATATACTCAATTCAATGAAGATAGCTAGCATAAGCAATGCTATAACTTTAACTATGGTAGTTGGAGATGTTGAGGAGAGTATGCCCATAAGAAAGAGTGGAACAATAAATGGCATAGATATAACTCTGTTAAAAGCACAAGATAATAGCATTTCCCTTGTATTTAGAGAAAAATATACGGAATCTACTGCATCAATTACTGCAACTTATCGACAAGGAGTCGATGATGATTTAGATAAGGCACTTAAATTAGTTGATACTGAAACGGAGGAAGATGCTGAAGAATAAGTACATGTTGTAACATCATGATTAACCATAGGGTAACATTTTTGCTTTTATCGTCTGCTTGGTTCTTTGAAAGAATAATGATAACCAGCCTGCTTGACAGTTGACAATCCAAAGTCAAGCCCAGTTTGGCAGTAAATGGTTTTGTTTTACGTCGACAACTTCAACACAGTGGATTCATACCGGCTTTGGGACTTTAAAAGGCTTAAACATCCGGCTCTACGATAAGTCATATGGACCAATCGGCAGTCAGATATATTTATTTATTGGTGAAAATTACAGTAAACTTTCAGATTCGATTTCGCTTAATGACTGGCAGATATACTATATAAAAACTACACCATATTCAAATGATGCAGGGACATTTCGTATTGCAGTTAATACCTCTAATGTAGTGCCACAATGATATGACAGGGTTGTTTTATTCCTTCAGCAATGTGATAAAATCTGAAGGCAGAATTGCCGGAACTGGAGAATTAACAAAATCGATGGTATTTCTGGTAATAATATAATCTGCATTTTCTCTTTGAGCAATGGCAGATGCAACAGCGTCTTCAAAATCCAGCATAGTAGAGTTATAAGCTATTTTCATATCACTGATAACAGTATCTTGTAAACTTATTATTTCGAGCAGATCAAAAATTGTGTTCAATGATTCCCTTGATTGCTTTGTTTCTTTTGTCAGCCAATAATGAATATCCGTGATTGCATAAGTGCCAACAATTGCTTCATAGTTTTCATCCCTGGCTCCGGCAACAAGTAATTTTGCATCTTCATAAAACGGTTTCCGTTGCAGTAAAAAATCTAAAATGATGTTTGTATCAATATATGCTTTAGTACCCGGCATGCTGACGTATCCTTTCTTCACGAACTTCTTCAAGAGTCAGAGTAGAACCTTTCAAGCATCCATCCAATCGCTTAAACGCTGCCATTTTTTCTTCATGTGAAAAACCTGCTGGTCCTTTCTCAACTATACGGTGCAGTATTTCTTGTTGCTCTTTTGTAAGCTTCCCTGGAAGTTTACCCGCATAAGGGTCAGGTATCGGATGTACTTCAATCTGTGCCGGTTTTTCGCTTACTGTAAACGGTAAACCTCGCAGCCTCAAGCAGGCTGACAAAAACATCCTGAAAGCCGTAGAAATATCAAGCCCCAACTCACCAAACAGTGAGTCTGCTTCACGTTTGGTCACATCATCAACCCGAATCTGAACAGTAGTAGCCATTTTCTCGCTCCTTCTATGTATTTGTATTTACATACTAATGTTTTGTCATGTTTTTGTCAAGGGCTCCTTGAAAGGTTTAGTATTTATCAAATGATGCAGGAACATTTCGTATTACAGTTAATACCTCTAATGTAGCACCACAATAGTCTTGCCATTCTAAGTCAAGCCCAGTTTGGCAGCAACAGAAAATCTGCTATATAATAGTGTTTGACGCCTTCGATATTTCCTTTCCAGAAATCATCCATGGTGATAACATATTTAGGGTATTGGTCTTTGATTTTGAGGAGTGAGCCAAATTCGCGGTCTATTGTTTCCTGGTTATCATTCAAACGGTAGGCAACTTGGATGTATACTTTTTTGTCACCTTGTTGCAGCACAAAATCAACTTCCTGTGTGTCAATTTTGCCGGTATAAACGGTCCAGCCACGGCCTTGTGCCTCATGAAAAACAATATTTTCTAAAACGCCGCTAATATATTTATCCGTGCTGCCTGATAGTGCGTTTATCAACGAATGGTCTCCAAGATAGTATTTCTCATTAGTCTTGAGAATCTCGCGCCCGCGTAAATCATAACGGTGAACAGATTGGATGATAAACGCCGCTTCCAGAGCAGAAAGATAATTGTAGACTGTTTCCGGGTCGGTCTTGCGTTGCTGGCTTTTAAAATAATCGGCCACCCGTTTGCCCGAAAAAGGATTTCCCATATTATCAAACACAAATTTTACAATGCGGTCAAGAAGTTCAATGTTACGGATATTATTACGCTGCACTACATCGCGCAAAAGAGCCGAACTGTAAATATCCTGAATTATTCGCTGCCGTTCCTCGCCGCTATACTTTGCCGTGTGTATTGCAGGGAAACCGCCGGTGCGGATATAATCTTCAAAATCGCCGCTTTCATCGAAATGTTCTTTGAAAGCCCGATACTCGGCAAATGAAAGCGGGTTGATATGAAATTCAACATAGCGCCCGGCAATATAAGTGGATAATTCCGAAGAAAGAAGGCGCGAATTTGAACCGGTGATATAAATATCTATTCTGCTATCAAGCAACAATGAATTAAGAACCTTCTCCCAGCCTGCAACTTCCTGAATTTCATCCAAAAATATGTAGTATCTCGTATAATTGCCCAAGCGGCTTTTTATATAACGGTGCAACTCAGGCGCATCGAGCAGTTTGGCATAATCATAATCTTCAAAATTGATAAATATAATCTGTTCTTCTCTAATACCCTTTTCCCGAAAATGCTCTGCCAAAAGCCGCATCACGCTGGACTTTCCACAACGGCGTATTCCGCTTAAAATCTTGATAAAAGGCTTCTCTGCAAATGCACCTATCTTTTTAGTATAAAGAGGCCGGGGAATAGTTACTTCTTCCTTATTTATATAATCCATATTTAGGAGTATAACCGAAAAATAATAATTTGTCAAGAGTTTTTAGGAGTATAACCTAAAATAATCGCCAAAAGACCTTTTAAGAAAAGAAAAAAAAGTGCCTGACACCATAGCCTTGACAAAAACCACTATTTCTGTATACTTAAGATAACTTGTGAGCCAAGATACGTTCTGGTTCTCTATGAGGAGTTGTTATATGGATACACGTATTGCCGTTGTCGGCTCGATTCTTGAGAATCCTCAAGAATCGCAGGAGGCCTTTAACGCTACGGTGGCTGAATTTCGCCACCTGGTGAAGGCTCGGATGGGCGTTCCTTTTGAACAGAAGGACCTTTCGGTGATATCTATCATCGTGGAAGGTGCACTGGACGAAATTAACGCATTTACCGGAAAGTTGGGACGCATTTCCGGGGTTACCAGCAAAACTGCTATCTCCGGCAAACAGCCAGGGGGTGCGGTATGAAAAAGCATATCATTTTTTATGTACTTCTCGCCCTGGGTGTTACTGGCCTTTTTGCAGAGACGGGGGAAACAGCTACTACTACTGCACCGGCGACTACCGATGCCCCTGTCACTCCCAAAAAGCCGCTGGGTCTAACATTCAGGCTTGATGCTTTCAATTTTGGCAATATTCTGGCCGATGACTATGCTTTTGGCGGAACGATGTCGGCAAAGACCTACCAGCAGTCGGGCTACGCCAGTGTTCTTCCCAAAATTGCCTACAATCATTCTTTTGGGCGTTTTGCTGTGCTGGGAATGGTAGCGACAAATTTTTTCTTTTCCGACAAGATGGAACTGCCCAATGGGAAAACCCGTGATGTCAGCCACTTTCTTACTCCCCTTCGTTTGCAGGGAATGTTCACTATTCCGCTGGATAAGCAGAATAACCTGACCTTGGCGCTCTCTTACCGGGTGCGCTTTCCCTGGGGCGGTTTTTTCAAGGACCTCGATGTAAAGCATGATGTGATGCCCTGGGCCAGATGGATGTTCAACAACGAAACGCTGCAACTCTATGCAATGTTCCAGCCTGCTTTTTACTGGAATGACAGCCAGACGCCGAACCAGATGAAAAACACCTTTAAAATAGGCACAGGTATTGACCAGACATTTACCGGCAACAACCAGCAGAACCAGGGGATGTTCGGCTTCACTCTGAAAAAAATCCGCCTTTATGGCTATCTTGCTCCCACGCTGGTTTTCTATGACGAGATAGACGGGAAATCTACCGAAGGCGACTTTATGCCCAGCCTGGGGCTTGCTATTGGCTATAAGATAGACAAATTCGATTTTCTCCTTAGCATGATTTTCCCCACCGGTTCAAAGGCCGGCAACACAATGGAAACAAAGGGTATAACGATTGACCCGCGTATTAGCTATTCAATCATGAAAAATTTCTCAGTGTATGCAGACTTCTCCTTTGACCATATTGGGGCCAGTGAAAAAGCGGCAAACGGTACAAATAAGCTTGCAATTACACCGTCGATTGGCCTGGTATATTCGCTATAAACTGCGGGTGGAAATTTGGTACAATTACAGGGAAGGGCTACGCTCATCTTGATTTTTTTGGCGAATTGGGGTATCATTAAGTAATGGAGGTAAATAATGCCTGAATTAAGTAGATTTTATGGAATGGTGCTTAAAATGTTTTACCGGGACAAAGAGCACAATCCACCTCATATCCATGTTATTTATAACGATAAAATTGGGCTAATGGATATCCAGACTTTTGAGATGATTGAAGGCGACTTGCCTTCCGATGGTTTGCAACTCGTAAAAAAGTGGATGAAGTTACATCGTGCAGAGTTGCTTGAAATCTGGAATACTCAGAAATTTATCAAAATACCACCATTGGATTGAGGTGTCTATGATGCACAAAGTGAAACATGTTAAACCAATGGGAGATATGATGCTGGATGTCACATTTGCAAGCGGTGAAGAAAAACAGTATGACGTAAAGCCATTACTCAAGAAATTCGATGCTTTCAAACCCTTATCCTATACCAATGGCCTGTTTGAACAAGTGAAAATTGATTGTGGTGGTTATGGCATTGCATGGAACGATGATATAGACCTTGATTGTGAAGACCTGTGGTATGACGGTATACCTGTAGTCTAATACATCTCCCAAACCGAATTACAGGGCGGGGTCAAACCCCGCCTCCTCCTCTTGATACTTTTTCAAGATTTCATCATAATTATGACATAATAATGCCAGGAGGATAATATGCCGGCAATTAGACCTATTACAGAATTACGCAAGACAAACGAAATATCGGAGTTTTGCCATTCGGTTCACGAACCTGTTTATATCACCAAAAATGGATATGGTGATATGGTTATCATGGGTATCGAAGTATGGGAAAAACAGCAACAGATGTTCGATGTCTACCAGAAATTGCATGAAGCCGAAATAGCGCTGGAAAATGGAGCAAAACCAAAAAGCGCAGACGAAGTATTCAAGAAATTGAGAGAAAAATACAAATATGCCTGAGTATACCGTAGATGTTACTGCCGAAGCCGAAGAAGATATGAACGATATTTTTCTATATATCTCAAATGTTCTACAGTCTCCCATCGCTGCCGGTGAACATCTGTTAGCCTTTGAAACTGCTATTAATAGCCTGCATGAAAATCCTTATAGATACCCCAAAAGCTATGACCCGTTTTTAGCGGCAAAAGGTTACCACCGAATACTGGTAAAAAATTATATCATATTTTATACAATTGACGATGAATCCAAAAATGCACTGGTCATGCGGGTGATATATGGCAGCAGAAATTTACCTGATTTATTATAATAAGAAACTTGTTCGGCTATTTTAGTTCGCCTATGTGCTTGTTCTTTAATTTGAGGTTCCATTGTCAAGTTTATCTTGTATTTCCAGAACAAAGTCTATTTGCTTGATGATATAATCTTGTAAATAAGTATCGAGTTTTTTAAAATTTTCTGTTACACGACAAAGGCGGGCATCTTCAAAGTCATCAAACATTTTTCCCTCGCCGGTATTCAACCATCGGGAATTTGCCCCAAAAGTCAGTTCAAGCATTTTAAGGAGACGGTCTGTAACCCTGCGGTTCCCGGTTTCAAGCGCACATATATGAGACGGGCTCATATTTAAGGCATGGGCAAACTCTTTTTGAGAAAATCCAAGACTATTTTGCACTTCCAGCAGCCGCAAACGCCTCTGCTCTTCTATTTTTGTCATTACTTTGATAATACCCCAATATTCGATAAATTGCAATATAGGCGATTTCAATCTTTATAATTTTTTTCGAAAAATAAAAAAAATACTTGACAAAATTCTCATATCGTATTATAATAATTTTCAATGAAAATTAGCAGAGAAAAAGAATTTGTCTCAAAATTCAAGCAAATGAATGAAGGAGGAAAAGAATATATAGATTATTATGCATTTGCCCTTGCAAATGTCAAAAAAGAAGCATTGATAGACATTTGCAAGAAGATTTGTCATCATAAGCGAAATAGTAATTGTAAAAACTGTATTTTCAATACAAAGCACTGTAAGAAATAAAGGGAAAACCGTCCGTTGGACGGCAAAAATATTAACGGAGGAAACAAATGGAAAAAAAAAGGATGAAGTTTTCTGCCAAAAAATGTGGGATTATTGCCATAGGGGCGATAATCATGGTCGGAATGGTTGGGTGTAATACGCTCGAATCAATCACAATTTCACAACAGCCTGCGCAGACTATGTTTGGGCAAGGGCAGCCATTGGATTACGCTGGTTTGGTCATTACGGCAAATTATAAGGAAAATGCCGAACAGGTCACAAGCGGATACAGCGTGCAAGGTTACGACCCAAATACCCCAGGCACCCAAACAATAACTGTTTCTATGACAGCAAAGGCAGGGTTAATCAGCAGGACGCAACAGACAACATTCACTGTAACAGTTGTTCCTGTGGAAAGCATAAGTATTTCACAAGCGCCTGCTGCAACATCGTTCAAACAGGGTGACGATGCAAATTGGAACGGTCTGAGTATTGCGGTAAAATTTGAAAAAGACGCAGTTCCCGGAGTAATCGTAAAACCAGGAACCGATTCTTTGACCATGAATGGGTATGATAAGGACAAGCCGGGCGAACAAAAAATTACCGTTGCCTATTATGGTAAACAAACCACCTTCGATGTGCAAGTTATCGGTCTTGATAGTATTTCTGTCACATCCCCGCCGGATAAAGTGCGCTATTATACTGGTGAAGATGTTGATATCAAGGGTTTAGTGGTAAAAGGCACATGGAGCGACCAGTCAACCGCACAGCTTGATATCACAAACAATGACATTTCCTATAATAAGGGACGCGCAGGCGCTCAGGATGTTACGGTAACGTATTCAGGAAAAACGACGACATTCCCTGTAACATATATAGCCCTCGATGCTTTATATGTCGACAGACCCCCGACAAAGGTTGAATACGAACTAGGGGAAGAACTTAGTTTAGATGGCTTGCGGATTGAGGGAACAGAGGCAGGAACAGGTGATACAGCTCAAATTGCCCGTGATCGTCTGAAGATTACCGGATATGACCCGCTGAGGGCTGGGGAACAAAAAATCACCGTTACAGTTGGAGGGCAAAGCGATTCCTTTTCTGTAACAGTATCTAATCCCTTCGAGGGCACTTGGCACGGCCAATGGGTTGTTGGCAGAGAAACAGGGGAGGATGGCAAGAGCAGAGATGTTTATGCGCCGGTTATGCTTACAATAAAAGGAAGCGCATGGACTTTGCGCACTCAAGAAAACAGCGGTGGTGAACTTAAGCAAGTTGAATTACGCGGCACATACACACCTGACAGCAACAAACATGCAACACTTCAATGTGATGACAACAAGGGCAAAGGTGATGTAAACAGAGATTCATCTACAGTTATGCGGCTTAAAAATGGTCTTATCAGAAATGAAATAACTCTTGATAAGGAATAGAAGCTGTAAAAGCACCGTGTATAACTTATTATGTAAAATGCCATCGCAACTGCATATGCGAATATAAGTGTGGGTATTTTGCATAAAAATTCCGGCGGGTTTACGCGAAACAGGCTGCCTAGGAAACAGCCTGGAGGAGTTTTTATGAAAAAGAATAAAAAAGTTCTAATTGGATTACTTACAGGGTTGCTGGTATTGAGTATGCTTTTCATCAGCTGCAATAATGGTAACACGGATACACTAACTGTTCCTAATGCAAGTAAATATGTTCTTGTAACAAACCTGGATGACTATAATGGTAAATATATTACTCTTTCTCAAACTTTTGAAAGCCCAGTACCCCTTACCTCATTTATAGTTGGATATGCACCTGGAACATATACTCGAACAAATCCTGATATGGGTGTTTTAATTTCTAACGGAACTGCTACTATAGGATTATATAATGTGAATGTTGAGACTAATGTGGTTACACCTTATACGGGAAATGATACAGATATTACTATAGCCTGTGATATAACGGCAGGTGACTTAAATTATATTGCGTATGGTTCTTGGGACCATGTAAATCTAAGTGGTAGCACAGTAACTTTAGATGGAACAGAAGTTTTTGACATTTATTATAATTAGTAAAATATGAGGAACATCCGGAAGGTTATACAACTGGTACTAAGCTGAAAGAGTTCCAGGCATCATATGTGGACGCGACCAGGTCTCGACAAGCTCGGCCGGCGGTGGTCGATATCGGCTATCGGTAGTCGAACTTGTCAAGCCCACAGTTCGTGCTGTTTGTGTCGTTCGTGGCTAAAAAGATTCGGTTTAATTATGGCGAATTCGCCACAATTCAGGAACGGCAGGGCTTAACAGACGAAAGACACTTAATTGAGACTATCGAGGCTTAAAATAAACCTGCAACAGACCGCTACTATCGGTGAGAAGTAAGTCGCCTTTACGGATAGCATTCATCCCGATGATAAAGTCAAAATCGTTGCCGGTTTCGATACCTGCGGCTTTATAGTGGCTTATACCATAACCGTCACCAAAATCGATATCGACCCTGTAGACAGGATGGAATTCTCTTGCATGAGTGCTGCGAACTGGTTCACGCATTTCCTCGATAAATCCCATCTTCTGCGCAAACTTATCGCTAATAAAGCATGCAGTAGCGCCTGAGTCCCACAATGCACGGACCGTAAATACAGGCCATTCTGCAATGCCACGCTCAATACAGAACCGTTTAGATTGACTTATTCTGAGCGGTGTGATAGGTCGCTCCCCATTAGGCACAATAGTGCTTATGTTATAACTTTCAAAGGTGTCCATGTGCCGTCCTCCTCTATCCTACACAAACAGGGAGGATTCCGCTTATCGAAGTCTTCCGCTTCCTTGCTCAAATACTCAATTGGCCCCACTTCCCACAGGGATGCAAGTTCCATCTCGCCCTCGGACACTGTTACATGCGGCATGTCCTTAAGCAGCGTTTCCAGTGCTGCCGCTTTGCGGTCATCATCTACTCTGACTGTCATTGTTCTCATAGGCAACTCCATCACAGGCTTACAACCTGCTTATTTAACTATATCCAATCGGGCAAAAAAAGTCAAGCCCTTTTTCTCTCCAGCCCCAGCCGTCCCGCCCCCTTACAAGATGGTCTTACATGTGCTATAATAAAGTTATGGCACAGACTCAAAGGAAAAAGAAGTTTAATACTACAGGGCCTTGCAATCCGTAGTTTTCACAGTAAAAGTTCGTGTGGTCAACGCATACATGCGTAGCGTAGTTCGCGGTTAATTTTTTAGGAATCTGGCCACTTGACTAAGCTAGAATCTTTTACCATACTAAGAATATGGAAGATGTGAAGCAAACACAAGATGGAAAGGCAATTATCTATTGGCACCCGGCATTTTATCAGGCAATGCAGCTTGAGTTTCAAGACTATCTGGATGTTCTTGAATTTCGGGATGAAGCTCAACTGAGTAGGCAGCCCCTGCGGATAGATGTACTGATTGTAAAGAAGAAAGAGGATGTTAAGATAGAAAAGAACATAGGCCGTATTTTTAGAACCTATAATATAATAGAATACAAGAGTCCTGAAGATTATCTGTCTATAAAGGATTTCATGAAGGTTTATGCTTATGCGTATCTCTTGGCAACGGAAAAAGACAATGAAAAAGATATTTTTATAGAAGATATAACAATAAGTTTTGTAGTTTATGAATATCCGCGGAAGTTGATGGAGTATCTGAAGAAGAACCGTAGGTATGAGATAAAAGAGAGTGGGCAGGGGATATATCTTGTAAGAGGGGACTATATCCCAGTACAGATAATCAAGGCGGATGAATTGAGTAGGGCGGACAACCAATGGTTGCAGAGCTTGCGAGAGGGCTTGCAACCGGATGAAATAAAGAGTATAATATTTGGAGTAGAGGAACTGAAAGAAAGGATTGACACAGAAACATACATGGATGTGCTTGAGAAAGCCAATCTAAAAACATTTGAGGAGGAGATAAGCATGACCGGTTTAGAGAAAGTAATGGTAGATTTCGGAATAGCCGCAAAATATGAAGCTCGTGGTGAAGCTCGTGGTGAAGCCCGTGGCAGAACAATGGGTGCATCTAAGGTGCTGGAACTGGTAAAACAAGGTTACACCCCTGATACAATTGAAAAAATGATTTCTCAAGATAAGAAAACACTGAGCCAGGGCGCCTAATATTACTCCAGCCCCAGCCGTCCCGCCCCCTTACAAGATGGTCTTACATGTGCTATAATAAAGTTATGGCACAGACTCAAAGGAAAATGAAGTTCAATACCACAGGGCCTTGCAATCCGGACCGGCACTACATGGTAGATATAAGCGGCAAGCTCAAGACTATTGTAGAGGATTATATTGAGCCGGGCGAGTATTTTGTCATCAATCGTGGCAGGCAGTATGGGAAGACCACCACCATAAAAATGCTTAAACGCAGGCTAAAGGATAACTATATTGTCTTTGACCTCTCTTTTGAAGGTGTTGGCGATGATATGTTCAAGGACGAATACAGCTTTTATGAGGGTTTAAGACTCTTGTTTCTTGATAAATTGGCGGAACAGGCGCCAAAATATACCCGTTTTTTTAAAAAACCGCTACTGAAAGAATACACCAGCATGCATTTTCGTAAAAGTATTGAAAAATTATGTGGTACAAGCCCGAAACCGGTTATATTATTCATCGACGAAATTGATAAATCTCCTGATTTTGATGTGTTTTTCAATTTTTTAGGTTTATTACGGGATAAATTTATCCAGCGCTCCGATGAGGGAACCCCTACTTTCCAAAGCGTTATCTTTGCCGGGGTGACCGACATCCGCAATCTGAAAAGCCGTATCCGCCCGGAATCAGAACATACCGTCCGCAGTCCAAAGCAACATTCGTTGCTTTCGAATATCGCCGTTCCTTTCAATGTGGATATGCGTTTTGCACCTAAGGAAATTGTAACTATGCTTGCCGATTATGAAGCGGACTATCAGACAGGTATGGACCAGATGGCTATTGCCGAACGGATTTATTATTACACTTCGGGTTACCCCTTTATGGTAAGCGCTATTTGCAAAGAAATAAACGAAAAAGGTAAAACATGGGATATTGATTCTGTTGATGAGACTGTAAAGAATTTTGTCTCTGCAAATAATACCTTGTTTGGTTCTCTGGAATCCAATTTAGAACGGTATAGTGAATTTGCCGATTTTGCCCGAAATATGGTTTTGGACGGACTTTCTGTGCCTTATATGAGCGGGAATGAAAGTATTGAACGCGGCCTTGTTTTAAACATTTTAAAAGTGGAAGGCTCAAAAGTTGTTGTTTCAAACAAAATCTATGAAACTCGTATTGCTAACTATTTTATAGCCCAAATGCTCACTAAACCAAAACTATTTTCTGACACAAACAGCGAGGCGCAATCCCGCTTTATCGAAAACGGCGAACTCAACATGAAATTCATTCTACAACGCTTCAATGTATTTATGAAAAGTGAATACCGGGACAGTGATACAAAGTTTATCGAGCGCGAAGCCCGCCTCATATTCCTTGCTTTTCTTAAGCCCATCATCAATGGGCAGGGGAACTATGCCATCGAACCTGAGACGAGGAATTTTCAGCGTATGGACATCGTTATCTTCTTCCAGGGCAAGGAATATGTTCTGGAACTGAAGATATGGCACGGCGAAAAACACAATGATAATGCTATCGGCCAACTAATCGAATACCTGAAAACACGGGACACAAAGGAAGGCTATCTTTTAAGTTTTGCAAGCAATAAGTCATCACCAAAAGAAAGCCAGGTGATAGAACAAGACGGCTACACTATCTATGAGGAAGTAGTTGCGTATAACGAGGATGAGTAAGCTATTACTCCAGCCCCAGCGTGCCGCCGGGATTCATCACATGGTCCGGGTCGAAGTAGTTGCGCAGCGCCTTGATACTTCCGAAGGCCGTATCGCCCAGATACTTAGGCAGCCAGGGGGCGAACATCTTGCCGATGCCGTGGTGGTGGCTCATTGAGGCGCCGCTTTGGTAGATGGCCTCGAGGATGCTTGCATGGTATTTACGGAATTCTTCCGGGTCGCTCATGCGGGTAATGAAAATCCAGTAGAGGTTGGCGCCCTGGGGATAGGCATGGGAAAGATGGGTCATGCAGACGGTGCCCGGGCGGGCCTTAACCACTTTGCGGACGGCGTCATGCACTTGGGTCATGTTGCTCCAGCGGACGGTGCATTCCATAGTGTCCATAACGATTGAAAAATCCTGTAGGGTGTCGCGCAAGTAGGGGTCGGAAAAACGGCCGTGTTCCCAGCCCTTGCATACCATGCCTGAAAGCCACATACCTTTATGTTTTTTTGCAATACGGGCGACATTTTTCGCTACATTTTTGGAAAAACCTGCTTCGCCATTGGTGAACCCGAGGAATAGGCACATTTCGCCTACCTTAAAGCCCTTTGCATTAAACAAATGCCTTAAAGGACTGTCCATCACCCCATACATGTGGAGCATAATTGAGGTTTCCTCTGCATCGGAAAGGCGGAACACCGAAGGATGCCCTGCTTCGCACTGCATCACCTCGCGGGCAAAATCCATGCCGGCTTGGAAATCTTTAAACATATAGGAAAAGCGCTTAATTGTTTCCGGCATATAACGGGAAATCTTTAAGGTGGCATGGGTCAGCACACCGAAGGTGCCCTCGCTCCCCATCATAATCTGGTCAAGGTCGGGGCCGCAGGCTTTCCGGGGATACCGGTCGGTGCTGAGGACGCCTACAGGTGTGGCATAATCGGCGCCCAGAACAATGTCCTGAATGCAGCCATAGTAGGTAGAATTTTGCCCTGAACCATGGGTTACAATCCAGCCGCCTACAGACGAATGTTCCCAGCTTTGGGGAAAATGGCCTGTGGTGTAGGCCCGTTTTGCCCCAAACTCCTTCACGGCATTTTGCAGATGCTCCTCGAGTGCAGGCCCGGATATGCCGGCCTCTACGGTAATGGTCTGGTCGGTTTCGTTAAAATCAATGACCTTGTTGAACCGAAGGCGCATATCCAGTGACACACCGCCTTTTACACATTCAACACCGCGGGTAACGCTGGAGCCGCCGCCATAGACATAGAGGGGAATCTTTTCGGCAGCACAGTAGGCAACAATCTTCTCAATCTGCTCTTTCGAATCGGGATAAATCACTGCATCGGGGACATTTTCGACGATTTTATTGCGAAGGCGCATAATATCATACATTGTTTTGCCGTAGGCAACGGATAAACGGCTGAAATTATCGGTTTTCACGAAATCAGCGCCGGCAATTTCCTTAAAATGGGCTATCTGTGCATCGTTTAAGTGTATCGGAAGGTCAAAATCAACCTCGTCAAGGCCTAAATTCTCGCTATAATGGGAAAAATCTTCATCTTTTAGACCAAAAGTATCCCGAACCATCTTATAAAGCGACTCTTTCGGAGCCTTTATCTGAGCGGGCACCCCCCACTTAAAAATAGCCCGATAGGATTTCGGCGAAAATTCCTCGTTGAACCACTTCGGTTCAAAATTCTTATAAACATGCGGCATACTACAGTTCCTCCATGGCTATAATATACCCCATTGAGGCAAGAAAGTCAAGGTTTTTTACTCCCGGTACAGGGCAAAATCATTTAACTTTGAAATCATAAAAAACAACCACGAATATACACGAATCGGCTTCGCCGACACGAATATTATATTCTATGATAAGTAAGTAAAAATTCGTGTGGCCGAAGGCCATTCGTGTTATTCGTGGTTACTATAAAGTTAAATGATTTTGCCCTACTCCCTGTAGCAGAGCCCGAGTTTGCGGTCGGGTCTATTGGCGCCGTGGAAGTCGCTGCCTTGGCTTACTGCGAGGCCCAGGTCTTTGGCTATGTTTTCTAGGCGGCGGCAGTCTTTTATTTTTGCGTTGGAATGCCAGGCTTCAATGCCGTCAAGGCCCAGGTCTTTTAGCATCTGTAAAAAGGGCGGGAGTTTGTTCCAAGAAAGGTAGAGGGAAAGGGGGTGGGCAACAAAGGTCTTGCCCCCGGCTGCATGGATATGCTCTGCAGCTTCTTTAAAGGCCATTCCCTGCCGTGCTACATACAAGGGCCGACCCTTTCCCAGATATTTTTCGAAGGCTTTTTCTCGGTTTTTTACCAGATGATGGTTTATCATAAAAGTGGCAAAATGGGGCCGGGCAATAACCTTTCCCCCGGCAAGGGCTTCAATCTCGGAATAATCGGCATGTAAACCGAATTCCGCATTGATATTATCCAGAAGCTTGATGTTTCGCTCTCTTCGCTTTTGAATTATCATTTTTAATGCATCGCCAAAAGCCTCATCGGGGTGATCTATGCCCAGGCCTAAAAGGTGAAACTCGCCGCCGGGGCTTATTCCGCAAGTGTTGCCGGTGCGGAAATCATTTTCGCAGGTTTCAAGGCCGGTAATCTCCAATTCAATGCCGGGGATAAAGGTAAAGGCAGCTAGTTCTTTAGCTGCATTGGCTGCTTCGCTGTTGCCGGCAAGGGTGTCGTGGTCGGTGAGGGCCAGGGTGTGAAGGCCTTTTTCTATGGCCATCTTCACCAGTTCTCTCGGAGTAAATGTGCCGTCCGAAGCCGTCGAAT
>JAISIL010000212.1 GCA_031262035.1 Spirochaetaceae bacterium | reverse complement strand
AAACAACCACGAATATACACGAATCGGCTTCGCCGACACGAATAATCTATGTTAAGTAAGCAAAAATTCGTGTGGCCGAAGGCCATTCGTGTTATTCGTGGTTACTATAAAGTTAAATGTTTTTGCCTATTGACATAAATTTGAAAATGTGTTATACAATACAGTATGGCCGATGATTTTTTAGCAGAAGAAACCCAGGATACAGAAGGTTTGAATATAGACGGCGATTCCTTTCCTCCTGTTGATGCGCGCCTTGCAGATGCACCCTTGCCGCTTTTGAATGACCCTTCTTACTATAAGGCAGCCCTTTCCGGTGAGCCGGGGGCGGCATCTTTTCATCAGCATTTTCAGTCTTATTTGAACAACAAAGACCCGAAGCAAAGAGAAGAAATTCGTTCAAAGGTAATTGATGAATATTGGGCGCTGTTAAAGAGCATTGCCATGAAAGGCATTGAAGGGGAGCCTGAGGCAAAGCGCTATCTTCTGCGTTTTGGCATGGTGCATCCTGCATTACTAAGCGAAGGTGCACGAAATTTAATTGGGCGAATTCCCCCTGATAATAGCCTCAATGTAAGCATACATTATCTTGATGAATGGCTCAGCCTTGTTGCCAAGGGGATAGTTCCACCAAGCGCCGGCGATGAGGTGCGTATTTCGAAAACACCCAGCACAGAGCAGATGCGAGAAAGAATGGTACAGATGCAGGCCAGAATGAATGGCGCACGGACAGGCCTTTTTGCCAAGCAGTCGGAAAAAGTAAATATAGAAAATATGGCAAAAGCGCGGCTAGTGAGTGCTTTTAGCAAGATTCCTCTGAACGAAGAAGGGGTGTTTGAATCGTATAATCAGAGTCAGAAACAGAGCCTTGCCGAAATAACTGAGCTGCTTAAAAAAATTGCCAAGATTGATATTGACCATGCTGCCGCTATTAGAGAATATACTCTTGCACAAAAAAACCTCAATGACTTACAGGCAAAAATAGAGCCCGGTTCGCTTCCTGTGCAGGAAAATAAAGATTTAATTTCCGGTGAGCTCGATATTATTCGCCGTATGGCAAGGGTGAGTGTCGGAAGGAATGGGAATCATTTTCCAATACTGACAAGCGAATATTTTCATCCCGATGCAGAAGGGACCAATGTTGGCTTTCGGGAAAATGTTATGTCAATTCTTTCCCGGATAGAAAGCCTGGATGCAGGCCTTTTCAGGAGGACATACAAAAAACAGGTGTATCGCATAACACCGGATATACTTTTGCTCCCCTGTTTTGCCGATGCCGGTATTTGTTGGGAGCCTTTCGACCGGGCAAACAGGGTCAGCAGCAGGGGAAGGCTTATTGTTCCGCTGTATCCCAAAGATTTAAAGACGGCAATTCTGGGGGCTGCAGGCGACCTTCGCTGGCAGGCGGCAAAAGAGAAGGCATCGCTTTACTGGATGGAAGAAGGTCTTACCGGTTATTATTTTCAGTGGTATAATAAAAATAAACTACGCGGTGATATTAAAGAATTTTTTATTCAGGATTATATTAATTGGATTGGTAAAGAGTCAGGCGGTATACAAAAACTGGATAGGGATGTGCGTGCAATATTTTGGCAATTTGTGCCTTTCCCAAGGCAATTACAGGAAGATTTAAAAAACAGAAGCCAAATCTATCTTGAGTTATATCAAAAGATACCCTGGGCTCCCGCCCAACAATGATGGATAGCTATGCAGAGATGCGTCCCTTGGAAACTTTATTTTCTATTGTTATTTTTCGTGTGCACAGCATCTCTGTTTTCCCAGGAAGAAACAGCAAGCCCGCAAGCTGAGACTACTCAAGAGGAAGAGACAGCGCCGGAAGAAGCAACCGGCCCTTCACCTGTAGAACTTGATATACGAACATCAACATTAACGGAGCTTGCCGACTGGTGCAGAATCCTTGGCTTAAGCGAAGCAGGAGGAAAAGGCGAACTGGCAAGCAGGCTTCGTGAACACTACAAACTGGAAGCGCCAAGTGCAGGGGAAGCAACAGAGGAAGGTAAAACAGTAGTTATTGAATCGGCTTCATCTTCTGAATATTTTACCTTGAGTGTTGTCGATGAAGAATACGCAAGGCTTAAAGGAGATGTAAAAGTAAGTTTAAAAGACAAAGATGATGTGCACACTATTACTGCACAAGAAATATTGTATAACCGCACACGAAATACTATTACTGCAAAAGGTAATGTGGTGTATACTCATGTTGATGGCGGCACAACGGAAACTTTTCGCGGGCAAAACATTCAGGTGAATTTAGACACCTGGGCTACGGTCTTTGTTGATGCACTGTCTGAAAGAAGCTCATCGGGCGCTTCGCCCTATCGTTTTTCGGGAACATTAATCAGTAAAGATGATGAAGATATAACGGTAATAGAAGACGCCGATATTTCAAGGCTCAATGCGGAAGGCGATTCCTATTGGTCTTTAAGCGCCTCAAAGGTATGGCTTTTGAGCGGCTCGGACTGGGCGCTTTTAAATGCATCAATTAAAGTAGGCGAAATCCCGGTGTTTTATCTTCCTGCCTTTATTTTTCCTGCCGATGAACTTATTTTTCACCCGGTTATTGGAACCAAAACACGGGAAGGTTCCTACATACAAACAACTACCTATATACTGGGTGCGCCTCCTGCATCCACTGCAACAGAAAGTTCAATTATATCAATAATGGGGCAGGGGAGTTCGGGGCCCAAAAAAATAGACGGCCTTTTCTGGCGCGATGCAGGAGAGGAAAAAGTAGAAACAAGCCCGGTAACACTTACCCTCATGGGCGATGCTTACACAAGGCTTGGTTACTATGTAGGGCTCGATTGGGCCCAGCCTTCAAAAGGCGCTTTTACCGGTTTAGATTTATCGCTGGGGCTTGGTTTTTCAAAAAACATTTACACTGCAGGCGCCGAAAATGCGGCATCGCAAAGTTTAGGTTCATACACAAACTCAGGCGCCGACGGTAAGGTAACCTGGAATAAGAGTACTTTTTTGTGGACCGAACTGCCCTTCAGGTACAAATTGGTAACAACAGGCGGTTTTAATTTTACCGGGGGCAACTTTAAATGGAGTTTACCGATATATTCAGATCCCTATATAGTAAGCGATTTTGGCACAAGAAAAACAAGTCAGAATATTGTCGACCTAATTATGTCGCTTGTTAAAAATGAAATAGAAGAGCCTTCAACTACAAGTGATAGTGGTATTTCAAATCAGAGTTGGGAATTGTCGGGAAGTTATACACCCTCTCTAAGCGTCCTTTCGCCTTATGTGCAGAGTTTAAGTTTTAGTAGTATTTCAAGTTCAATAATGCTTAACCAAAAAGCCAATGCAAATGCAGGCGTCGGTGGCACGGTAAGTTCTGTTGACCCAAATAGAAATTTTTTCTACCCAAATTCCTGGAAGATATTTTCACTGTCTTCTGCATTGTCTGGCACACCTTTAAACATTGGTTCTGTATCAACACCTGTGGTGCAGCAGCGTGATGTAAAAAAAGAGGAAGAAGGTTTTAATACTGCGCTGGGGAATATTGGCCTGCCATTGCCACCCTGGGAGATAAGCACAACAGAGGAGGAAGCGGAGGAAGCCGGCGAAAATACTTCAGGTGAATTACTTCCGCCGACGCTTGCACAGAATTGGACAATAGCAAAAACAGTTGGTATGCCTAATTTTACCATTGGCTACAATGTATCAAGTTCGGCCACTTTTAATATGAATTTTAATAAAAATAACTGGAATACACCTGAAGATATTAAAATGCAGGATATGGAAACGATTGCTTCAAATGTGCTTCTTAACGGTTCATTGAATTTTGCTTTTAAAGAACCAAACACCGGCCTTTACAGTTCAAACCTTGTGGTGTCGGGAAAGAGTGCCTGGAATAATTATCTGTATACAAATAATGAAGCTCCTGCCAATAGTTTTCTTAATGAAAAAAGATCAGCATACAGTTCTACTGTTTTTAGTAGCAATGCTGCGTTTACCAATGCTATAAAACCATTTGCAGGGAATGAAATCTTTGGCGATTCAACACTGGGCTATAATATTACAAGCCTTATTGCAAAGACAGTATTTGATTCCGCTGCTTTTACAACAGAGGATGATACGCCCAAATGGGATTGGGTCTTTCCTGAATGGAATGCCACTGATATTTCTGTGCATAATATTAGCTTTAATGGTAATGCAAAGTTGTTTAACCAGGCACAAACATTTTCATTAAGTTACTATCTGCCGCCGCAGACCGAAACAATACAGATGAATGCAGGCTTTAAATATGGTATTGGCCAGACTACCTTCTCAGAAAAAATAACTGAGCCTTTTGATGAAGAACTACGGGTTTTTGATATTATCAGTATCGGAAGAACCTGGACTTTTGCTACAAATTATAGCTTAAGCTCTACACTGCGTGTTGACCCAATGACAAGTAAAATGAGTTCCTTCGATAATACCCTTCGTTTGGGGAAATTTTTGGCTTCACTTTCGGCAGCAAACACCACCTCTTATACACCGGCAGAAGGGGTAGGCTGGCAAGCCGGGGAAACTAAATTTCAATGGCGGACAATCGGTTTAAGCTGGGCCGATACTTTTTCTTTTAGCAATATTTTTGACCGGGTAGGCGATACCTTTAGTTTTAATGTAAGCACCGCTTTGAACTTCGACCCCATTCGCTACACCAATTCTAATTTTAAATTTAGTTTTGGCCTGACCCTTAAAATGACTAACTTTATGGATTTATCAATTAATATGAGCTCTGAAAACAATGTTATTTTTCGCTATTATCAAGGTTTAACGGACTTCCCCTTTGAATTGCCCGGCGAAAAAAATGTTTTTATCGATCTCTTTAAATCTTTTGCCTTTTGGGATACCGCTGCACGCAAGGCATCGGGATTTAAATTTAAATCCTTTAGTTTAAACATGACCCATTACATGGGCGACTGGAACTTTACAGGAAGTGTCACCTTAAGCCCCTATGTTGATGGAATGAGCTACAAATTCAATACCTTAATCAACTTTGCTGTTACCTGGATACCTATTCCCGACCTTAAGGTTACCGGCCAATACGAACAAAAGACCGACTTCCTGCAATTGGAATAGAGCTAAAGTGCAAAAGCAGAAGCCTTATATTTCGGGCCAATCGGTTTCGAACTTTCCGGTCTTTGGGAAGGAAACAGAGAGTTCTACTTCTGCGCCGCCATTAAGCACCGTAGAGCTGCTTACTACAATGCCGCTGACGGAGGCGCCGCCAATAAGGTAGTCGAATACCGGTAAGGGGCTTGTGGCGAACAAGTAGCCCTGGTCGGCAGTCAAAGTAATGTGTGCCGTGTAGACAGTGCGCGGACTGAATTTTTCGCCGGGTTCTAGGCTCTCAACTGTATCATAGGGTTTGGAACTCCACTGGACGACGCCTGAATAATGGGCAGTGCCGATATTCTGCAGGCTGTTTACCGATGCAATATCGGCAGTAGGACGCGGCAGCTTGGCCAATGCCGCTGTGTTGCCGCCTAAATGAGTGTCTGTAATAGTAATAAATTGGGGAATAAATCGGACCGGAATGGCGCCATTGGCATTCAGGCTGGCGCTTTGGCCGTTTTTAAAATTACCGGCATAGTTAGTCTTTGTGTCTTGCGGGCTATCGTTAAAGCCATTTCGTATCTGCCACCTTGGATAGTCGTTATTGATATGCCAGTCTGCTATTTGCTTGCTGAATTTGGCTGCATTGGTCTGCCATTTGGGATTATCGCCAAAGGCAATGCGAGAACTTGGGTCGGCCAAATTACTTAAGAAAAGGCCAAAAGGCACATAGGTAAGATTAAAATACACAGAACCGGTATCCCCAATTGCAAAAGTAGTAGCAGGTGAGGCTGTAGGGCCAAGCGAAAGGAATATATCACTCCCCGATGTTGAGGTCATTGTATTTTTTACCACTGTTCTATTTGCTACACCGCCTATACTACCGCTGTATTTAATGTCACAGGCCATAAGGGGGGCCTTTGTAGTGTTTGGGTTGTAGGTTCCGCCTGTCGCCGCTATGGCCTGCTTCAGGGGGTAGAGGTCATCACTGTGTTGGCCTGCCAGATTCCAGTCAACTACCCAGGTGTCTTCCCGGGTGAGCTGGTTTGTCTGCCCGGTAACAGGGGATAAAACAACAGTGCCATTACTGATAGTAATATCCGGTACCACGGTAAACATCGGAACACTGATGGTGCTGGTCCCCCTACCAATTGTCTGTTTTACATAGCCCAGCACAAGCAGGGTAGGGGTTTCATTCTTGTATGTTATCGAGCTGCCGACAGTATCTATTGCAAGATGCCCGCCCAGTATCAGTATATGGTAGGTTTCACCAAAATCGACATGCATTTTAAGGCTTATCTTGGTATCGCTTGGCTTCGAGGCCGCAGCTTCATAAAAATCGCAGACAGCAAAGTTTGAATCCCTTGCATTAATGGCAATAAGCTGATAAAAATTGCGCATTCCGTTTTGCCCTGCGGCTATCGTCGTATCGTTAAAGCCGACAATCGAACGCCCCTTACCCAAAACATCTTCATCTGCAAAATAAGGCCGGACAATAATACTGCTGCCGTCTTTTCCGCTACCCTCATCTGCATTGCCGGGCTTGGAAAAAGGTTCGCAGGCACAGAAAAAAGCAGATACGAGGAGGCACAAGGCACAGAGATTACAGAAATTCCGGAAATAAATCACTCTTTTCATATACTATTAAGTATATGCATTCCGGCTTAAAAAGCAAGTTTTGAGCAGTTTTTTTTCTGAGCAGTTTTTTTCTTGACTAAATTGTCGTAAAATAGTATAGTTAAGAACGAGGCGCCGCATGAAAGAACTAATTTTATCGTTAATCAATACCGAACCTGTTGATATTGTTCGCTTAAAGCTTCTCCTTCCCGATATGGAAGCCGCTGATATTGCAGATTTGTTTGATGAACTTGATATGGAAAAAATCATTCAGATTTATCGCTTGCTCCCCAAATCCCTTGCCGCCGAGGTTTTTGCCTTTATCGAGAGCGATAAACAGGAACTGATTGTCTCGGCTCTTACCGATGACGAGCTTGCCGATGTAGTAAACCATCTTTTTGCCGATGATGCAGCAGACTTTGTAGAGGAAATGCCTGCCGATGTAGTAAAAAGGGTTTTAAAACAGGCCCGTCCCGATAAACGCCGGGCCATTAATCACCTGCTTCAATACCCGGAAGACTCTGCCGGCAGCCTTATGACCACCGAATATGTAGACCTCTGGGAAGACGCCACGGTTCGCGAGGCCTTTGATGTTATTCGGGAAACCGGCCTTAATAAAGAGACCATTTATACCTGCTATGTTATCCGCCGCGACAGGCTGCTTGTCGGTGTTGTTTCGGTAAAGACCCTTCTTTTGGCCCGTCCCGACGACCTTATCTCGGAAATTATGGACAATGCGCCGGAATACTGCCATACCCTCGACGACCAGGAAGCCGTAGCGGCCATGTTCAGCAAATACGACCTTTTAGCCCTTCCCGTTGCCGACAAGGAAGGCCGCCTCGTGGGCATCATTACCGTAGACGACATTGTCGATGTTATTCAGGAAGAAAACACCGAAGATATTGAAAAAATGAACGCCCTTGCCCCATCGGATAATCCCTATTTAAAGACCGGTGTGTTTCAGCTTTTTCGTAACCGCATTGTCTGGCTGCTTGTGCTGATGCTTTCTGCAACAATAACGGGGGCGATAATTTCCCAGTTCGAAGACGCATTGGCCATATTGCCCCTGCTTGTGGCCTTTATCCCCATGCTGATGGACACAAGCGGTAATGCCGGCGCACAGGCCTCCACCCTGATTATCCGTGGTATGGCCCTTGGCGAAATCGAGCTTTCCGATGTCCTTAAGGTCTGGTGGAAGGAACTCCGTGTTGGCATTCTCTGCGGCCTCGGCCTGGGGCTGGTAAACTTTGTCCGTATTCTTATCAGCAACTCGGGCAATTATATATTGGCGGCAACCGTTACAGCAAGCCTTGTATTCACGGTGATTATTGCAAAAAGCGTCGGCTGCACCCTTCCCATGCTTGCACGCCGCTTAAAGCTTGACCCCGCCATTATGGCCAGCCCTATGATAACCACCATTGTAGATGCATTAAGCCTATTGATTTATTTTTCTCTCTGCAAGACGGTGTTTCATATTTAGCACGGTGGCCTAGCTTGTCGAAACCACTAATACAAGACCCCCAGACTTAAACCGCCAAAATATTTTGGCGCTTTCCAGTTTGTGTTACTCCATGCCCCGCCATAAAGGCTGATAAGAAAGTTCGAAGGCAAGGGGTTTATCTTTAGCTCAAGGCCTGCCATGGTATTGCTGAATTGTATGTCGGTATAATCAAAAAATGTCCGTGCCGATAGCGCCACACTAAAATAATCTGTCTGATAGGCAATGCCCATAGCGGCAATCATTTTAGGTACTCCTTCTTCCGGATACCCATGAGGCCCTGTCCAGAGTATTGAAGGGCTTAAGTCGATAAAAAGCTTCCCAATTCTGAACATAAGAGGCAGGGACAATTTTACCCCGGCATCCATTCCGTAAGAATCTGTGTAAGAATTGTTCAGCATGGCATAGTTTCCGGCAAGCGCTAAACTGAAAAAGTCCCCGCTGCTTTCAATAAACTGCCATTTTACCCCGCCTGAAACGCCATAGTTTGAAGGTTCACCTTGCATGGGGTCTATATTTACCGCAGCGGCAAACTCGAAGTTTCGTAAAAGGCTGTATCGCCCGTTAATGCTTATAGGATAATCCGCCCAGAGCTTGCTGTTTTCAAAAGGCTGCCCGGCCAGGACACCCACATCAAGCTGAAAGGAACCGGGAGGCAGAATATCGGGGCTTGGGGCAAAAAGAAAACCGGATATTCCACTTGATGTAGTCCTCGGATAGCTGGTAAGGCTTGAATCAAGGGTCACCTCTGCTTGCATTTTGCTTTGAATCGGTGCAGAATTATCCCAGGGAATAGAGCTGGCCGTATAGGTTACCTTGTAGCTGCCATCGGGAAGGAAATTACCGTTTATGTCCCTGCCGTTCCAGCTAAGCGAATTATTTGCAGTTTTAAAGTCGTCCATCTTTGTTTCATAGACGGCCTGGTCTTCTTTATCGGAAACCGTAATCACCATATTGCCCGGGGCATTTGCCGTCCATTTAAGGCTGGTTTTTCCCAGATTTCCCGGATTATGCGGATTAAAAATCGGCTTGGAAAGGCCGGCATTGTTCAGTGCAAACACCACAGGGTGCATTTCGAAAGTCATCCATTGAAAATTATTTTCGGGAACAAAGATACCCTGCTTCACTCTTTGCCAACCAAAGGCCTCTATTTCAATGTTCCGATAGCCTGCAGGCACCTCCATTGGCGATGAATAGGGTATTGCAACACCGTCAACAATGATTTCCGGGTCAAGTTGAAGCATCGATTCAGGCGGGCTTCCCTTTGCCCGAAGAATATCGATAAAAAGAAAGCCTACAATAGGATTGAGCTTGAGTGATACCGACACCCGTTCGTCCAGGCGAATACCGACATCGGCTCGCTTGCGTCTAAAACCGTCCCGGTTCACCTCTATACTGTGTCTACCCGGTTCAATATCTGTTACGGTAATCGGCGATAAGCCCCGGTATTTCCCGTCAATATAGACTTCCGCCTGATTCGGGATTGTTTCTACCCTGATTCCTGTCGTTCCCTTTATCTTGTCAATCTTCGGATGCTCATCAATATCGAAGGGTGAAGGCGGTGAAGGTATAAGGGTATTTTGCGCAAAGAGGACAAGACCTGTAATACAAAAAATAAACGACAGGACGAATTTTTTCATTACTATAAAGATAACACTATTTTCCGAAATTGTCAAGTAGGCAGTTTACAGTTCTTTGCAGTGCCGGATAGCTTTACATCTCGAGTTTATTGAGTAAGACTTGCTTAAACTGAAGGATTGAATTATTGGAGCCGTCAAGGGCTATAGAGCTTTCCGTATCGGCCAGAGCGGCTGTGTAATCTTCAAGGTGATAGTAGGCCTGGGCACGGCGGTAAAGGCAATAAGGCTGGTAGGGGTTTAAGGCAAGCGAAGCGGTAAAATCATCGGCAGCCTCGGTGTATTTTGATAAAACCGACTTTACTACCCCCCGGTAATACAGGGCCTTGTAGGCGCTTTGGTCATTTTCATAACTATAGCTAAAGTCGCTCACAGCCTCTTCGTAGCGGCCTTCTGCAAAGTAGGCCATACCACGGTGTTTGTAGATAATACTTGCTGTTTTTTCGTTTGGCTTAAGGGTGAGTATCTTTGAATAAAAACCAATTGCTGTGGCAAAATCTTTACGGTTATGCGCATAAAGGGCATTCAAAAGCAGGCTGTCAATAGTGCCGTTTTCCAGTTCTGTAGTTTGCAGGTTTTTAGAGCTTTCTTCTGCAAATTTTTCATCGAGCAAGCTGTTATTGTTTACATCTATTTTACTATCTGTTTCTTCTTCTATCTGCTTAAAGAAAGTTTCGCGGCGTTTATCCAATTGGCCGTGCAATTCGCGCTGGTAGGCTCGTATTTCCTGGAAAATAGTGTCTGCAAGGGTCAGTGTTGCATTCACGGCGGCCAACTTCCGCCTCATTGGCGGGTCAAAGGGGGTAAATTCCGCCTTGTAGACCAGTTCGTGTTCTACCTCGGCCCAGGCATTTTGTAGAATAGTGGTTATCTGAATTTCTGCAAAGTCAAGGCCCAAATCGCTGTGTGTGTCGCGAATTTCCTGTGGTATTCTTACCAAAAGGTGCGTCGACTGATACCCGAATTCCTTGTAACTTCCGCTGGATTTAAAATCAGTCTCGGTAACTTCAAAGTGCTTTTTTAATTCATGCTCAGTAATATGAAGGTCTTCTAAAAAAGGGCAAATAATACGAATCCCTATAAGGTCGGTAATAAAGGGGACGGTCGTATTATCAAGTTTTAATAGCTTTAAGTACTTTTTATAAAAACTGGGGAATGCCTTAACCCGGCCTTTTACCAGGGGCCGGGAAGGCATATCCTCTAATGCATTTTCTATTAACTGTTCGAGTACATAAACAGAGGCTCTTCTGGCTGAATAATAGGTTTCGTATTCATCCAGAAGAGCCTTTCTGTCAGGTTTTATTTGCTCCATCAACCTGTATTACTGTGCCGGAGCCGCTGGAGCTGCTGCCCCACCGCCTGCTGCCGGAGCCGGAGCTGCTGCTCCACCTGCCGCCGGGGCTGGAGCTGCCGCCCCACCGCCTGCTGCCGTTCCGGTTGTATCTGTTGTGAAGCTTTCAGTTGCCTGTTTCTCTTTCTCAATTTCCTGTAAGACTGTGCTGGAACCGAGTTTCTGGAACTCAACCTTCATGTTATTATTTTCGCGTTCGGTCTGGATACCCCAAATTGCTTCGTCATCAATATCTCTTGTGGTTGTTTCAACCGCTTTATCGTAGATAACACTGACATCTTTAAAGTAGGCAACAAAATCGCCTCCAATAGCTGATGCATCTCTCTTGACTCTGAAGCCGACAAATTTGATATAGGGCGTATCCTGCGGATACAGGGGATACAAGGCAAGGCTTCTGTTCTTTACATTTTCAATGTAGGCAGGATTGTCCCATACAAGGGCGCGCCAGCCGTTAAAGTCCAGATAGCCCATAAAATATTCTTTTTCTACATTTGAGCTGTCTTTCAGAACAATATAGAGGGCATGGGGGAAGTTCAAACCATAGACATTTACCTGAATCTGCTTAACTGTCTGAACATTCTTGATAACACCAAATCCATTCTCGAATTTGCTGGTTCCTGCAGCAGAAGCAGCCCCTGATTCGCCTGTCGCAGACTGGAAGGCGGGAATATCAAAGGGGGGAACAACATTGGCAGTTGCGTCCCAGGGTTCAACCGGGAAGTGTATCCGTGCACCCATGACTGTGCCATTTACAGTGGATGTTGCGGCTTTTACTTCGCTTGAACCAAAATTTTCTTTTCGATCAGCAGAAGGATTAAACCTTACATCCCAATTTTCATAAGCCAATGATGACTTCATCAAGGCTTTCTGGGCGTCTGTGTAGCCTGTCCCAATTGTCGCACCAAAATCCATCAGTGTGGCAGTATTCTGTCCATCTGCATCTGGTGAAAGTTTTGTGAAATCGATAAGAACGGATTGTTCCGCAAATACCGAACCGGTTGCCAATAAAACGATGGCAAGCAATAGGCATAATTTTTTCATACTCTTTTACTCCTCCTAAGGGATTATTTTATACTTCTTCTTATATTATACACTGTTTTTTATGATTTTGTCAATAGCCTTTAAAAAAAAATTTACAAATTTATTTTATAGCCCTCCACGAAAAACCGTATATCTTTTATTTTACCAAAATTTTGCAGGATTTCATCGTAAAAAATCTTCCAGAAATGGGCGGAGGTAGTCGCTGCAGCCAGGGAAAAGTCGGCATAGAGGACCTTATCCCGAATAAAGAGCGAGCGAATAGCTGTGCCGAAGGGCAGGAGCGAGAGAAAACCGGGATTTTCCGAGCCAAGCAGGGCTTCTTCAACATAGCGCCGGACATTTTCCTCATAATCACTGCCGATTCTGATATTTCGCTCCTCGACATTCATAAGAGAACCGTCTGCATTGCTAAAGCTTAGGGTAACCCGCTCTTCCTTATTAAAAAGAGAGATGATGAGCGTTGCAAGAAAGATTGCGGCGATAAGCGAGCCGACTATGACCAGTTTGCTATTGTGTTTCAAAGTTTTTGATAAAATCTCCTATCCCATTATACAATGCTTTGGCCATTTTATTCAAGCCCTCTTCGCCGGTCATTATGCGGGCGTCATCTTGGTTTGTCACAAAGCCGAGTTCTACAAGCACCGCCGGCATGCGGGAATTACGGACAACAAACCAATCTTCTTCTTTTATACCCCGGTTCTGCATAGAATCCTTCATCTCCTCGGCATAACGGGAAAGAATTGAGCGGGCGATAACATCACTTTCATTGTTGAACTCGGCATCAAGCATGTCGTTCATTATCGGGATAAGTTCCGGCCTGTCGGCATAATCATCGGGGTTTACAAGGTTCCGTTTATAGTCGCTTCGAAGATACCAGACCTCAAAACCATTGGCTTTTTCGTTAAGGGATGCGTTTGCATGCACGGAAATATAGATAATTGCCTCGTTTCCCGCGATTGGCACATTATTTGCAATATCAACCCGCTCTTCCAGGCTGGGGAAAGAGTCATCGCGACGGGTCATGAGTATTTTTTTGCCCGGATATGCCGCTTTAAGAAGCTTTTCCAGCCGTAAAGACACCTCAAGAACGATGTTTTTTTCGACAGCCTCCACCGTTTTGCCCTCAATTGAGTGTTTCCCCTTGGCTCCCGGGTCCTTTCCCCCATGCCCCGGGTCAATAATGATGGCCGATATGTGAAAAGCCTCCTCATTGGTGCCCTCAGTGGTGCCTGGCACCTGTTGCGATGGTGCCTGTGATTGTGCCTGCGGTATGGTGCCTGGCACCATATTTTGCCGCCCAAAAATCCTTTGCAGGTTTGAGACAAAGTCTGTGGGGAAATATAATTGATTGTTTTCAAGATACGGGGAAGGCGCCGAATAGACCTGGCGATAATTCACCAGAATATAGGACATTTCCCCAGGGTCGCCTGTAATAAAGGCCGCCGTATCCGGGCCTGCATTAAAGGCCCCTGTTCGCAGCAGTGGGTCCCAGGACATGGTAGCCCCCGGGCCAATAGCGTCCAGAGTTTGCTGGATGGTCATTTGCGCAAACACCGGCATGGTGAGGCATAGTAGGATTGTCAATATCAGGGTAGGGGTCTTGTAAGGGCGTAGCGTCGCTACGCCCTTACCGCCCCTATGTAGGGACAGGGCGAGCCCTGTCCCTACCCCATTACGCACGGCCATTCTTCTCCAAATAATACAGGGCGCCCTGATACCCCCCGCGTTTATGGGCTTGGATAAATTCTTCTGTCTGATATACCGGGTTATCAGACGGAATACCTGAAATCCGGTTCACTATATCTAAGCTCTCATCCCAAGTTCTTCCCTGATAATCTACGGTAGTTGAAAATGCATCCGGAGGGAATACTCCCCCCCCAGCCCCCCCCGCAAGGGGGGGGGAAAGAGGCAGCGTCAAGGAATCTACATCCCCTCCCGCTTGCGGGGGGGGTAGGGGGGGGAGGGACAAAAACTCTTCCGTAGCCGCATTTGGACACTCCAGCCGTATCAGTATCGTCCTACAGGCATCTTCTGCGGCCTTGACTGCTTCTTCCCGGGTAGGGGCTGCTGTTATAACATTGCCGCATTTTTGGACATTGTTCTCCGGAAACTGAACACTGCTCCCTTCGCTTATTCTATAGAAGATATTTTTTACAAAAGGCGTTTTTTCTGCCGCTTCCTTGCCATAAACGGCCTTGACCTTGCCGGGAATCGAAATAAATGCCCGTTCTGCACTGGTCCACTGTCTTTTTGGGACAAAAAATTCATCGGGAGGCATCTTTCCCAGGGCTGCATAGATTGCCCCACGGCTTGGTTCTATACCACTACTGTAGGGGTATGTCCACCCCGACATATACCCCCCTGAAAGCCTCGCCGCAATTTCCCCAATCATAGGCCCCTTATCAGTAAATTTAATATCACCTTTTGCCGCACCGTAACAACCTTTTTCCAAAAGCCCTAAAGCCCGTGCCCCTTGTTCAAAGACCTCTAACAGGGTATTCTGTTCGCGTGGTTCGCGGTTAAAATCTGCGGGAAGGGTATGTCCCATTTCAATAAAATAAGGCGGAAAAAATATATGCCGGTCCGCCAGACCGGTAACAATCATCTTCCCGTCGAATATCAGGGCGTCAACAGAATACTCAGGCCCCGGCATAAATTCTTCTATTATAATACGCCCTGAACGGGAAAACCGTGCTGCATCGGCAAGAGCTTCTTTCAATTGCGCCTCGGTATCAACCCTTCTGCAGCCCCGTGCACCCATATTATCAACAGGTTTTACCACAGCAGGGAAGGCGGTGAAACCGCCTTGTAGGGGCGAATAATTATTCGCCCCTACTGGATATGCCCCGACTTCGAATAACACCTGCGGCGAAGGCACACCCTTGGCTGCAAAACATTTTCGCATACGGCTTTTATCACTGGCATTAAGGGCTGCCTCGTAGGGAATACCGGGAAGGCCGAGTTTTTCGGCAGCATAGGCAACAGTGGCAGAAAAATCGGTTCCGGCGGTAAGTATACCGTCTACGGCTTCACGGCGTGCATACTCAAGAATGCCTTCACGGTCTTTCAGGTCTACCGCCTCAAAATGGTCGGCCAAAGGGGCGCATTCGGCGTCTGCATTTCCGTCGGCAACCACCGTCCACAGCCCCATCTCTTTAGCGATAGTGATGGCAGGCTTTTGCATAAGCCCCGCCCCAAGAATAAGCAATTTTTTCCTTATCATACTTAGATTATCGGAAAATAGAGGTAGTTCCAAAACTATTTACTCAAGTGTTAAAACAATCGGCTCTTCGAGGAGGTCGCGTATTCCTTCGGTGGTAATATCGATATGTAAAAGTATCAGGCTGTTATGGTCTTCTGTCACGAGGTAGCTTTCATTGTTGGCGCTTCGAATGCCCGGCCGTAATTCCAGAACAACATTTCCTTCAAGATTATAAAAGGCATAGAGGCCCCTTCTTGCTTCCCGCCTGCTTTGCGTGCCGCCTTCCAAGTCATATTCGCCATCGGGCTTAAAAGCAAGCCTTCCTATGTTGCCTGTGTAGGCAATATTCCGATAAGTTTGCACAAATTGGTCTTTTCGCCCGGAACCTTTCGATGCTTCCTGCGATTTCCGGTAAATTCCGTCCCAGGAACGCCCCATATTATCCTTTAAATTGAGGTTTTCGTAGACCCTTATGCGAATTTGGCTTAAAGAAAGGAGCTCAATATCAATCTGGCGCCGCATAGTGCTAATAAGATTGTTCACTGTGCTGATAAAAATACCATTTCTGGTATAATTCGAGCTACTCCAGGAATATGCCTGCCACACTCCGTCGGTATAATAAACCACTTCCTTGCGGTCTGCATCGAAAAAGAGAAATTGTTTGCCGTCGACACTGCCATCGCTATTGGTATAATACCAGAGGCCGTTTAAAAAGCTTTCAAAAACCGGCACCCCTTCGGTAAGTAGTTGCCGCGCCGTTGCCTGTTCAATCTGGCTGCCGGGAATTTGCCGATTGGATACAAGGCTGTATCTTCTCAGGTCTTTATCATAGCTATAGCTCAGCTCAATTTGGTCAAGAATATTGTCGGATGCGGTGTCATGCCCATAAGCGATAATCTGCCAGCACTCCCCGGAACTCCAGCCCAGGCTATAAGCATGATTCCGTTCCGGTTCTTCAAAATTGATAGCCCCATCGATGCTAATATCTGCGATAATATCAAAAGGCCTGCCGTTTTTGTTTTGATTTTTCCTTAAAACCGTTAATACATGGTTGCCATCTACCGAAATACCGGTAATTGCCGCACAGATGCTGTGGTCGCCAATAAAATCATCGGCAAAAAGGTTCACCGTGCCGGGCCGGGATACCGCTGTGGAAATGTCCCACCTGCGAATGTAGCCACGGGTGTCTGCATCGTAGGCAGCATAGCAAAGGTAGACCGGGCCATTTTGCTCATTGATTTTCCGGTAGGCGATTAATTGCTCATCAAACTGGTCGCTATTAAAATCTTCTGTTAAAACCGCTATGATAGATTCACCCTCGGCCAGGACAATCTTTGCAAGCCTTGTATCGGCCTGGGCAGCCGATTCATTGGCCTCCTGATAGCTGTCCAGTGTATTATCGACGATTTCATTGGCTGTTTGGTTATTCAAGGCATTTCTTTTTTGTGACCCGGAAAAGAGAAATGAAGGTTCATACCAGAGAAGGGCAATTAAAGCAGCAGTTATCAGGAAAGCAGCCAGTGTAATTATCCAAAAACGAGTCTTCACAGCAAGTATTATATTGATAAAAACTTTTTTCTTCAAGGGCTTGACAATTTTTTCTTGTTTTGCTATATTATATATACCCTCAAGATTGTTTGTTTTTCTTAGAGGCCTCCTTTTGGCGCCGATGCACAATGTCTTTCTTCAATTCATATGCATCGGCGCACTTTACCGCGGGGTAGAGCAGTTGGCAGCTCGTCGGGCTCATAACCCGGAGGTCGTAGGTTCGAGTCCTACCCCCGCTAAACAATGCAAAATTCACCATTTCAGACCTAAAGGTCTGTGAATTTTGCATTGTCTGAAGTTTTGCTCCACTTCGTTTCGCAAAACTTCCCACTTAGTGTTGTTTAATTTGAGGGCCTTTGGCTCAGTTGGTTAGAGCAGCGGACTCATAATCCGTCGGTCCTAGGTTCAAGTCCTAGAAGGCCCAAACGCAAACCCTGGGGGTTTGCTAAGGGAGTTTTGCGTAGCAAAACTCCGTAAGAAAAATGCGTAGCATTTTTCGTTGAGCAGCGGACTCATAATCCGTCGGTCCCCGGTTCAAGTCCAGGGAGGCCCAAACGCAAACCCTGCGGGTTTGCTTAAGGAGTTTTGCTGCGCAAAACTCCAGGAAAAATCCTAGTGGTTTGCGTTAAAAACCCTGCGGGTTTGCTATAATATAAAGTCCCAAAATCTCGATTTGAAGGAGTTTAGTAATGACAGGATGGGATGTTTTGAATACGGTTGCCAATGGTTTAACACCGGCAGCTATTGCAATTCTCTTAATGGCCGCTATTGGTGCTTTTATCATGGTCGTTGTAGGCTTTGGTAAGCATGGCATGGATTTTGTTAAGTATGGATTCAGTCAAAATAATCTAGGAAGTTCCCTAAAAGATTTGATTTCAACTTTGGCAACAAAAGATGATATCCATGCTCTTGATGCAAGAATCGACGGTCTTGATGCAAGAATTGACGGTCTTGACACAAGAATTACTGGTCTTGATACAAGAATTGATGGTCTTGATGCAAGGATTACCGGGCTTGATACAAGGATTACTGCGATAGAGGTTAATCATTTTGGGCATCTGAAGAATTATCTTGCGGAGCTGAATGGGGTTTTACTTGACAGCAATGTTATCAATAACCAGATGAAGGCCCGTTTGGATAATGAACTTCGGGGCATGTAAACGAAAAATGATGTGCGTTTATTGTTTACATATGCAGCATTTTTCGTTTCTTTATTTGGTATAACCCATAATTGTTACTGTAAATGCTTTGCCTTCATCGCCGGGGGCCATCTTTATTTGTATGTCGTGCTGTGCCGATACAGGCTTGTTGAAGATGACTTGCGGAACGGATTCCTGCCATGCGCCATTGCTGTTTTGGAAGCTGTCAAGGGTTTTGGTCAGTTTGCCGTCGACATAGACTTCTGCCTTACCGGCCAGGCCGTTTTTCGAGGTGCTGGTCCAGTTGCCTTCTATTTTATATGCAAGCACAAAATTTTTGCACTCAAGGCTGATGCTTAAAGCTTCGGCATTGTTTGCATTGGCTTTGTGCATAAAATTGTGTATAAGGTCGGGCTTGCCGGTATAGCCGGATGTGTATACTGCAAGGTCGGTGCCGGAAAAACCGCCCTTATTGATTGTCATATCGGCCGTGCTTGTAGTCCGTGAATCAATGGGGATAATGCCTTCGTAATCATTGCCATAGACGGGGCTTTTCGGGAAGGCTGCATCGCCTGAGCTGCTTGGGGAGGCGGCAATGCGGGTGAATGCATTGGCAAGGCAGTCGGCGATGACCTTGTGTCCTTTGTTTGTCGGATGTATTCTGTCGCTTGGGTTAAAGTAATCGGCATCGGAAATAGCACCGGCCTTAAGGGCTGTTTTCATGCTGACCATGGGAAGGGCATAGGCTTCGCCGACTTTTTTTATTTGCGGTTCCGTTGTGTAGCCTGTTCCGGTAAAAGAAAAGAGTAAGAGAACGGCAGGTTTGCCCTCGCCATTAAAGATATTGCGCACAAGGCTTTCGTATTGGGCACAGGCATCGGGTTGATTGCTGTCGTTTACAGCGAATTCAACAATGACTAAATCCGGTGGAAATGCAGCTTTTTCCAATACATCACATTGGTAGCGCATAAGGCCAAGGAGTGAAGGGGTGCCGCTTAAGCCTGCATTTACCTGATGGACCTTGCTTGCATCTTTTGCATAGGTGGTGGTGAACCAATCGGTGAATAGGGCTACATAGCAATTTGATTTTTGAGGGCTGGCCGATGAGCCTTCGGTAATGGAGCCGCCCAAAAAGGCCAGGGAAACATCTTCACCGGCCTGGGCTTTTTTTATAAGCCTTTGTATGCGGGTAGTATTCCCTGTCTGTAAAAGCGATGCTGCTATTGCATTTTGGTAAACACTGTCATCGATACCGGCACTGTGTATACTGTCTGCAGAAACAGGGTTTAGTGCCATAAAGGCCAATAAAAGGGTTTTTATAAGGGTTGTCTTACTCATAATATTCTATTGCCACCTTTTCTAATTCTGTAAGGGGTTTTAGGCCGCTTAATGCGTCATAGGCGCTGATGCATGCGGCGCCTGCTACACAGGCAACTTCGACACAGTGCTTAAGGGCTTTACCGTTCAACCGTTCTGCAAGAAATGCAGCAATGCTGGTATCACCTGCGCCGGTTGTTGAAACATATTGTTCTTCCGGATAGCTTTGGACAAAGCCATTTTCCTCTGCACAGTGGTAATACATACCAGCGGGGCCGCATTTAATAAGCACTGTCTTTGTGCCATATTCCAATAGGGTTTTTGCAAGGATATTTAGTTTAGTGTGTATAGTATTTGTGTTCTGTGTGGCAGACATGCCAGTAATGTCCGGCATGTCTGTTTTTAGCATAAAGCAGAGTTCTTCGAGGCTGGGAACAAAGTAATCGACAAAGGGCAGGACATTGGCAATAAGGGTTTGCCAGTTAAGTTTGCCGGCCTCGCTTGCAGGGTCTACTTCGACCATGTCGAGGGAGGTAGTTATACCAAGCTGCTTTGCCCGTTTGAATAATGATACCAGTTCTGCACCATCGTTTTGATACATCTTTTTTAGTAAAGGAGGATAACCAAAATGGAAATGACTCACCGTGCTGAGCATCTCGTCTGTAATATCTGCTGCACAGAAACTGTGGTTAGCGCCGGGGTTGTGCAAAAAACTCCTTTCGACACCCGGTGGGGCAATAACGATTGTGTATGAAGTTGATTCATTGGGGTCGCGGATAAGGGGCAGGCTAAGCATATTTTGTAATATATCACCAAAAGTATCGTTCCCTATTTTAGCTGCAAGAACAGTGTCTACACCAAAATAATGCAATGCGGCGCCGGTATTGCCCACTGACCCACCGGGGTGCATAGTAGCAGCACCTACTTCGCTTAAGCTTCCCGGTGTAAGTGTCCAGTCTTTGTTTAATTGTAAGCTAATGTCAAGACAAATATGCCCTGCCGACATTACTTTTACCGGCATTTTTCCTCCCTTTTTTGGCTTTATGTATAGCCTTATATGCTTATTGCGCCTTCCAATGCCTCTAATTCAGGTTTTATTGTGGTGACCGGTTGGAATACATTCCGGTATTGTTCATCACGTTCCGGGCGGACGGTGCGCATAATTACTGTATGTGTGCCTGTTTCGAACAGTTCCGATTGCCGCAGAGCTGCTGCATAGGAGAGGGCGCCGGTTGGGCCTAAATCAAACCAGTATTTTTCTTTTGCCTCTTTTGATGCAGCAAAGGTTTCAGTGTCGCTGACTGCCACTGAACGAACCATGTGTTTCATTACGGCAGGGGATTCTTTTTGAAAAGCTTCAAGCCTTTCATAGTTTGCCGGTTCTGCAACATCAAGCAGGGGAGTGTTACGGTTAAGCGCTGCAAGAAAACCATTTACCGGCATTCCGAACTTCCATGCGTAAAGGCCGGAAAGTAAATTACCGTAATTCCCGGAAGGCACGGAAAAAATTAAATCACCGACAAGCCTTTTTCGAATTTTTATAAAAGCATAAAGGTAGTAGAATGTTTGCGGTAAGAGCCGCCCTACATTAATAGTGTTGGCGCTTGTGCTATGATAGCGTTTATTAAATTCATCATCGGCAACAAGCTCTTCGACAAGGCGCTGGCAGTCATCAAAACTGCCGCTGACCTGTATGGGTAAGATGTTTCCCCCATTGGTGACAAAGGCAGAAGAATCGAGGCCGTGGAGCTCGCCTTCGGGATAGAGGATAACCGAAGAAACCCCTTGAATGCCGGCAAAGGCATGTGCTACGGAGATGCCGGCACGGTCGCCTGCTGCAGTGACAAGGAGTATCGGTTCTGCATGTTCAATGTGATTTTTTAAAAGGGCTGCAAGAAAGGCAAGGCCGAAATCTTTGTAACAGCCGGTGGGGCCGGTATCGATAAGGAGCAAGGAAAAGTTTTCATCGAGCTGTTTTATTTCAGGTGAAAAATTTTTACAAGCGTCTTCGGCAATGGCAAATGAGTCTGCAGGAGACAGTTCGCCGGGGAGCAGGGCAGGGGTGGCAACAGCAACAAAGTCCTTGAATGAGGTGCCTGTATCGACATACTGAATAAAGCGGCGGAGGTCTATAGCAGAAGAAGGCACATACAAGCCGCCATGAGGAGGCAGACATTGCAAAACCGCCGTCCGGAAATTTACCTCCGAAGCGCCTTCGAGTTTATTACCTTTAGTTGAGCGAAATGTCATAAACTACCGTCCGTGACAATACTTATATTTCTTCCCCGAGCCACAGGGGCAGGGGTCGTTTCTTCCCACTTTCGGATATGAACGCACAACTGTTGCGCTTTGTGGCTGGCTTTGTGCAAGTGGGCCGCCTCGACTGCTTGAATTGGCGTTGCGCGCAACGCCGCTACTGGTGTTGCTGTTGCCACCCTCACTACCTGCGAAGGCGCCCATTGAACCGTGGCTGGTGGACATGCTTTGGACAAGGCCGCTTCGGCTTTGCGGGTTGGCTTCGGAGGCAAGTTGTATGCGTGCCAGGTGAACACGGCTTGCAATTTCTTCACGGATAGTGTCTATCATAGTGTCAAAAATTTCGAAGCCTTCGATTTTATATTCGGTAAGGGGGTTCTTTTGCGCATAACCGCGAAGGTAAACCGCCTCGCGCAGGGCTTCCATGTTTTCCAGATGGTCAAGCCACTTCTGGTCAATGTTTCGCAGATACTGCAGGCGAATAATCTGGTTCAAATAGGCATTACCTACCAGGGCGGCCTTATCGGCAACATCTTTTTGCAGGGCTGCCTTAACGGCCTCTTTTGAAGGCCGGCCTTCCAGGAGGTGGTAGCCAAGGTGTGTGCGCAGGTATTCGGCAAGTTCACCGTATGCAGCATCGGGATTATGGTGGCTGTCTTTATCATACTGTTCAAAGACATCGTCAACCATGTCTTCGCTTGCCTCTTCGACACGCTGTGTAAGATTGTCGTCTGAAAGAATGTCGTCGCGCTGTTGGTATATGTATTTTCGCTGCTGGTTTAAGACATCGTCGTATTCAAGGAGGTGCTTTCGAATTTCGAAGTTTCGCTCTTCAACACGGGTTTGTGCCTTTTCGATGCTTTTATTAAGCCAGGGGTGATAGATAGGCTCGCCCGGTTCCATGCCGATGCGTCCCATCATGCTTTTGATACGGTCGCCGCCGAAAAGCCGCATCAGGTCGTCGTCCATACTGATAAAGAACTTTGAACGGCCCGGATCGCCCTGCCTGCCTGAACGGCCGCGAAGCTGATTATCAATACGGCGGCTTTCATGGCGTTCGGTGCCTATTACATAGAGGCCGCCCAGGGACTTTACCTCTTCGTAATCTTTTTTCCAGGCCTCTTTTTCGGCCTTTAATGCAGTTTGATATTGTGCCTCGTATTCAGGTTTTCCCGAATTTGCCTCGGTGCCTACCTTTTTACGGGCACGGAATTCAGGGTTGCCGCCCAGTTTAATGTCCGTTCCCCGGCCTGCCATGTTTGTCGCTATGGTAACAGCCCCTTTCGAGCCGGCTTCTGCAATTATCAGGGCTTCGCGTGCATGGTTCTTGGCATTGAGCACTTCGTGACGCACCCCCCGCCGGGTAAGCAAGGCGGAAACCTGTTCACTCTTTTCGATAGAGACTGTGCCTACAAGAATCGGCTGGCCTTTTTTGTGCGCCGTCTCTATTTCATCGCAGAGGGCCTTGAATTTATCGGCCTCGTTGAGGTAGACCACATCATCTTCATCAATACGGGTAACCTGCACATTAGTGGGGACAACGACAACCTCGAGGTTATAAATCTTTGCAAACTCGGTGGCCTCGGTGTCGGCCGTGCCGGTCATACCGGCAAGCTTTTCATACAGGCGGAAGTAATTCTGAAAGGTGATGGTTGCCAGTGTGCGGTTCCGCTGGGCTATCTTGATGCGCTCCTTGGCTTCAATTGCCTGATGGAGGCCGTCGGAATAGCGCCTTCCGTAGAGGATACGCCCGGTGAACTCGTCGACAATCTGCACGGCGCCGTCCTGCACCACATAATCAACATCAATATGGAAGAGTTTGTGGGCGCGCATCGCCTGGGTAAAGTAGTGAAGATACTCAAAGTTCTCGTCATCAACGATTTGCCCCTTGATAAGCCCCCGCTTCTGCAAGAGCTGTTCCATCTTTGTCTGACCGGCTGCGGTCCACTGTATCGATTTGTTCTTTTCGTTTATCTTGTAGTCGCCGATTACCTCTTCGCCCTGTGTTTCGTCGGGATATTCGCCATTATCCTTCTTCTTCACCTCTTCGAAAGAGCCGAGCATCCGGTCGACCTCGGCAAACTTGAAGGTATCGTCCTCGGCTGCGCCGGAGATAATCAGCGGCGTGCGGGCCTCATCTATCAAAATTGAGTCGATTTCGTCGACGATACAGTAGTGATGCCCGCGCTGAACGCGCCCCTCAATGTCCCAGCGCATATTGTCACGCAGATAGTCGAAGCCGAATTCATTGTTGGTGCCATAGGTGATATCGCAGGCATAGTTCTGCTTGCGGCGATCGTTATCCATATCATTGAGGATGGTGCCGACACTGAGGCCGAGGAAGTTATAGATAGGGCCCATCCAGCCGGCATCGCGGCCTGCAAGGTAGTCATTTACCGTAACAACATGCACGCCCTTGCCGGATATCGAATTGAGGTAGGCTGCTGCAACAACCATCAGGGTTTTACCTTCGCCTGTTTTAAGCTCGGCAATCTTCCCCTGGTGGAGAACGATTGAGCCCATCACCTGCACATCGTAGGGGCGCTCGCCGAGGACACGGCGGGCAGCCTCGCGGGCAAGGGCAAAAGCTTCGGGGAGGAGTTTATTCAGGGCAGCCTGCTCGCTTGTGCCCTTATCAGTTTCTTCCTTATATAAAGCCTTGAAACGCTCGGTTTCTTTGGGGAAATCTGCATCGGAAAGGGCCCGTGCCCATTCATCTTTTTCGTTAACCGATTTTAGTATCGGCTGCAAGGCCTTTAAGTCGCGCTCGTGCTGCGAGCCGAAGATGGCCGTCCAAATTTTCTCAAACATTATACCATTACTATAGTAGAAAAGAGGAAAAAAGGCAAGGGGTTGAATAGAGTAATACATAATTCAAGCATAGCGTACGGGGGACAGGACAATCTTTTGTTCGGGCTAGTTGAAAGTTCCGCCTTCGGCGGCGTCTTGACGCCTTGTCTACCGACAAAGCGATGACAGCAACTTTCAAATGCCCTCACAAAAGATTGTCCTGCTCCCCCTGCTCCATGCTGAGCGTTGTAATACTGAATTCCAGTAATGAATTACTACAAATACCGCTTGGGTTCTTCGCCTTTTAAGGTGGCGTAGAGTTCAATGTAGGGCTTGGCAGTGCCTGCATGGATTTTACCGAGGAGTACTTCTTCGATTTGGAAGAGGCCGACCTCGCTGGTCATTACGGCTTCTATACGGATGGGCTTTTCCTTGCCGGCTCCAATGCGCAGTTCCTCTATTGCATGTGCTGAATACTGGTGAATATCGCCGACCTTTGGCGCTCCGCCTATTGCCATGGGAATGCGTGCCCGGCCTTTTTCCATGTCGCAGCCGTCGGCAACCTGCACTACACCTGCTTCGAGGCTGGTGATAGAACGATTTCCCATGTGTCCGTAGATTGCTTCCATGGCGATTGAACGGATGGCAACAATTCTTTCGATGTCGTCTTTGTATACGCTATGCAGAATGCGGCTGATAATAGGATAGGAAAGATAGGTTGAGTGCTGTTCGTGGTCGAGCCGCCCCATCGTCATGCCGAAGTCGTGGAGGAGTGCAGCAAAGAGTACTGCACAGAGGCTGTCGTCAAAGTTTCCCGTTTCTTCGCGTTCAAGGCTTGTTTGCACATTGGCCTGGCGTAAGAGTTCGAGCATTTTGATTGCATTCAATGCCACTGTTCGCATGTGCACCGGGCCGTGGTCATTAAAACCAAGCCGCTTGATTGAAACAGTGTTACCAAATTCCTGCATTGCCTGTATCTCCGGGTCGTTGAGTAGTGTTTCTGCTACTTTTATAAGAGCAGGGGACACATGCATTTTTTCGAGCTTGGCAATTATCTTTGCATCAATTGATACTTCTTTTGGTGATTTCATATTTTATTTTTTCTCCTATATATTTTCTATATGTCCGGTGCATGGGCAAGAAGATAGTCTTCTGCTTCTTTGCACCAGAGATTATTATTTGTGCTACATATATCGGCAAGGCTATCATAGAATGATGTTCCCTGCTTTCCAAAATCTTCGATTGCAATAAGGGGGAGGTTTTTTTGTGTGTAGATTAATTTTTTGCCGCCGGGGATTTTGTCTAAATTGATAGTTGTATCCGCTACCGTGTTAAGGCCGCCGATATGGCTGACCATAAATTCCGGGTGCAGTATTCCTGCCTGTATCATTTGCAGGCTTTCCCGCATATCTTCGGTGTTGCCTCCCGATGTGCCTGCCAGATGGTGTTCATTGTAATGCACACCGTAGAAGTTGAAACTTGCCGAAAAGTCCTTGTCTACCGGGCCGGCGAAAAAGTTCAGGCAGCCGTCATGGGCAAGAAGGGCATCGGCAATGCCTACAAGTGATGCATCGGGGTAAAATACAAAGACATCATCGAATGGCCTCCCACCGTTGAGAGCTTTAAGACGGGCTATTTGTTCCGGGCCTGTCATGCCGGTGGGGTTTATATACTGTAGATTGACACCCTGTTCCCCTGCATGGCTAGGAGGCTGAAGGCTTTCGGCCCTTTGCAAACGAGGCTGATTGATGTCGGTAATGACAAGGAGGCCGGGCTTGCGAGCATTGTGGATGGCAAAGTCTGTTGCGGCAAGACCCATAGGGCCGGCGCCTCCAAGAATTGCCGTGGCGCCGCCGGGGACAATTCCCATGTCATGCCGGTGGGTATCTTTTATAGTATGATACTGTCCGTGAAAAGCGGCAAGGACACAGGAAACAGGTTCTGCAAGGCCGGCCATAAAATAAGTATTCCCTGAATAGTCCAGTATACAGCCCATTTCGATAAGAGTGTTGGGGAAAATAACATAAGTTGCATCTCCGCCCAGATAGGGATAGGAATAGCCTGGCGACCAGAGTTGAATAAGGCCCTTCTCGTCGGGGATATTGACGGAGGGTTGGACAGCGTATTTAGCGCCTTCGGTATATCTGCCCTTCCATTTGGCGCCGACCTTTAAGATATTTCCACAGAATTCATGGCCGATGATTGCCGGGTTTTGCGACAGGGGTTTGTGCCACACGCGTTTGTGGGCATCCCCCTGCATGGCCAGCTTGTGTGATGACATACAAATTGAATCGGATACAACACTTGCAAGGATTTCATCGTCCTTGATATCAGGTAATTCAAACTCGTCAAGCCTTAGGTCATTCACTCCATAGATGCGCACCGCTTTGCTTTTCATATATACTAATGATAAGATATTAAAGGATAATTGTCAAGGCTTGTAATAATCCCAAGAAAGACAACCACGAATAGCACGAATGATATTGCCTACGGCAAATCACACGAATTTTTGCTTACTTATCGTAGATTATTCGTGTCGGCATAGCCGATTCGTGTTATCCTATGTTTTTTGTCAAGCAGTTTAGCGATATTTTTTTAAAAATATTTGCTGCTTGACAAAGGACACCCTGACATTTCCATCAGGCAGCAGACTCCCATTTC
>JAISIL010000054.1 GCA_031262035.1 Spirochaetaceae bacterium | reverse complement strand
GATATTTTTGTTCCCGGTGTTTCAAGCCGTTTTGGCACCGACGACATGGTTAAGGCACTGATGGATGTGGAAAGGCTTCCACGAAACAGGCTTGCCGACCAGGTTAAGTCGATGGAAACACAGCGAACTAACTGGCAAGAATTAGGAAGAAGAATCTCATCAATGCGCGACAGTGCTCGCTCTCTCTTTTCTTTTCAGAATCCCTTTAATGAAAGAACGGTAAACTCATCGAACAGTAGTGCATTAAGCGGCACTGCAAACCGTGGTTCAATGGACCAGGAACAATCCTTTACCGTTACGCAAATTGCAAAGGCAGACCGTTATTTATCGGCCCCCCTTGATACAAACATGCAGGCTCCGGCAGGAAACTATGGCTTTACCGCCGGAGATAAAACACTTTCCCTTAATTTTCAGGGTGGAAGCCTCCAGGATTTAGTAAAATACCTTAATACAGAGGGAAAAGGCACCGTAAAAGCAAGTATTATCAATGTGCAAAAGGGAAAGTCCTCCCTTTTGGTGGAGTCCCTGGTTACCGGCCTTGAAAACAGGCTGCAGGTAACGGGAAATGCTGCAACACTTGCCCAAAACTTAAAGTTCGAGAACATTACCGCCGCACAGGATTCCGTTTTGGACATGGACGGCATCAAAATAAGCCGCCCCGGTAACACCATTGACGACCTGCTTCCCGGTGTTAATTTAACGGTTCATGCCGTTTCCCCCAGCCCGGTGGAAATCAGGATAGGAACAAATAACGAGGCAATAAAAGAATCGATTATTGGTTTTGTAGGCAACTACAACCGTTTAATGGCCGACCTGAATGTCCTTACCCGCAGCGACCCAAATGTTATTGCCGAATTGACCTACCTTACCGAGGATGAACAAAAGGCAATGACCGAAAAGCTCGGGGCCTTTGCTACGGATTCAGCGCTGCTGCAATTCCGCTCGGCATTGCAGCAGGCCGTTTCGGCCGTTTACCAGCCGCTGGACAGTGCAGGCAAACCAATGCAGGATACTTATACCATGCTTTCCCAAATAGGCATTAGCACAAATGCCAGTGGAAGAGGCGGCGGGTATGACGCCTCCCGTTTACGTGGTTACCTTGAAATAAACGAACAGGAACTGGATGCAGCGATTGCCACCAATACAGAAGGAATCCGGGCGCTTTTTGCCCAGGACACAACGGGCGACCTGGTTGCCGATACCGGCGCCGCTTACAACCTTGACCGGGTTGCAAGGCCCTTTGTGGAAACCGGGGGAATCATTGCCCTGAAAACAAACGGCATCGATAGCCGCATTCAAAGTGATAACCGCCGCATGGCCACATTGGATAGCCAGCTTGCCGATAAGGAAGCCCAATTAAGGTCCCAGTATGCCGGCATGGAAAGCGCCTACGCCGAAATGGAACGAATGACCCAGTCATTGGATAATTTCTCTACCCAGAATTCAAATAATAGAAGATAAAGACCCTCCCCCAACCCCTCCCAGAGGGAGGGGAGAATGTTTATTTAAAAATATCTTCCTCCCCCTCTGGGGGAGGCTAGGTGGGGGTATTTTTATGGTTCCACCCGCTTTCTATCACGGGGGAATAGGCTCGCTTCTTTTACGCTGGCTAGGCCCAGTATCTTTTGGGTCAGGCGTTCTGCACCTATGGCGAAGCCGCCGTGGGGGGGGGCGCCATACTTCAGGATAGTGAGTAAGCCGGAAAGACCGTCCGGGGTAAGGCCGAATTTAGGCAGGGCTTCCAATTGTTCTTCGTAATTGTGCTGTCTGCGTCCGCCGGTGGTTATTTCCAGGCCGCGGAACAGGGCGTCGAAAGACATCGTGCTTTGGGGCTGGCCTTCGCCCTTGTCTAAGGGGTAGGTATAAAAAGGACGGTATTTTCGGGGAAATTCATTGACAAAAATCAATTCGCTGCCGTAATTGTCCATGGACCACTGGCATAAAAGCCTTTCGGCTTCCGGTGTTATGTCAAAAATACGGCTTGCCCCACCCTTTTTCGCTTTTGCCTCCTCGGCATTGGCTATTTTTACCGCTTCTTCGTAGGAAATAATGGGTGCGGCCTCCGTGCTTTCCGGCTTGGGGACAGTGGCGCCCCAGGCGGCTACATCTTCTGCATTTTTTGAAGCAACTTGTTCAAAAATATAGGCGAGAAGGCCCCGTTCAAGCTTAATCAAATCCTGTTCAGAATCGATAAAGCCCATCTCGACATCGAGCGAAATATATTCGTTCAAGTGGCGCGGCGTATCATGTTTTTCGGCACGAAAGGCCGGAGCTACCTCGAAGACCCGCTCAAGCCCGCTTGCTACCATAATCTGCTTATACAACTGGGGAGACTGGGCAAGATAGACCTTGCGGTCAAAATAATCGACAGCAAAAAGATTTGTTCCCCCCTCGGTACCGCCACCGACCAGCTTTGTTGTCTTGATTTCAGTAAAATCCTGACTCCGCAGATAGCTTGAAAATGCTTCTATAATAGTAGATTGCACATGAAAAATCGAACGGATTTTCGGATTGCGCACAGAGAGCGCCCGATTATCAAGAATTGACTCGAGCCCCATCTTTGTCATATCGCCATTCACCTGAAAGGGTAAATCCCCGTGAGCCTTATTCAGAATAGTAAGCCCTTCGGTGCTTGAGCCTGTCGAAACCACCTGCACTTCCGCCCCGCCGGGCGCCTTGGGGTTTAAGGCTGCCTTTCCCTGCACAACAATAGCCGATTCGAGGGTCAGGGGATTGCCCGCCTCGTCCAGCGGTTTTTCGTTAAAGACCAATTGAACAAGGCCTGAGCGGTCGCGTAATATGACAAAATTAACCCCGCCCATGTCCCGTATACGATGAACCCATCCTTTGAGTTCCAATATATCATCAGGCCGCTCTTTTGCGGCAGCGGCTATTTCCTTTGCAAGTGTTCGCATATTTTTATTCTAATAAAAAAATAGATTTGATGCAAGTGGGCTTGACAAGATTCAAAAGAAATGCTATCATTTACTATCTTCTTACCTGAAGGAGGGTATTATTATGAAGAAATTATTTGTCGTATTGTTGTCGCTTGCAGCACTGTTCTGCATTGCAAGTTGCGCGTCGGCACCGGCAGCAGGAGCATCTGCATCAAAGGCAGCACCTGCCGTTAAACCGCTGTTAATGACTTATGGTAGCGGTCCATGGGGTTCGAACAACCAGGCTACCGCGAAGAATATGCTACCAAAGGTTACAAAAGGCCAGACGGTAACTATTACTCTTGACGGCACATCCGATACAGACATTCCTTACTTACAAGTAGTGGTTGTTGATACATCGGAAGCAGCAAACTGGTGGGGCGAATTGTCTGAATACCTGGCTGTTACAACAGACATTAAAGCAGGCACACCATTCAGCGCCACGGTTGAAGTTCCGATAACAAAGGATACAAAAGGCGAAACATCAATTGCTTTCCAGGCAATGACAGCAGAAGGCGTAAGCGAAGCTGTTGTGACCGGTGGTTGGATTACTCTCACCCCCACGGTTTTCACCGCAACAGTGCAGTAATTGCTGACAGTCTAGAAAATCCCCTCCCGCAAGTGGGAGGGGATTTTTTTTAATAGGTAGCTGATTAAGAATTAACCCTTTCCAGGTATTCGTTTGTTTCAGTATTAACAAGAATTTTTTCGCCCTGCTTGATAAAGAGGGGCACTTTGACAACAAGGCCGGTTTCTGTGGTTATCGGCTTGGTATTATTGGAAACAGAATCGCCCTTTACGGCATTTTCGCTCTGCTCAACGGTAAACACGACCTTGTAGGGAATTTTTATATCGATAACTTCGCCTTCAAAGATGGTCAGCTCGTAGCTTTCGCCTTCCTGCAGGTAGAGTTTTTTGTCCTCATGATTTTCTACCGGGACATCGTGCTGCTCGTAGGTATCAGTATCCATAAAGTGATAGGCGTCCTGGTCGGCATACTGATACTGTGCCTTTATAACCTCGACCTCGGCGTCTTCAACTTCCTGCTGCGTAGGAACAGTGAGCGAAAGCACCCTGCCGTCTTTGATTCCCTTCATTTTAATGCGGGCAACCGATGTGCCCTTGCCGGGATTATGGAACTCCCGTTCAACAACGATAAAAGGCTGCCCGTTCTGCAAAAGGCAGCTTCCCTTGACAATGTCTCCACCACGTATCATAGATAAACTCCTATTAAAAATTAAGTATATACAAAAGTATAGAAAAAAGAATAAATATTGTCAAGTGGGGAATTCGATAGAGATTGTTGTTCCCTGCCCTTCCTGGCTTTCCAGATTGAGTTTGGCCTTGTGGAGGAGGGCAATGTGTTTGACGATGGCGAGGCCGAGACCTGTGCCGCCGGCTTGCGGGCCTTGAGTGCGGGAACGGGATTTATCTACCCGGTAAAAGCGGTCGAAGACATGCCCCTGGTCGGCTTCGGGGATGCCGATGCCGGTATCGCGGACTTCGACACGGACACAGTCGATAAATTGCTTGATTTCGAGGCTAACCGTGCCGCCGGGTTTATTGTATTTGATGGCATTTTCGACAAGGTTGAACAATAATTCCTGCACCATTGAGGCATTGGCATTGATGCAGATGTCATTGCCGGCAAGCAATGTAAGACTGACATTCATGCTCTGCGCTTTTTGTTCCAGCGTTTTGCAGACCTCTTCGGCTATATCACTGAGATTGATGTTTTCGAATACGGCGCCACCTGCAGACATATCAAGTGTGCTTGCTTCATCAAGATGGGAAAGTTTGATGATGTCGTCTATAAGGGCTATCATACGAAGAGACTCGGCATGTATTTTTTCGGCTGCCTCTTTTTTGTCTGCCTCCCCGACCATGCCGGTGTCGAGCATTTCTGCATAGCCGGCAATGGTAGTAAGCGGGGTCTTTAGTTCATGGGATACATTGGCAGAAAATTCACGGCGGAGTTTTGCCGATTCTTCCAGTTCGAGAAACTGCTGTTTGATTTGCCTTTTTTGTTCGGCAATTTTTTCAGCGAAGGGGGCCAGTTCATCATAGGGCGGGATATATTCACCGTCGAGCCTGGCATCGTTCATAGGACGGACAATTCGTTCGGTTAATTTACCTGCAACAAAATCACCGGCTATTATCATGCCGATTATGATTAAAATGATAACAGGTATCATTTGTGCATAGAGCGAAAAAATATTACTTGTTGTTTTTGAGGCACGGAGCACATTCCCATCGGCCATGCGAATGGCATAATACCATGTTTCTTCGTCGAGGGTGTCTGAGAAACGGATTGCTTCCCCTGCCCCACTGGCAAGGGCTTCTTCGATTTCATCACGGTCGAGGTGGTTTGCCATGGCGGCAATGTTATGGGTATTGTCGTAAAGGACTGTGCCTGTAGGCGCTACAATGGTAATGCGCATTTCGGCAGGAGATATATCATCGAGAACTTTGGCCGACTCTGCAAAGCTTGTGCCGTGAAAATGTTCGGCCTTTTCTTTAATCGAAGTATATATGGTATTTGAGTAATAGTAGTAAAACACTGTGCAGAGTATTAGTGATGTAATAACTAAACTACAAGTGATAAGGGCTGCCATACTGCGAAATATCTTTTTTCTCATTGTTCAACCTCAATTTTATAACCGACATTGCGGATTGTTTTTATCTGCCCCCCGGCAAGGCCGAGTTTTTGGCGAAGTGTTTTTATGTGCATATCAACGGTGCGTGTATCAATCATGGTATCCTGTCCCCAGACCTTTTCGAGCAATTTATCGCGGCTTAGCACAATACCGGTGTTTCGCATCAGGCAGGCGAGGAGTTCAAATTCTTTGTAGGTAAGATTGGGGGTGGTGGTTTCAGTGGTGGTGGTTTCGACAGGCTCAACCACCGAGGGGGGAGTTGTTAGCGATACTGAGCGTTTTTCAGTGTTTAAGGTGATGATTCCAACACTCAGCTCAATTTCCTCTGCATTATTTTTTGTGTTAGTTGTGCTGCGTCTTAGCACGGCTTTTATGCGGGAAATTACTTCCATTACCGAAAAGGGTTTGGTGATGTAGTCGTCGGCTCCCAGGTCGAGGCCTTTTATTTTATCGTATTCAGCGCCTTTTGCAGTGAGCATAATTACCGGTATATCAGCAAGTGAAACACCAGCAATCCGCGAACTGCTGCGCCTGATTTTTTTTAGTATCATAATCCCATCTTCACCGGGAAGCATAATATCCAACAAAACCAAATCGCAAGGCTTGGTTTTCAGTACATCAAAGAATGATGTGCCATCAACAAAACCTTCCGCCTCAAACCCCGACGACTTCAAAGCATACAAAAGCATCCCCCGAATATTATCATCATCCTCTACAACATATATCTTACTCAAAATCCTACTCCTTACTCCTTACTCCTTGCTACTTACCCAAACCTTCCTCTTATATAATTTTCTGTGCGCATATCGGCAGGTGAAGTAAATATTTGTTTTGTAGTGCCCGCTTCGACTAACTCGCCGTTTAGCAAGAAGGCTGCCGTATCACTAATCCTTGAAGCCTGCTGCATATTATGTGTTACAATTATTATATGGTATTGTTTTTTTAAGTCAAGGAGCAGTTCTTCAATTTTTGCTGTAGAAATAGGGTCAAGGGCGCTGGTTGGTTCGTCAAGAAGAAGGGCTTCGGGCAGAACGGCCAGGGCACGAGCAATACATAGCCGCTGCTGTTGGCCGCCGGAAAGACCAAGCGCTGATTTCTTCAGCCTATCCTTTACTTCATCCCAAATAGCTGCATTTTTTAAGGCTGTTTCGACAATGCCGTCCAATTCATAACGGGTTTTAATGCCGTGGGTGCGGGGGCCGAAGGCAATATTATCGTATATGCTCATCGGAAAAGGATTGGGTTTCTGAAACACCATGCCGACACGTTTTCGCAGCATGCTCACATCAGTGTTTGTAAAAATATCTTCACCAAAAAGCAACACACGGCCTTCGATGCGGCAGCCTTCAACAAGGTCATTCATACGGTTCAGCGTTTTAAGCAGGGTGCTTTTCCCGCAGCCCGATGGCCCAATCAGTGCACAAATCCTGTTCTTTTCAATACTCAGATTGATGTTTTTCAGTGCCTGTAATGAACTATAGTATAAATCGAGATTAGTAATTTCAAAAACAAAATCTTGCATATAGCTATGCTAGCAGAACAGTGTGAAAAACAGATGTAGTATATGTAAAATTCAGGTAAAATTTACAGCACTTAGCCAAGCACTTCTTTTACCTTGGCCAACAATGCAGAGGCTTCAAATGGCTTTAGTATATAGCCATCAGCACCAAGCAGTAAAGCCTTTCGGACATTTTCAGAATCGGCAGATGATGTAATAAAAATAGTTTTTGTGTTCTGATAATAGATTTCCTTTTTGGCATGTTCAAAGAATTCAAGGCCATTCATGCCGGGCATGGCAATATCCAAAAGAGCAAGGTCTACCGGCGCTTTATGGAGCATGCCGAATGCGGCAAGTGGTGTGCGTGCCAGATGTATAGTGTAAAAGAATCGCAGTGTCTCATTGATATAATCCAGCATAAACTCTGAATCATCGAGCACCAGAATGTTTTTATCAGTCGGCTTTGTGCTTATAAATTCTTCTACCTCATTAACGCCTTTTTCACTCATTTTCTTTCTCTCCTATTTGTTTTATATATGTCTCCATTGCAGTAATAAATGGAGCAGTTTTTTCTTTACAAAGGGCAACATTGCCTTCTTTTGCAGCAAATTCAAGTTCTTTTGCCTGTTCACTTAAATCGTTTTCGGCAATCTGGGCAAAAAGGCCTTTTAAGGAATGTGCCTTGATGCCAAAATTTTCCCAGTCTTCCTCCTGAAAAAGTTTTTTTAATAATTCTTTTTCTTTTGGCAATTCCCGCTTCACCGATTGCTGTATTCTCTCTTCAAATGATACATTATTTTCTATTACAGTTTCATCTGCACTGTTTTCTTCTATGCTATTACCTGTTTTTTTAAGCAGAAAGTCGACCAGGATTCTGTTCAATTCACTGTCAGAAATAGGCTTTGAAATAAAATCATTCATGCCATTTGAAAGAAAAAGTTCCCGTGCGCCTGCAATAGCATTTGCAGTCAATGCAATTATCGGAGTTACTACCCCAAGTTCCCGTATTTTTTTCGATGTTTCAATACCATCCATGCCGGGCATCATGTGGTCCATAAAAATCAAATCGTATTGTTCACCCTGGAATACCAGATTCTTTACTTTTTCCAGAGCTTCATAGCCATTGTTTGCAGTATCGGCACTAAGGCCGTGCCTTGCCAAAAAACCAAGCGCAATAGTCAGGTTTACCGGAAGGTCATCGACCACGAGTATTTTCAGATTGTTATCAGGCTTAAAGACAAGTGCCGGCACAGTATCTGTGTCAGGCAGAACCTCTGCTGCATCACCTGCGACAAAGGGCAGGAACACACGGAATAAAGAACCCTTACCGTAGATGCTTTCAATTTCTATCTTGCCGCCCATCATATCGACCAGTTGTTTCACAATAGGAAGCCCAAGCCCCGTGCCGGTAATACCACGGTTCTTTTGCACATCAAGCTGGGTAAATGCTTCAAAAACATGGGGAATATCCTCAGACTTAATACCAATGCCGCTATCCCGGACGGTAAATTCCAGTAAGGGCGAATAATTATTCGCCCTTACTGGTGCCTGGTTAATTTTTAAACCAATCTCCACAAACCCCGTCTTGGTATACTTGACAGCATTACTAATCAGGTTTGTAAAAATCTGTCTGATACGAATTTCATCGGCATACATAAACTGTGGCACATTTTCAGAACGCTCTGCCTTAAAATCGAGCCCCTTCATAGTGCTGAGATAACGGTTCATACTTGTTACATTGTCAAAAAGAGCCCAGAGATTAAAGTGCAGCGGATTCAGGCTGAGTTTTCCTGCATCAATCTTGGAAAAATCAAGAACATCATTTACTATACCAAGCAATGCATGTGACATTGTGCTAATATCCTCAAAATAGCCGCGCTGGACATCATCAAGATTATCGGTGCGTATCAATTCAATACCACCGATAATAGCATTCATCGGACTGCGTATTTCATGGCTCATTCGTGCAAGAAAATTGCGTTTTGCCTCTTCATCGGCAGCCATTTTTCGGGAAGCAAACCAGGACAGCAGCACTGAAAGCACAAGTGCGGCAAACAAAGCGATAAAATTTGCAAGAAGCACCTCATTGCCAAAACCTTGAATAACATCGAGATCATACTCGGCAGCAAGGGTGCCAATAGTGTTTCCCAAAGTATTTTTTAGCGGAATAAAATAGGAAACAAATGCACCAAGCTCACTTCGGTAAGGATTAGAAAAAACAGGTTCACCACTTTGAATACACTGCATAAAAGCATCGACAGGTTTTTCATAAATGGCAATACCATTTGAATTTCTATTCAGATTTGATACACCGGTATCGACAAAAAACCAGTATTGTCCATTCTGTTCCAGAATGATATAAATATCTGTAACATCAGAGGCCTGCCTTATTTCCAGAAGATGTGCACGGATTTCCTGATATTTATTGCTATTTTGTTGCGCTTCTACAAGAAACTGTTCGGGTTTTTCTATTATCGGATAGAGCCTTGTAACCACACTGAGTGTTTCCTGTAATCGAACATCCGCTATTTTCCGGAGATCCCAATAGTAACGGGCACTGAAAGCAGCAGAAACAAGCAGGGCGACGGCAAGTTCAATCACCAAAAAGAGAAGAAAAATACGAAGGCGAAGACGGGTTTTTGCCATTTTCTTCTAAGTATATCATATTGTTATATTTCTTGCAAGCCGTGCTGAAATTGAATTAATTACAATCACGAGCAGCATCAGCACTACCGCTGTAGCGTATGCCTCACCGGTATGCAGGCCTTCGCTGGACAGTGCATACATGTGCACAGACAGAGTTCGTGCCGATTGCAGCGGGCCAAAGGGTATCTGCGCTACGGTGCCTGCCGTGTAGATAAGAGCGGCTGTCTCGCCGACGATGCGGCCAATAGCAAGAATGATACCGGCAAGTATGCCCGGCCTTGCCGCAGGAAGAACAATCTTGAACACTGTTCGTAACTTACCGGCTCCCAGGGCAAGCGAAGCTTCCCGCCAGGTATCCGAGACGGCCAGCAAAGCTTCTTCTGTAGAACGGATAACCAGGGGCAGTATCATTATCGAAAGGGTAAGGCTTCCTGCCAGCACCGAATAGCCCCAGTGAAGAAAACTCACGAAAAAGAGCATACCAAAAAGGCCGTAGATAATGGAGGGAATGCCGGCCAAGGTTTCTGTAGTAATACGAATCAGCGACACAAACCGATTCCCCCTTTTTGCATACTCAACAAGATACACCGCCGCACCCACACTCAGGGGAACTGCTATAAGGAGCGAAATAAGTGTTATAAATACTGTAGACACAAGCGCCGGCAACAATGACACATTTTCACTGGTATAATGCAAGGCAAATAATGAGGGTCTTACATACGGCAGCCCTTTCACAAGAATAAAACCAATGATATACAGCAGAACAGTAATCGTAATAAAGAATGAAGCCCAGACTACTATATGTAACAACAGTTCTGAAACGGTCATTGAGCTTGTCGAAATGACTTTGACAAGTGGTTTCGACAGGCTCAACCACCGGTGGTGTTCGCGTGGTTTGCGTGGTTCGCGGTTAATCATGATTATTCCCCCGTTTTAGCACAGAAAAACTAACATTGATAATCAATATAAACACAAACAATACCACCCCGGTTGCAATAAGCGCCTCACGGTGAAGCCCAGTTGCATAGCCCATTTCTATTACAATATTGGCCGTCATTGTTCGCACCCCCTTTAACAGAGACAGCGGCATCCGTGCCTGGTTTCCGGCAACCATAATCACGGCCATTGTTTCCCCGATGGCACGCCCCAGGCCTAATACAATTGCCGCCAGCACACCGGATTTTGCCGCAGGGAGCACTACGCAAAAAACTGCACGGTAATGCCCCGCCCCCAGTGCCAAAGCCCCTTCATAATACTGTTCATTTACTGCACGAACTGCACTTTCCGAAAGGCCAATTACCGTAGGAAGAATCATTATGCCCAACAGAATAGAGGCAGAGAGAATACTGTTTCCAAAAAGCGGCACGATGGCTGCCATACCAAAAAAGCCGTAGACCACGGAGGGGATACCGGCAAGCAAGTCAATTCCCGGTTTTACTATTCGGTAAAGTTTTTTCGGACAGGTCTTAACCAAAAAGACTGCACACAAAATACCTATAGGCACACCTACTACCAGAGCACCAATCGTAACATACACACTCCCCAGTATCATAGGTAAGATGCCAAAGGCAGGCGGCGTATCCGAAGGCGACCAATCCCTGCCTAAAAGGAATTGCACAAGTCCAATTTTCCGGAATGCAGGCAGTGCATTGGCAAAAAGAAAAATGCAGATGAGGATAACGCAAAGGATTGAGACGATGGCGCATAATAAAAAAATAATATGGCAAACCGTCTCGGACGGGCGGGCTTTGCCCGCCCGTAGGGGCAGGGCTCGCCCTGCCCCTACATTGCATTCCATGTGCTCAATTCCCCGGTGAATATCTTCTTCACCTCTTCCCGTGTTGCATTATCTACCGTGTTGCTTTTGTTTACAATTACTGCAATGCCGTCTGTGGCAATTTGTATTGGGGTGAGGGTTGTTTTTTCTGCATCTTTTAGTTCGCGGCTTGCCATGGCTATATCGCAGATGCCGTCTATGCAGGCACTCAGCCCGGCAGATGAATCGCTTTGCTGTATTTCGATAGCGCCATAGGGATTAAGGCTTGTGTATGCCTCTTTCAGTTTTTCCATTACCGGTGTTACTGACGAGGAGCCTGCAACAACAATCTTACCATCAGGCTTTTTACTCTTAAAGCTTTCAGCTTGCGGCTTCACTGCAATGTAGCTTTTTGCAACAACTTCCTGCCCCTGTTCGGATAGAATGAATTCGATAAATTCTTTTTGCAGAGGGCTGCCACTCTCTGCACTGTCCTTAATGGCAATGTAAAAAGGCCTTTCCGCCTTGAATGCCCCGCCGTCAATCGATAGCGCCTTTACCGTGTCGTTAAGTGAACCAAGCGAAATGTAACCAATTGCATTTTTATCGCCTGCAACGGTAGTCATCATGACATCGGTTTGTTTTGCTATAAGGGCCTCTTTGGTGGTAGTGTCTTTTTTACTGCCGTCAGTCCCCTTTTGTTCGATACCAAAAAGTTCGATGAAGGCGCCACGGGTTCCCGAACCGTCTTCCCGGGACACAACAACAATGTCTTTCCCCCGATTGATACAGCCGGTGAAAAGAGCCGCCAATAGAAGCGGCAAAATAATGATTTTCTGTTTCATGCTGATAATGTATCTTATCAATATGAAATCGATATAAAGGGTTTGTAAAATGTGGGTAAAATGATTAACCACGAATTAAAGAAACAAGGCCTTCAACCCCAACAACACAAGAACAATGCCGCCGGCCAATTCGGCCTTGCTCTTATACTTTGAGCCAAAGACAGAACCGATTTTAACACCGACAGCGGAAAGGGCAAAGGTGATAATGCCAATGCACGAGACGGCCAGCGGAACATTGATTTTTGAAAAAGCAAAGGTAATGCCGACACCCAATGCGTCAATGCTTGTAGCAATGGCAAGCATTAACATGTTTGCGAACCGGAATTGGTCGCTCGTATATTCCGTATCGTCCTTGCCGGTGAAAGATTCCCAAATCATTTTTCCGCCGATGAAGGCCAACAATGCAAATATTACCCAATGGTCGTATGCGGCAATTCTATTGGCAAAAACAGACCCCAGAAAAAAACCTGCAAGAGGCATCAGCGCCTGAAAGACACCGAAATACAGCCCGGCGGATACCATATTCCCCACCCGTGCCCCGCCTTTCACCGAAAGACCAAGACACATCGATACAGCGAATGCATCAGCGGCGAGGGATAGGGATATCAGGATTATCTCAATTACAGACATTTTATTATTATTTTAACCACGAATGACACGAATAAAACACGAATTATTACATACAAATCGTAGACCATTCGTGTCCGCCGTAGGCGGATTCGTGTCATTCGTGGTTTTAATTATCCATACACCGCAATCATGACGCCTGCCGCTATGGCTGTGCCTAATACGCCGGCGACATTGGGGCCCATGGCGTGCATCAGGAGGAAGTTTCCTGGGTCGGCCTCTAAACCAACCTTGTTGGAGACACGGGCTGCCATTGGCACGGCTGAAACACCTGCCGAACCGATAAGCGGATTGATTTTTTCTTTCAGGAAGACATTCATCAGTTTGGCAATCAGTATACCGGTTGCTGTGGCTATTGCGAATGCCACCAAACCCATCACAACAATAATCAGGCTCGATGGGTTAAGGAATTTTTCAGGGGTCATTTGGCTCCCGACACCGAGGGACAGGAACATTGAAACAATGTTCATCAGTTCATTCTGCGCCGTTTTGGAAAGCCGGTCGACAACGCCTATTTCTTTAATAAAATTCCCGAACATCATACAACCAATCAGGGAGGCCGCAGAAGGCAGAAGAAGAAAGGTCAACGAGAAAACCAAAATCGGGAAGATAATCTTCTCTTTTTTGGACACTTCCCTTAACTGCCGCATCTTTATTTTCCGTTCTTTTTCGCTTGTCAGGGCCTTCATGATAGGCGGCTGAATAATCGGCACGAGTGCCATGTAGGAATAAGCGGCAACGGCAACGGTTGCAAGCAAATGCGGGGCAAGTTTTGCCGCTATGTAGATGGTGGTAGGACCATCGGCACCGCCAATAATGGCAACCGAGCATGCTTCCTTCAGGTTAAAGGCAACACCGGGAAGAAGGTTTGCAACGGAGATGAAAAACAGGGTCCCGAAGACACCAAACTGTGCCGCAGCACCTAACAAAGCCGTCTTTGGGTTGGCAATAAGGGGGCCGAAGTCGGTCATAGCGCCAATGCCCATAAAGATAATCAGCGGGAAAAATTCATTGCCAACGCCGGCCTCGTATATAATATGAAGGAAACCGTGCGGACCAGCCCCCATACCGGCAAAGGGTATGTTGACAAAGACAACACCAAAGCCGATGGGGATAAGGAGCAGCGGTTCAAATCCCTTGGCAGCCCCCAGGTAGATAACAAGGAAACCGACAAGAATCATCAAAAGTTCCTGCCAACCGAAAACCGTAGTTGTATCCCCTGAAGGAGTCTCCTTGCTGAGTTTGTCGTTGATAAAGGCATAGATGCCGGTTGTTTCACCAAGGTTTTGCAGATAAGAATTGAAGGTAACCTCCGGAATATCCTCACTGCCCGGTATAATCCCGTCCATATTGTGGATAGAAGGCAGATTTTCCCTACCCGTCTGTGCCTCTACCCTTGGAGCAAAAGCTGTAGTTACCAGGGAAAAGGCAATAGCCCCAACCATCAGAAGAAGGCATATTTTAAAAACCTTCATCGGGTTTTGTTTTAAATTCAGCATATTTTATCCTTTAATTTAAGAATCTCACGCAAAGCCGCAAAGGCGCAAAGGTTACAATAAGCAATCAAATCGAAACCTTGCGTCTTTGCGCCTTTGCGTGAGCTATTTATCCGATTTCAGCAATAGCCTGCTGGCTTGCCACTTGGGTTCCGGTTGGGACCAGGAAGTGGACCTTGCCGGCTGCTGTTGCCTTAATTTCCAGTTCCATCTTCATTGATTCTATGATGACCACTGTGTCGCCTGAATTGACGCTTGCCCCTTCTGCAACGGAATAGCGCAAGAGAGTGCCTGCAACAGGTGCCAGTAATGGAGTGGCCCCAGCCGAGGGTGCTGCGGGTGCAGGCGCTGCGGCAACGGGTGCCGGAGCGGCAGCGGCAGGTGCGGCGGCAGGAGCAGCAGCCGGTGTTACGGCAACCGTTCCGGCCGGTGCGACCACTACATCATAGTTGGCCCCATTAACATTGACACTATACCGTTCGGCCTCGCCTGGTTTCTTCGCGGCGGCGGGTGCAGCAGCCCCGGCGGCCCCGCCTGTCGAGACCACTGCGAACGATGCTGAATCCACCGGCCCCTTATCCCTTTCCTGGAAGAATTTTGGTGCAACCTTGGGGAACATCATGTAGGAAAGTTCATCTTCTACTGTTTTTGCCCCTGCGGCACGGGCTTCTGCTGCCAGTTTATCGTATTCATTGGGGATTTCGTCTGCAGGGCGGCAGGTAAGGGCCTTTTCGTAGCCCATTTTCTTTAAGGACAGTGCCCGCAGTTCCTCGTTTACCGGCGCCGGTGTTGCACCATAGCGGCCGGTGGCAAGGTCTGCACACTCATTGGTAATATTCTTGTAGCGTCCGAAAAGAACATTGAACACGGCCTGTGTCCCTACAATCTGTGAAGTAGGCGTTACCAAGGGCACATAACCACAATCGGCCTGAACCTTGGGGATTTCCTTCAATACTTCATCATATTTATCGGAAGCATTCTGCTGCTTCAACTGGTCAACAAGGTTACTCAACATACCGCCGGGAACCTGGGAAATCAGAATACGAACATCTGCGCCGGGGAGCGAGTTATCAAACTTGGCATACTTCTTGCGCACATCGCGGAAGTAGGCGGCAATCTCGGAAAGCGGCTTAATATCCATCCCGGTATCATACTCGGTGCCCTTGAACATCTCGACAACAGTCTCGGTGGGGCTGTGGCTGGTCTGCATCGACATCGACGAGATACAGGTATCAAGAATTTCCGCCCCCGCCTCGGCGCCCTTCAAGAGGGAAGCAACCGAAAGGCCGGTGGTGGCGTGGCTGTGGATTTCAATCGGAATATCTACGACCTTTTTGATAGCCTTAACCAGCTCGTAGGTCTCGTAGGGCTTGAGGAGACCGGACATATCTTTGATACAAATGGAGTCGGCGCCGAAATCGGCGTATTCTTTTGCCAGTTTTGCATAGACTTCTTTTGTATGGAAGGGAGTTGTCGCATAGGAAATGGCCATCTGGACATGTTTGCCGGTCTTTTTGGCGGCCTTGGCGCTTCGCTCGAGGTTGCGGGGGTCGTTGCAGGCATCGAAAATCCGGAAGACATCAATACCATTCTTGGCCGCATATTCGACGAACTTATCGACGACATCGTCGGCATAGTGCCGGTAGCCAAGGAGGTTCTGCCCGCGGAGGAGCATCATAATCGGGGTGTTGGGGAGGTTCTTCTTCAGAGTGCGAAGCCTCTCCCAGGGATCTTCGTTAAGAAAGCGCATGCAGGTGTCGAAAGTTGCCCCGCCCCAGCCTTCCAGGGCCCAGAAGCCGATTTTATCCAATTGAGGCAGCGCCGGAAGCATGTCCGCCGTTGTCATACGAGTAGCGATGAGGGACTGATGAGCGTCCCTTAAAATAAGATCTGTCAGTTTTACCTTTGCCATTTTTAATCTCCTATATAACGAGTATAACGAGCAGGTCTAAGACCGGCCCTTACGATATTCAGTTACCGCCGCAGTGATTGCCGCAACAACATCAGATTGTTTCGATGAAGCCTGTGCCGTCTGGCCGGATACCGGCAGAGCGCCGGGCGCAGTCTTGTCCGGAAAGCGTTGGAAAACCTTTCCCATAATAGTCAGAGAGATAATTACCAGCACGAGAAAGAGAAAAACCGTTCCCATTCCCATAATGGTCAAAACCCCGCTCTGTTCCAACATTTCTAGTATTGTCATATTTTCTCCCCTTACCCTTTAATTATAACAATTTAGAAAAAACATGCAAGAGTATTTAAAATTATTTTTATTTTTTTCCATGCTATCCTGCTATACCCTACAGATACATCGGCTTGACTGCATCAAGATACTTGATGAACTCTGCGTAGGCATTGTCGTAAATAGCCGACTCGGCTGCGTCGGGCTTGATAGCCGCCCCTTCATCGACCTTGATATGCTCTTTTGTCAGGGCTTCTATAGATTCTGCCCTTCCTTCCTGCTTTTGCAAGGTCCAGAGAGCCTGAATAGCCCCGCCCATTGCCGCCGCCTCGGTTGCATCGGGCACAATTACGGGGAGCTTCATGACATTGGCGGCAATTCGCTGCCAGATTTTGCTTTTTGCACCGCCGCCTGTCAGGTTAAGGCTTGCAGGCTGGAAACCAAGCCGCTGGAAACTTTCCAGGCCAAAACGAAGGCCGAAAATGGCAGATTCCAATGCAGCCCGTGCTATATTTGCCTTGTTGAAGTTTGCTGAATTCATGCCCATGAGGCTGGCCTTGCCGTGGGGGAGGTTGGGGTTGCGTTCCCCATCAAAATAGGGCAGAATGATGACCCCTTCGCTTCCCGCCGGGGCCTTTTCCGCCTCTGCATCGAAGGCACGGACATCAAGGCCGAAGAGGGCACGGAAGTTTTCGCTTGCCACCGTGCAGTTATTTGAACAATGCAGGGGAAGCCAGCCGCCGGTGCTCGAACAGAAGGCCGAAACCCCGCCGGTTGGGTCGATAACCGGCTTGTCGGAATAGCCATAGAGGGTGCCGCTTGTGCCAAGGCTCATGGTCAGTGCCCCATTGGCTACGGTGCCTGTTCCAATAGCGGCCATCATATTATCGCCGCCGCCGGCTGCAACCAAGGCGCCTTCGGGAATGCCGAAACGGGCTGCCGCCTTTGCCGATACTTTTCCGGCAGGCTGCTCGGAAGAATGCAGTTCGGGCAATGCGGCGAACACATTGGGGCCAATCGTATCGCAGGTTCGTTTGGCCCACACGCGCTTGCGGACATCGAAGAGGGCTGTGCCCGAGCCGTCGCCGTATTCAGCCACATAGTTCCCCGTTAAAAGATAATTGATATAATCATGGGACAAAAGGATGTGTGCCAATTTGTTAAAGGCCTCGGGTTTGTGGTTCTTGAGCCAGAGGACCTTGGGCGCCGTATAACCGGGCCGCATCGGCAAGCCCTGTTCGGCAATAAGGGCCTCCTCGCCGCCCATTGCTGCGGTCAGTTCTGCGCATTCGGCAAGGGTTGCCGTATCGTTCCACATCTTTACATTGTAAAGAGCCTTGCCTTCGGCATCCAGCGGCACCAGGCTATGCTGATGGCCTGAGACCCCGATGCCCTTAATCTGAGCCTTGAGGCCGCCGTCCAGTGCAGCAAAACATTTTTCCAGGGCTGCATCATACCATTCGGCCTTCTGCTCCCGGGTGCCGTCGTTTTCAGAAATAAGCGCTACCGCTTCCTGCGCCTTGGCGACTATCTCGTGCTTCTCGCTGTCATAGAGAGCGACCTTGCAAGATTGTGTGCCTAAGTCAATTCCACATAGAATCATCTTAACCTCCATTAGAATAAGCTCACGCAAAGGCGCAAAGTCGCGAAGAAAAACCTTGGCGCCTTTGCGGCTTTGCGTGAGATTTTCTTATTCTAGCATAAAAATAAAATTTATGCTATACTATCCGCATGAAGAAGGAATTTTTACCTTACGATGTTGTTCGTAACAATGCTTTGAAGCTGGCAAAGCGGATTTATGATGAGGGCTTTGTCCCTGATGTTATCTATGTGTCCCTCCGCGGAGGGGCTTACATGGGGAATGTGATTAGTGAGTATTTTAAGATTCTCCAGAAGCCTGAGCATCGGCCTGTCTACTATGCTGCGGTGGTAGCCCGTTCTTACACCGGTGTGCGGCAGTCCGAGGAGCTTATCCGTGTTGAAGGCTGGACTTACGACCCGGCGCATCTTCGCGTAGGCGACAAGGTGCTTTTAATAGATGATATTTTCGATTCCGGAAGGACGATTAATCATCTGGCACAGATTATTGTCGACCGGGGCATCCCCCGTGATGACCTGAAGGTTGCCGTGCATGATTACAAGTATTTCTATGACGCACCAAAGCAGCTTCCCATTCAGCCTGACTATTGGTGCCGTAAACACGAACTTTCGCTAAATGATGAACCCTACTGGATTCACTACATGAGCCACGAGCTTGTAGGCCTTGGTAAAGAGGAACTGGAAGAAAACTACTACAAACACGACCCGGAGCTGCGAACGGTGCTGGATATTTTATAATGCAGAAGATTAACCACAAAAGACAGGGTGGTAGGGGTAGGTTTAAAACCTACCCCTACGGTAAGGGCGGAAAATTTTCCGCCCTTACCACCGTATTCTGTTTGTTGTTTGTAGTTGTTTTATCTATTGACGCCGAGACCTTCACCTGGAAATTTCCCGCCGGTTCGCAATATCGGATATTGTCCACCGTAGACGAAGAGGTCTATATCAACAGGCAATACAGTCATACCTCGAATATCCTCAATCGGATAGCGGCGAGTGTTAAAGCTGATAATATAATAGAAGGAATTTATCAAACATCTGAGAGTGCCGGTAAGGGGAAGGTGTTTACTTGGGCCGAGGAATACAGCACCAGTTACCGGCAGGATGCACGGGGAATGATGACGGTGGAAAAAAGCGCCTTTATGCCGATGGTGCGTAATCTGCCGGTGTTTCCGGCAAAGGACTTAGAACCCGGCGATAGCTGGGAGGCCGAAGGACTTGAGGTGCATGATTTTCGGAAGAACTTCAATATAAAAGAGCCCTACCCTATTCCCTTTACTGCAAATTATACCTACAAGGGCAACAATCAATTTGAAATTTCTTACCGGATTTACGAAACAAAGCCCCTCAAGATAATTGGTGAAAGCAAGATGTCTCTTTTGTGGGATGCAGTCAATGGGAGGCCGGCTTCTTACACAGAAGATTTTCGAATGATTTTTGAAATGAACGATGGTGCAGTGATTGAATACAAGGGCAGCGCGAAGGCGGAAATCCACAATGCAGAGAATATGAACAAGGAGCAGTTGGCAAAAGATTTATCAGAGGAAATTCCTGAAGGGGATGTCCGTGTTACCGATGAAGGCATTGCAATCAGCCTTGATAATATCAATTTCCCGCCCGATTCCCCGGAACTGATAGCAAGCGAGGCGGCAAAGCTTAATGCGATTATTGCCATTCTAAAAAAGTATCCCGATAGAGATATTTTGGTTGCAGGCCACACCGCAAAAATAGGAGATGCCGCAAGCAGTATGCGGCTGTCCGAAGCCCGTGCTGCAAGTGTGGCAAACTACCTGATACAAAGCGGAGTGCGCAGCCCCGAGCATATTATCGCAAAAGGCTATGGCGACACCAGGCCCCTTGCCGACAATGCCGGCGAAGAAGGCCGCAAAAAAAACCGGCGGGTGGAGATTATCTTGTTGGAGAATTAGGGGGGAGGGCTTAACCCGATGGCAAGCCGATATCGTCTTGCTTTGTTTTCGCCTTCTGCTTCGAGCGCTCCTTTTACAGTCAGATTGTGCAGGTAGCGTTTGACACTGCCTACCGCTATTCCTGAAAGTTCACAGGCAATGGAATTGTTTAGCCATTCGTTTTCAATAAAATAATCACTTAATGTCTTCATAAATGCTTTTTCAGCAGAGGTCAAGGTTCGGGTAATACTTTTATCGGCAACTTTATCGGCAACTTTATCGGCAACTTTATCGGCAACTTTATCGCTTGCGTTTTCCAAACCCGGAAGCGGAATAATTGTTGTAAACATATCACCCTCTATAAGTTCGGGATTTTTCCCATTGGCATAGAGCGGAACATATTTATAGAGATTGCGCATACCAGAACCAAGGCTTTCGGCATACATAATGTTTACAAAAAATTTTGAGATAATTGGGTTTTTCGGTTCGGGAGTAAAGGCATTTGGGTTAAGTTCACCAAAAAAGTTAGAACGGTTCCAGTTGTCGGCATATATTCTATCCTTTTCTATGATGATTCGTGCTGATCTTGTCGTTTCATATTCCCGATGCGATAGACTGTTACTCACCAGTTCCCTCGCTATCTTATCGCGGATGCTTATTGCCTCAGTTCCTTCCATATAGAATGGGTCAGGAGTGTGTTTTTGAATAAAACTTATAATCTGGTCAAAAGCATCTATTAAATTTATACGAACCATGAGGCGATCATCATAGCGGTCAAGGTTTACCTTCCGTAAAATACAATCGGTAATATAACCGGGGCAGCAGGAGAAAATCGTCTGCTCTTTTCCAAACAGCAAAACCGCAGCCATGTTAAAATGTTCTTTTTTTGTTTTGCGATCAGTTTCCAAAAGATTTGCACTTCGCATTATGTCCATATCGTTCATATTCAGCCAAGGATGCTCGGTATTGCGCATTTGTGCCCTGATTCTGACACGGGGCATAAGTTCTTTGATAAGCAATTCACTTTCGTCCAGATAGGGGAAGACCTTTCTTTCAGTAAATACATTTGCTTTTCTGTTGTATAAATCCCTGGCAAGGTTCTGGTTCGTTGTTATGTCAATATCGGCTTCGATAGTTCTGTCGTAAAGCCGTCCTTTACAGGTTTGAACAAGCGAACCAACCGGCACATAGATATAAAGTATTATTTTCCCATCAATTTCTATATCTTCCAACTGTAAATACATGGGTGGCGAAATCTTTTGCGGATTATTTAAAGTAGTTACAAAACTGCGCTTCATGTTTAAGACAGCTTTTGGGTTTACCCCTGCTATTTTCCCATTATCGTCTACTCCCAAAAGGATATGACCACCATATTTATTTGAGAAAGCACACACTGTTTCATAAACACTGCCTTGTATTTCGTCTTTACACTTCTTAAATTCAACAGTAAAACCTTCACCGTCTTTAAGAAGTTTCCGTATATATTCAGCCGTCATATAGGATATTATAATAGAGGATAAATATTTGGTCAATAGTTTTTATCAGCTTAGTTCCTGGAGTTTGGTAGTATAGATTAAAATTTTTTTTTCTTCCGTAGAAAAAAAAACTTGACAAAACGTAAAACATGTGATATAATATCTGTATGTTTTATGATAAAATGAGAAGGCACACACACACAGTCTCTCTCTCTCTCTCTCTCTCTCTCTCTCTCTCTCTCTCGTATTCTCATCTCATATTTTAATGTCTTATCCAGCCATACAAAGTTACTACACATAGTAACAATATATAGGAGGATTTTTATATGAAAAAATCTAAAAGTTTTATCGCCGGTATTGCCGCCCTACTGGTCGGCATTTCGTTCATGCTCACCGCCTGCCCGCCAGACGGGGATGGGAGTCCAGTCGTCTCAACTACTGAGTTTGTCAGTACAAACGATGGCTGGGTCAAATTCAAAACCAATGATCCGGAAAATTTTGACTATTCTTTCTGGAGATATTACCAGCATGAGGGAGATACTTATGAGTTAGAAGTAAAAAAAATAAGTGGAGCCAGCAACACAGGCTATGGAATGATTTTTTGTGCAGATAATAACAGTGGTGAATATTATCTTGTAATGATAACTACTACAGGTTATTATCGTGTTGCAAAACGGAACAGCACAGAACAAACTACAATAGATACTGAAAACACAGACCCTGCGAATGATAATGGCTGGACAGAAAGCGATACTATTGAAAAAGGGTATAACAAGGTAAATAAAATAAAAGTGGTGAAAACCGATGATACTTTTATTCTTTCCTTCAATGATGAGGAAACAGACACATGGACTGATAGCAGTTATAACCATCCTTATATTGGACCTTATGTTGCTATTAACAACGAACAAAATGAAGACTTCCCCGATACCCCGGTAGAAGTTTACTTTAAATAAGTTTGCCCTCTACAGAGAGGATCAGGGCAAAATCATTTAAAAATTTACAACCACGAATGAACACAAATCGGCTTCGCCGACACGAATAATCTATGATTTGTATTAAAAATTCGTGTCCGCCATAGGCGGATTCGTGTATATTCGTGGTTTTGTATATATCCGCGTAGGGCTTTAGCCCTATCAGCTTAGTTCCTGGAGTTTGGTGGAGATGAAGTCGGTGAGGGCTTTGTTAACATCATTGTAGGCGATTTTTTGTGCGTTTTTCATTGATTCTTCAGGGTTTATTTCCTTGCGAAAAAGCTCTGTTGGGTCAATATCAAGGGCGGAAGCGAGTCTTTGAATCATATCAAAGGAAGGAAACCGTGTTGTTTCATATAACTGGCTATCGCTCCACCCCTTCCCGCTGGAACTTCGGCGCCCAGCCTTCCGCATCCTCATAGAGCTTCTGGCTCCACTTGCTCAGAAACCATTCGTCCCCGCTCCATAACCCCTTTGTTTTTATTGAATCGCTTTTCCTAAACATATTTCCATTTTACTGTATCTGCCAAAATTTGACGACTATGTTTAAACCACCCTTTTCGGAGGGGACTCAAGTTTTAATTGTTGAGAAAGGATATAGAGCAAAAGGATATAGAGCTATTGACAAAAAAAAGAACATATAATATAATAAATATGTGCATAACGATGTAATCTACTTGGACCGTTTTATATGGAACAGGCAGAAAGCGGTTAAAAACATCAAAAATCATCGTATCAAGTTTGAGGATGCCGTTAAGGTGTTTTTTGACCCATTTCGAGCTGAAGCTTTTGATGATGAAAATTCAGATGACGAAGACCGCTTTAATACAACAGGGAGTGTAAAAGGTTTATCATATATCACTGTATCGTGGACATTGCGAGGTGAATTGATAAGGGTTTTTTCGGCTAGGGATGCAGATCCCATAGAGGTAAAGGTTTATGTTGAACACATTAAAGAAATCATCGGTTCGCGATGAAATTGTTGCAAAGGATGGTCGTGTTTTCCGGTTTCCGGGGCAGCCTGTTCTGGACTGTCTCCCGCCGGATATTGTAAAGAATCTGGCACAACGCAGATTAGATGAAGCCGAAAACTACTTGAATAAAGCTCAAGCCAAACCTACTGCTAAACCTAAAAGAAAAACCGGCCTGGTAGCAGCCTAAATTCGCCGACAGCGACAACCCCTATCAGCTTAGTTCCTGGAGTTTGGTGGAGATGAAGTCGGTGAGGGCTTTGTTGACATCGTTGTAGGCGATTTTTTGTGCGTTTTTCATTGATTCTTCAGGGTTTATTTCCTTGCGAAAAAGCTCTGTTGGGTCAATATCAAGAGCGGAAGCGAGTCTTTGAATCATATCAAAGGAAGGAAACCGTGTCGCATTTTCCAGAAAACCAATATAATGGGTTGAAACATCGGTTTTTATGGCTAATTCTGCCTGACTCCACCTTCTTGCAAGCCGAAACTTCTTTAAATTGATGGAAAAAACATCTCCAATATTGACCTGATTAACCATAAAACCTCTTTTTTTATTTTTTTTTAGTATAAATTAAAAAACACTTGACAAGTAGCACTCAATGTTGTATAATAAATCATATTTTATACAACTGTATGTGATTATTCAAAACGATAGGAGAATGTAAAGTGCAAAAAAGGATGGAACTCAGGGACCATGCCCTAGCTCTATGGGGCTTGGGTGGGTTGTTATTTTTATTTTTCCTTTCATTTTATATGATACATTTCGCGCAATATTAATATAAGTCCTCGTTTTTAAGGTGAATAGACCGTTTTATGCGGTTTAAAATATTATAGGAGGAATGAAAATGGAAAAGGTGAGAAAATCTTTCGGTGTAGCGATATGTATCGCTCTGGTAATCGGATTTGCTGGGTGTGCGTCTACTCCAGCATCTAGTACGGACGCTGCTTTAAGCAGAGTAGAGCAGAAAACAGCGGATACGGTTGTGATCAACTGGATGAACCGGGATTTGGGTTTCAAACTGACTGACATGCCAGATTGGCTCAAGACCTACGTTAGTCCAAACGGAGGTATTAGCGCTGTGCAGGCAATGCCCCAGTTCAAGGATGTGTACCCTATTATCGCCGTTCAGCGTGGTGCAAATCTTGCTTTTGTTACCACCTGGGCTCGTTCGTATGAAATTACAAACCAACTGGCTACCTACCTGCGCTCTGGTATTTTGAACACAATGCAGGCAGTGCAGTTAGGCCAGCAGGGCACAACCGACCAAGCGTCAAGCAGTAATGATACCAGTTCGGGAAGCCTTGCCGAACAGATTTCGAACCGGCTTTCAAACAGCATGGCAGCGATGGTCACCGGGCTTAAACGCGAAGGTGAATATTGGACGGAAGCCAGACTCTACGACCTGAATGTCAAAGATAAATATACAGATACTTATACCTATTATGTAATGTACACGGTTGAAAAAGCAAAACTGGACCAGTCAATTACTGAGGCGATAAAAAACAATCTGGGACAAGACCCAGCCTTGGCAGAGTTGACTTCTTCTATGATGTCTGAAATTGCGGCAAATGGTATTAAATTCTCAGAGGATGCTTTCATTGAGAATGCTGACGATACCGCTGCCTTCCAGAGGGCAAACCAGGCTGCCGCTGCGGCATTGGAGGAGGAAAGAGTTACAACAGAGCCGGCAGAGTAACTGAAAAATGTCTATGAGCAATGCCTCCCCCGATTTCGAGGGGGGGGGCACAAGGAGAAAAAAATGAGAAAAAGGTGTGTGTTATTATTAACCCTTGTGTGTTCGCTTTCGATTTTTCTACCTGTATCTCTCTATGCGCAGGTATTCTTTGCTCATCCTACTGTTCTGGTGAAGAACACACTGGAACCGGGAGACCAGATAACACAGGTGTATATATCGCCTTCGGACTCACTCTGGTGGGAGCCGGATTTGCTGGCGGAAAAAAACATGAAGTCTATCATCCACGATCTTTCCGCGCAATTTCTGCTGGACGCTTCCACAAAAGATATTCGCCTCTACGATATCCTGGTTATAGATGCTGATGGGAATCGCTATACAAAACAGGGTATTGATGTTGGTGTAAAAGGTATTACCATAGTGGAAATGTCGTCTTCCGACAAGGCGGCTATACCGAAAATTGGAGGCGCCCGCACTGTAGCCAAGCCTGCTGATGCTTCCGTAATCGCTGCAAGCAATAACAATGCAGATATAACGGTGAGCGATACAAGCGCTATCAGGAAAGCGATTGTCAGTGCTGCTGGAAAATATTTGGGTGTGCCTTACATTTGGGGAATGCCTGGCCGCCCAATCTCGTTCCAACCGAACCAGCGCCCGCGAGGCATGGATTGTTCCGGGTTCATTGCCCAAGCATATAAAGACGCAACGGGTATAACAATTCCGTCAAACAGTTCGGCAATATGGGCATACGGCAAAAAAGTCGATGCAGGGCAGGTTCAGCCGGGTGACATTGTTGTAATGAATAGCGAAGGCGGCTCTACTCCAAACCATGTGGCGCTATATGTAGATAACAATTCCTGGTTTCAAGCGTTGAGTAACGGGCCGGCGGATAAAAGGGGTGTTGTCGAGACAGAGCCGTCATATATCAATAATAAACGAATTTTGGGATATGTGACATTTGTTGGTCAGACTACCGGTAATAAAACAGACTATGCGCCTACTGCTATTATGCCGCTGGATTTTGACTTTTCTGCGCAATTACCCGTTGTGGGAAAAATGAATGCGTCAATTAAGGCAGGTTCTCAGCTTAAACTGAATTTTCACAACAATCTGGACAGCGGCGGAATGTTCCGTTATGAATTGAGTATGGAAACGTCCCTTCCGGAAGCACAGGAGAGCATACAGCAAACTTTTAATCTGCAAAAAGGCAAATCTTTTGACAGTGGACTTCTCGTGCCCAAGATTCCGGGAACATACCGGCTGCGGGTTTTTATGGGCAACAAGGTGATACTAGACAGAACACTGGAGGTATTGGCATAAATGAACAAAAAACAGTATCAGATTTTATTTATTTTTTGCATAGCCGGAATATTCAATTCTTGTGCCGGTGTTCCCATGTCAGTGACTTCATTCTCATCGTCCATGCCATCTGCTGCGCCTGAGTGGCGCATTGATTTAGACAAGGCTTATCCGCCTGATGACTACATTGCCGAAATCGGATATGGCAGTGATAGAAAAAGTGCTGAAAGTTTTAGAACAGAAGACAAGGCGGTTTTCATCACTGCTTTGTTGCTGCCGAATGTTCCGGAGCCATACCTAAACTTGGAACAAAAGTGTTGTTGGAAAGGTTGATTGATGTTGTGTAATAAATTAGTTATTTTTGTAATGCTTTTATTATCAGGATGTGCATCTCTTCCCTCTTCCACACCTCCGGCATGGTTGATAGAACCTACTTCAGTTTATCCCCAGAATAGGTATATTAGCACTCGTGGAAGCGGGGAGACTAGAGTCGAGGCAGAACTGGCAGCGCGTGTAGCGATGATAGAATATTTTGGTTTCCAGGCGCGCACCCAAACAGAGGCCATTCAGCTATTAACACAGGACAATGAACATTCGAGTTCACAGCAGAGCATTGTTACACAGGCTTTGATTGAATCCCAGGTCAAACTTTTTGCCACTCATTATGCTGATTCCTGGCAGAGGCCGGGTGGTCAATGGGAGGCACTGGCGTATATCAACCGCACCGAAGCCTGGACAATTTTTGAACCGCAGTTAAAACAAGAAGTAAACAGTTTTCGGAGTTTATACCGTGCAGCAGAAAACGAGCCGGATAATTTTAAAAAGTATTTTATGCTGGGAGCTGCAACTCTTTCTGAAAACACAGAAAATACAAATGAAACCGGTTCTTTGCTGCAACTGATGGCATTTGGTGAAATTCTTGCACCGGAGATGATGAAAGGCTATACCGATATAAGAGAAACTATAAGCACAATTGCGCAAAACAGAAGTGAAACAGCCAGAAAGGTGCAGATCAGTATTGATTGCACAAACGATAATGGCGGCGTCATTGCAGCAGCTTTTAGCGAAACTTTAAACGATGCCGGATTTCGGGCTGGAGTGCAGGAAAGTGCTGCCTCTTATATTCTAAAGTGCAGTATAGAAGAAAATATAAGCGGGACTGAAGTTACCTCTTATTCACCGGTGATAAATGCGGCAGTTTACCATACAGGAGATACGGAAAACAAAGAACCTCTTGCGGTATATTCCGTTTCGATGCAGCGAATAGGCGGGGCTTATGATCCTGATGTTGCAAAACGGCGTGCTTATAATGCTATGGCAGAAGAAATCAGAAAGACGCTGATGACTCAACTGGAGAATAATTTTCGTATTAAAAGATAATAAAGGAGATGAAAGATTATGAAAGGTACCTTTATGGTCGTGTTATGTGCGATTCTGGTACTGTGTGTGGCAGCATGTGCTTCGCAGTCAAATGCTGATATAACCACAGAAACGACAGATGGAAACACATTGTCCTCTGGTGTTGCAAACGATACCGCCTCTGCTAAGTCTATTGCCGTAAACCCTATAGACGGTTCAGGACTTGATACCGGTGACGATGCCGAACTACAGATGCTGATACGGGCAAGTATAGCGGCGGACTTTCAGCGTTACACTGATTTCAGTATAGAGGACAGTGCAAATACAGAGGCGGTAATAGAAGAACAGAAACTCCAGGAAACAGACCAGTTTGCTGATACCGGTATAGAAGCCGGTAACCTCTTGAAGGCACAGAATCTGGTAGAGGGTAGTCTGCGCAAAAACGGTTCATCCTATACACTTGAACTTTCTGTGATAGAAGTTGAAAGTGGGAAACAGATAGCGTCTTTCCTGAAGGGAGGCTACAGTTTTGACGCAATCCGTTATTTAACCGCGGTAAAAGAAGGCACTCTGGATTTAATCACACAATTGGGTATAAGCCTTACAAGCGGCGAACAGGAAGCACTGCTGGGGACGGAGAGCAATGAGGTAAAAGCAATCGAACTATCAGCGCAGTTGCAAGAATTACGGAGACAGAATGCATCCAGCGTAGGTATTATAGCTTTGACCGAACAGATTAAACAATTGGACCCACGGCTAGCAGGAACAATAACAGAAGCAATTCCTGTTGTGAATATAAACACAGGAAATGCAGGGAGGGATTTACGAGCCGATGCCGCCTGGCGCAAAGACTGGATAAAAATTCTGACAGATGCAGAAGCGTATTTTGTTGACTTTTTCAAAACATACATTCCGTATTATGTGATCGTCTATTCCGATGTGACGCCTGGCGCCACAGATTATACAAAAGGAACTGTTCCAATGAGTTTTAATGTGTATGCAGTTGAATATATGAACTGGACGCCTATTGTGACAAACACAGTAAACGCCATACAACGCGGCCTTGAAGCGACAAAAAGGCGCACAGCTTGGAAACTCCCTGATTGGCCGAAAGAAAATATAACTAAGACGCGGCCTTTTGTGAATGGCAATAAAAATTATATCGTTACAGCAGAGTTATTAAACAGCAAGGGTAAGATACTTGGACGAAAAACTTTTACTGCAAGTTCATCTTGGACAATTACTACCGGCCCTACTACAACCATGACAAGTAGCATACAGTGCACAGGCGGCACAGGACCTAATAATACTTTAACAGTTACTTTCTCTGACGTGAATGCAAATGACCTTGATGATACCACAAAAATCCGCTGGTTGGCTGTAAATGGGAAACCGGTGACAGATAAAGACAGAGCACCATTGCTTACCTTTATGCCTGTAGAAGAATGGCAGACATTACAAAATAGAGGTGGTGATTTACCATGAAAAAAATATTCACAATACTACATTTTTTTACATTTTATGTATGCTGCACGATAGTCTTTGGGCAAGAAAGCACTTATTACACCGGTTCCGCTGGCTCCGGGTCAAGTATTGCAGTCATTCCAATAGTAAGCACCATCAGCCAAGCCAGCAAGGGAACAGAGCTTTCATCGTTAATACAAAGTTCTCTGTCCTCTGATTTTCAGAGATTCAGCGGAATGACAGTGCTCAATCGAGCAAATTTTGATTCGATAGTTGCCGAACAGAAAAAGGCTGAAGGTGAAGAATATTCACAGGATGACGCGATAGAAATAGGAAAGATGATCAAGGCAAGCTATATCGTAACAGGAACTCTGCAGGAAATACGGGGTGGCTATGTGTTAAGCCTTGCTATAACAGATGTGGGGCGTGGGACACGTAAGGCAAGTTTTGGGCCTGCCAATACAAACGAAAAAAGTATACGCAATCTTTCGGTATTAAAAGATGCAAGTGAAAGTTTTTTAAAAGACCTAGGTATACAGTTGACAGATGCGGGCAAAACAGTTCTGCATGATGTGAGTGCAATTGACGCAAATGCCCGGGCAAGCAATGCCCGTGCCGATGCTGAGTTTGCGGCAGACCCGACAAGCGTCAATAGTCTTATGTATTCGTATGCAGCTGGTTTGAGCCCTGCGCTTATGGATGCGGCACAAAGAGCTACAGTGATTGCGCGCGATATATCAACAGGGAGATTAACCGATGCCATTCGCAATGATATTCAATGGCGGACAGATTGGGTGAATAAACTAAGCGAAACAGAAAAATCTGTGAACGATTTTTTTAATGACCCTAAAGAAGCATACAATCAGCCTTATGCCCTTGTGTATTCTACGGTTGTTCATTATGACATAAACTCTATAAATTATACACAGAATACCGCGCCAATCAGCTTCCAATACACCATGCGTCAGAGCGCTGATTGGACGACCGCTGTTACAAAAACGGTTACGGATATAAAGCGGGGTTTAACCAGTGCAGTGCGGGAAGCGGAAGGCGACGGGCGCACAAAGTGGGACCTTTCGAACTGGCCGCAGGAGAGTGTATCAAAGCTAAAGCCTTTTGTGAACGGCAGCAAAACCCTTGTTGTTCAGGCAGAACTGGTTAACAGCAACGGCAAGGTTATTGGCAGGAAAAGTATTTCCCTTGTGGGAAGCTGGACTTGCAATCCGACTGCCGCCGGGCTTACCATGACGACTTCTTTCAACCCTTCTACCATGCAAAACCTGACCTTTGATACGGTGAATATTGACGAGATAACAGATAACATTACCCTGCGTTTTACCAGAGTGAACAACATGTCTGTTTCAGAAGCAGGGCAGCAGGGTATTTTGAATATAATCACCACAGACCTCTACCGCGATGCTGAAGGTTATGACTATGAAGGGTATAACAACGATGGATTTAACCGTGATGGTTATGGCAGAGATGGTTATGGGCGAGACGGTTTCAACAAAGATGATAGAGACAGAGATGGCTACGATAGAAACGGCTACGACAGTAATGGTTTTGATAGAAATGGTAAAAACAGAGATGGTAAAACAAGGGAACAGTTAGCCGAAGAAGAAGAAAGAGAAAGAAAAAGATTGAGGATACAAATAGCTATCCAAAAGTTTTTTAACGACTATGGACCTGTTTTATATGGACTGGGTTATTTAGGAGTCTTATTATTATTTTTATTGGTCCTAAATTCCGCCTGACTCCACTTCCTGCAAGCCGAAACTTCTTTAAATTAGCAGCAAAAACATCTCTTATATTAACCATAAACTTTCTTTTTATTTTTTTAGTATAAATTAAAAAAAATTAAAAAAAGTACTTGACAACAATCACATAATGTTGTATAATATTGTATATTTTTTACAACTATAAGTGATTATTAAAAACAGTAGGAGAATATAAAGTGCAAAAAAAGATGAAACTTAAGAGTCATGCCCTGGCTTTATGGAGCTTGAGTGGGTTGTTAACTATTTTTCCTCTCATTCTATATGATATTTTTGCACAATCTGGAGATAAACTCTTATTCTTAAGGTGAATAGACCGCTTTAAGCGGTTTAAAATATTATAGGATATTTAAAGGAATTTTTGACCATGCAACAAAAGACTGAGAAAAAATTTATGTTACACGAATGGGTTCCTACAGGTGATGGTGGCATAAAAGTAATAGATGCCATGGAGAAGTTCAGGCATGATGCGGAAAATGGTAATGCAGGAGCGCAGTTTGATCTGGGTTGCTTTGTGGAAAATGATGAGGAAGCACTCTATTGGTGGACTAAATCTGCGGAGCAAGGACATAAAAGAGCGCAATTTAATTTGGGACAAACATATTTTAAGGGTAATCTTACAGAGAAAGATTTTAAGAAAGGTATTTATTGGCTAACCAAGTCTGCGGAACAAGGATATATAGGAGCACAATGGCATTTAGGATTTCACTATTTAAGAGGTGAAGGTGTCGAGGAAGATTTAGAAAAAACGGCATACTGGTGGACTAAAGTAGCAGAGCAGGGATATGCCAGAGGATTATTTTATTTAGGATACTGTAATTATAGAGGTAAACATACAGTGAAGAATATGGACAAAGCTATCAATTGGTGGACAAAAGCGGCAGAAATGGGAGACGAACTAGCATGCAATAGATTAGGTAAGCTCTACTATTGCGATGAAGATATTGAACAAGATTTTGAAAAAGCAATTTATTGGTTTACAAAAGCGGCGGAACTTGGAAATACCGATGCATGTAACACTCTATCTTCCTGGTATCAAAATGGCATCGGTGTTCAAAAAGATATTAACAAAGCACAGTTTTGGCATGGTAAAGTAGGACAACCTGCGCGTTACGCGAATTGAAATAGAGGATATGCAGGCGGGCATTGGCCGTCAAAAACAAAAACTCTGCAATGAGGATAAACTACGAAAGGAGAAGTGAATTATGAAGGAGTTAGTGTCTGAAAAAATTACACAGTTGTTGGATTATGCTAAGTTGAGTGCAATATCTCTGCTTAACATACCTAAAATTGAGAAGAAAGATTTACCAGATTACATCAAATGTCCCAGGTATGAGAAAGCCATGGGTAATCTTAACTCAAAGATGGAGCGATATAAAGGCAAAGTAGATAGGCTTGAAACTGATATAAGTCAAATGAAAAGCGACATCGCAGTAAAAAGTGCTCAGTTTTCTCAAGTTAAGGACGAAATGGAAGAGTACACACATTATGATGGAAGTGTGATGGATTCTTATATAAACAAGTATAATAGGTTAGTACCAATACATAACGACCTGCTTGAGCAAATCCGTAAGCAATCCGAAAAACACGATGATGCCATCAACAGACTTACTGAGGCTAAAGAAGAAGCCAAAGAAAGATTGGAAGAGATCACAAGTGATGCGATATCGGCTATTGACGAGGACATTCCTGCGGTGATTGATCGCCTTGAAGGAATTGTAAGCAACCTTGCCGATAGCGATGAAGCCGAAGATCTTTTTGCAGCTATTGATATATGCACGATTGCCTTGCGCATTTATGTGATATCTGATGATTTGATTGATGATAACAGTGCGCGTAAGGAATGCAAAGAAAGTATCGAAAAAATAAATCAACTTTTTGCAAAGCTTTGTAGCCAAGACAGCATACAAAATTACATGGTTGACATATATCGGCGCAATGTGGATTTAATGCAGAGAAACGCGGCAATACTTAAACAAATAGATGGAGTGCTGGACGGTTTAGACAAAAAACAGCTCGATGATTTGTCTCAATCCATAAATGCATTACTCACAGAACAGTTCAATACTAAGTTCGATTATAACGAAGTTGCCGACCAGGATGGACTCGATAAGATCATAAATAAAATTAATGCCACGATTGATTCATTGAAAGCAAATATTGAAAAAGCGAAATCTTTTCAAGCAGTGGAATCATCCGCTGTCGAGTTAGGGAAAGCTGGTGTAAACGCAGAAAACCAAGTTAAGCCGATGATCTCTACATTGCAGACAAATATCGACGCCTTGGACGACCACTTGACGCAAAATCATTTTGCGTTACAAATAATTGACGAAAGTGTCATTGATGAATTTTATCAAAAAGACCTCCGGGTAGCTGTGGCGGCATTACGGAAATACATCGTTGATACGATTGGCGAACAAAACTTTGAGGATTTACTCAAAGGCGTAGATGACCATTTCTCGTTGGGAAAAGCACAAAACGCAATTGAAAGTGCTAAATTAATGCGATTACAAGATATGTTGAATAAAATTCCCAATCACATAAAGGAAATAGAGAAAAAAATTAAAGATGCTGAAACAGACATAAGTAAAGCTAATGAAATAATTAAGAAAAATATGCAAATGGTGTGGCAAAGACAAGGTAGGTGTGCCTATTGTGGTGGGGAATTTAAAGGCATATTTAAGCGGAGATGTATAAAATGTGGCAAGGAGCAGAATTATTGGGGGTAAAAGAATAGTATTATAGGCAAGTATTGAAGTTCTATCAACTTCTGATCTACTTTTACAGATTATACCATCCGGTATAGGTATAATCAATAGCATCGCAAAAGTAAATTTGGTACAAAATGGGGGAACTAACTCAAAAAGGAAATCCCAAGCATATTTTGTTCCAAACGCCTCAGCGACTAAGTAGGTTTGATATGGAATAATGTTCGCGAGGTTGGCGTGGTTCGCGGTTAATTATTTTACTAGCACACCTTCTTCGTAAATCGTTTCAGGTGCAATATCAATAGTCCCGTTACACCATGTTGGAGCGCCGCCAACTAAATAAACTTTATCAAAGACATTTTTATCTTTTAGGGGAGTAAAAACGCGGCCTTCATTAATGAGAGATGCGCAATCATAAATTTTAAAACTATCATCGGAAAAATGAAACCACAAGCGGTAATTATCCAAGGGTTTGACCTCAATTGCATTAACAATTGGTTTATATGTTTCCGGAGTCCCTGCATACGCAATATCATTTTTAATAAACATATGCATCTTCTTAAGGTGCTATATTGAAGCGGAGGGCTTGCAGAATATCTTCTCGTTCAAGATAGGGGAAAGAATCCAACAATTCATCTATGCTAATTATGCAAATTGTTCTGTTATTTACTGGATGTATAAACAACTCTACAGCCCCAGTTATAACTACTGTATCATCACCTGATGAATTAGATGAAGCCATTCGGGAAGCTGCAGACTATTTCAATGAGAATATTCCAAAAGGAAATAAACTATTAATTTTAAACATGCAATCAAATTAGCCTGATTTATCTGAATATATCATTGATGAACTCATTACATTAACAATAAATGCTCTAAAGGAAAGATGAAGAAGAAAATTGTTTGGTGCCAGGCACTGATTTTACAAATATTGACGACGGCATAGATGCTTTGCTGGGTTCATTTGAATGGGCTTGACACAAACTCTCGAATTCGATATACTAAAAATATGGATACCATAGACACAGGAATAGCCGAACGCCTGAATCCCCTGAACGACTTTGCCTTTCAGAAGTCCATGGGTGAAAAGGGCGATGAGGAACAACTTTTGTCCTTTTTGAACGCCGTTTTAGAACGGACAGGCAAGGGAAGCTTGAAAAAGGTTACAATCCTTGAGAACAAGGACATTCCTGCTGAATTTATAGGCGGGAAAGCCTCAAAATTGGATGTTTTAGCCGAATTGGCAGATGGAACCCGTGTGAATATTGAGGTGCAAATTAAAAATTACTACAACATGGAGCAAAGAACCCTGTATTATTGGTCTTTAAAGTTCACCAGGGATTTTCGCTCAGGGGATGATTATGCGACCTTGTCGCCGGTAATAACTATAAACATCATTGATTTTGAATATTTTAAGACTATTGATGACTTTCATACTAGTTTTCACCTGTATGAAGACCAGTATAAAGAAGTCAAACTCACCGACAATTGTGAGATACACTTTTTAGAAATGCCAAAGTTCAGGAAGCTACAGCGAAACGGCAAACTAGACCTACAGAACCCATTGCATCGCTGGTTGACCTATTTTGATAAGAACAGTCCGCCCGAAGTGGTGGAGGAGGTGATAGAAATGGACACAGCAATTGGAAAAGTTCAATCCGTAATGGAGAGAATTCAAAGAGACCCAGCCCTGCGCCGTTCATATGAGCAATATGAAAAGGCTGAATCTGACTGGACGAGCGGGATGAATGGAGTAAAAAGGGAAATTGCACAAAACTTAAAGGGCTTAGGAGTTTCTTGTGATACAATTTCACAGAGCACAGGTTTAAGTATTAATGAAATACAGAAATTGTAGAGATAACCTCGTGCTCATTACCCTTGTGCTCGTTCTGTTTGCCGAAAAATGAGGTATAGACTAAGATACTGATTTTCATTAAAATGTTTAGTCAGGAACTATGAATACAACAATCCGAGAAGCACATGCTGCTGATATTCCGGCAATGATGGATATTTTCTGGGAACACATTACACAATCCCCGGAATATATTTCGCATGGCGAGATGCAGATGGGTGTGGCAGATTTTTCGGGGAAGCCTACCGTGCAGGGAAAAGAAAAATGGCTTGCTTATATCAGGCAATGCCTTAGTAGCAAAAAGACGCAGGTAATGGTTGCTGAAATAGACGGAACTATAGGCGGTTTTAGCATTATCAGTATTAACAATGACGGCGGCGCCAATTACGGTATGTTAAACGATATACTTATATCCTCTAAAATGCGTGGTAAGGGAATTGGGTCAAAGCTCTTAGAGGAAGACCTCGCCTGGTTTGCCAAACAGGGGCTTAAAACCCTTTACCTTGAATCCGGGAAGAATAACCATGCTGCACATGACTTTTTTGAACGCCATGGGTTTTTGTTGACCTCGTATATCTTCAGGACAGAAATTGCTTCATAGGATGATAGTTTTTGCAGTGGAAAGCAAAAACTTAGTTGCTTTAATATTTTTTTGCATTCCAGTGCAAAAACTATTGACAATTTTCGGTGAATAGAGTATACTCTGCTTATAGGAGCCGGTATATGGTATATAGAACCGAGTATATGAAAAAACTTGATTTTTTCAAGGATAAGCGCCTTATCAAGGTGGTAACGGGTATCAGACGTTGCGGGAAATCAACTTTATTGGAGATGTTTCAAGAAAAACTGCTTTCCGAGGGAGTCCCCAAGGAAAGAATCATCTCTTTAAACCTCGATGAGCCGGAAAATAGCCTGTATCTTGATTGGGAACTCCTCTATGAATACATAAAAGAACGCCTTGTTCCTGGTAGCAAAAATTATATTTTTCTGGATGAAATACAATTAACACCGAATTTCGAGCGGGCAGTGAATGGCCTCTTCCTTAAACGAAACATTGACATATACCTCTCCGGTTCAAATGCAAAGATGCTCTCCAGTGAAATATCCACGCTTCTTGCAGGCCGCTATATTGAAATTTCTATGCTGCCTCTGTCTTTCAAGGAGTTTTGCAGTGTAAAAAAGTCCGGTGCTCAGGGCCCGGATTACAGCCGTCTTTATACTGAGTATCTGGTAAATAGCTCTTTCCCCTATACCCTTGAATTAGAGGGAAACTATAATTATATCAGGGATTATCTTGCAGGAATTTATAATACAGTGATACTCAAGGATATTATTGAGCGAAAAAAAATCAGTGATGCAATGATGCTGGAAAGTGTAGTGAGCTTTCTCTTTGATAATATCGGTAATCTCTGTTCAACGAAAAAGATTGCAGATACAATGGTATCAAGTGGGCGGAAAATTTCGGTTCATACGGTAGAGCAGTATCTATCGGCGCTTAGCGATAGTTACATATTGTATAAGATAGGACGCTACGATCTTCGGGGCAAAGAGCGACTTAAAACCGGCGATAAATATTATCTTGCCGATGTGGGTCTTCGTTACTATCTTTTGGGGAGCAAAGGAGCCGATCAGGGAAGGATGCTCGAAAATGTAGTGTATCTTGAATTACAGCGAAGGGGATATGAAATTTATATAGGCAAGATTGACAGCCAGGAAATTGATTTTGTTGCTATCAAAAATGCTTATGCAGAATACTATCAGGTAGCCCTGACTGTTCTAGACGAAACAACGCTAAAACGGGAGCTTGCACCACTTATGAAAATCAATGACCACAACCCCAAGCATCTCCTTACCCTGGATAATACTCCACCGGCTTCTTACAAGGGTATCCGCCAAATCAATGTACTGGATTGGTTGCTTCAGAGTGATTTGCAAAACTAATTGTCCGGCATAAGCCCTTTACAGCACCACTTCGAAAATAAGGCAGCCGTTTTTTTCTATCCAGCCTTCCCTTGCTTGCTTGTCTTTCCGCATATCGAAAGTAAGGAGGTAGCCGGTATTTGTGTGCTTGCTTTGCAGGTAATCGGTTAATTGTTGGTATGCTTTTTCTTCGTATGCATCGCCATGCCACATCTTTAGTTCAATGATAAACTGGTCTTTGCCATAATCAACTACAATATCCATACGGCGAAGGTCGGTAAACTGGCTTTCCAGATGATAAAAGCCTTCGCCGTTGATAAGGGGTTTCAGGTATGTCAGAAACACTAATCGTGCGTGTTTTTCCCAGAAATCACTATCTTTTCTGGTAAAAATTTCATTGTAATGCTGTGCAAATTTATGTAAGGTTAACTCCATATCAAAGTGTCCATCTTTTACCACATCTGTTTTAAATACACCGGTAATTTCTACATTGTTCTTTTGTGTCGTATCATCTTTGGAAAGAAAATAATCGGTCAGCACCTTTGCAAATATCTGATTGGCTATTAATACCTTTCCATTATCAGACCTGAAATATCCGAACATAAATCCTCTGCCGACAACAGGGTCAAGAAAAGATTCCCTTTTCTCTTCACCAAGAATGAGCAAATCGTAGGTGAATTGATACAGGGCAGGAAACATCTCCATGTTTTTACCCATATCATCAAATAAAGTGTTCATCTCCCGCACTAAAAGCCGGACTGCATCTTTAACACCGGCAATTGTCCAATCCTTATCCAAGTCACCGTCAATAATTTGGCATAAACGGGAAACAAGGAAGGGATAGCCCGATGTCCAGGCACGGAGTTCTTCGGATATTGCCTTTATGTCCATACCGCTCTGGTGGTCGCCTTCATACTCATTCAGCATAGTGGCAATTTCAGGAGCACTGAAGGACATATCAACATTAAAATTGACTGCTATATTCCAGGGTGAATTATAGACAGTGCTTTCACCTTCATGGGGTGTATACTTTCCCTGGGTAATCATTCTGTTTTTTATGTTCTTTATATCATACACACCGGCCAGAATAACACTGTGAAAGGTATAATCCTTACCTGCAGTTCGCCGGAGGAATTTATCACGAAGTATACCGAGGAATGAAATAAAAAGTCTATAGTTACTAAACTTATCAGACTCGTCTATCATCAGCACAATTTTACGACCTTCGCACATATTGGTAATATGGTCGCTTAGGCTGTTCATATCTGTAACCGATGGGTCTATCCAGCTTTTAATGTAGTCTTTATCATTGGCCACAGAAGAAAAGCACAGAGCTTTTTCTATTCTATCTAAAAATATACAAACAAACTTTGATTCGTCCTCAAAAGTGTCATTGGTCATCCCTTCCAAACTAATCCAGAGAGCAATATATTCCGGCCCAAGAGTGTCAGCCAGAGCGTTCAGGGTGGTCGTTTTACCGTATTGGCGGCCGCGATTGATGGTAAAATACTGCTCCTTATCTATCATTGCCTTAATTTGGGCGAGTTTACCGCTAATGTCGACCATGTAATGCATGTTCGGCACACAAAGGCCGGTGGTATTAAAGTATCTCATGTTTTTCAGTATATCAGAAAAAACAGTTTTCTTCAAGGCCGTCTGGAGCCCCGTACAGGGCAAAATCATTTAACTTTATAGTAACCACGAATAACACGAATGGCCTTCGGCCACACGAATTTTTACTTACTTATCATAGAATATTCGTGTTGGCGAAGCCGATTCGTGTATATTCGTGGTTGTTTTTTATGATTTCAAAGTTAAATGATTTTGCCTTGAGCCCCGTATTTGCGAGAAGAGGACTGCCAGGATAATTATCATACCACCGATTAATGTGGAGGCGCTTATGGTTTCGCCTATGGCCAGGAAGACCCAGACGGGGTTCATCAGTGGTTCTATCATGCAGATGAGCATGGCCTGGACTGCGGGGATTCTTTTTATGCCGTAGGAAAAAAGAAGGCTTGCAAGGCCTATTTGTAAAAAGCCCATGAACAGTATGCTTGCAATAGAGGGCCCGGTAAAGGCCGGCATGGTATCGAAAAAGAAAGGCAGGCTTACAAGGCCGGTTATGATATGCGCAATCAGCATGGCGTCGGCAGGGTCGCCTTCTTTTATCTTTCGCATAAAGACGGCGTTTGCCCCAAAGCTGATGCCGGAAACAAGTGCAATCACATTGCCCAATGTCATGGTGGCAGCCGCCGGGCCATTTTCCGCAGAAGCGGCAAGGACAAGGCCGTCGCGGAAAAAGAGCATCATGCCAAGGAACACAAGGCTTAGGCTGCACCAATTTTGCCAACTGGGGCGTTCCTTTAGAACAAGCCAGCCTAAAAGGGCAGCCCATACCGGTGCTGTATATTGCAAAAGAATGGCATTGGCAGATGTTGTCATACGGTTTGCCACTACAAAAAATATCATGGTAAGGGCATAAGCGACCCCCGCTGCAATGGTCCAGCCCCAGGATTGCAGAGAACGCTTTTCAATCTTGTTTCGCCGTGTTAGGCGCACAATAAATATCAAAAGGGCGGCCAGAATACTGCGGCCGCCTGCAATACACATTGGATTCCAGTCCAAAAGTTTGATAAAAAGCCCCGAAGTGCTCCACAAAAGAGCTGTAAAGAGCATAGCAATAAGTGCAAGCATGCCTTATTCTACTATTTTTCTTTTAATTATGCAATAGATCGCAACAGTAATTCATAATTCAAGCCTTGCGTACGGGGGAGCAGGACAATCTTTTGTTCGGGCTGTTGAAAGTTCCGCCTTCGGCGGCGTCTTGATATGTTGCCTGCCGACAAAGCGATGACAGCAACTTTCAAATGCCCTCACAAAAGATTGTCCTGCTCCCTCTGCCCCACGCTGAGCGTTGTAATACTGAATTCCAGCATCAGGAGGTAGGTGCGGGAGAGGAAAAGGGTACGACAAGGATTGAATTATGAATTACACCAAATATTAAGGTTATTTTTTATTTTCCGATAATATATATGGGATACTATGTATATTAAGCGGCTCTGCTTAACTATTATACTATTTTTCTCTTTCTTTTTAGGCTTTGCCTTTGCACAAGATGCGGAAGTTCAGCAAGATGCAGGGACAAGTCAGCCTGAGGCAAGCACGGCCAATAATGCAATTACCCTGTTTACTGATACTACCCAGGATGCTTCTGCAATATCTCCGGCATTGGTCAATGCAATTTCTACCATTGAAGACTACAATTGGAATTTAGTATCCCGCACACTCCCTGACCCCGGTATTCCCCCTTCGGCAAGTCTTGCCCGGAATGCCTCCTATGTAATAACAACAGCATTTTATCAGGATTTAGCAGCCGGTGAAACGCATATGCAGCTCTGGCTTTATGATATGACAGACGACAAACTCATCATAACAGATGAAATGCTGTATGCAACATTAGATGAGGCTACAGAATTTCTCCCCGGCCTTCTTCAATACATAGTATCCCAAATACCTATTAACGAAGAAGAAAAAGCTCAGGCACAGACCGCTGAAGAAGCTGCGCCGGAGGAGGAAACTGAAGCCGAAACCACAGAAGAAACAAATGAGGAGGTGACTGAAGAAAAAGATTATGGTAAATGGTATATTGCCGCAGGCTATGCGCCTCTTGCGCCCATCACAGGATACTATGCAGATATGCTGCACGATAGTTTCCTTACGCAGGGCTATATGCTCAGCGGCATGGCCATTCCCTGGTCCGGGGACTGGGGCGGTGTTGGTTTTAAGCTTCAAATGATATATAATCCCTTTACGGTAACCGCAGAGGGTAAGTATGGCATTCTCTACCCCGAAACCAGCGGAACACACCTTGCAGCCAATTTGTATGCCGTATACCAATTGCCCCGCCTTAATTGGCTGGAGTTTGATATACAGCTCGGCGGTGGATTAACCCCGGTTATCGGCTTTGTTATCGGCGATCATACAACGCAGAGCACCTTTGGTCTTTCTGCAAACATCGGCCTTGAACTGCGCTTCCTTATTGCAGAGCACTTTAGTATCAGCCTGGGTGCAGACGCTATCGTTGCCTTTGATGATGGCTTTAGAATGTTCAGCATAATGCCCAGCGCACAATTGGGGTGGAAGTTCTAATGTTCTAGTGTATAGATAGTGTGTAGAGCGATTTAATCAGCCGACCAGATTTGCCATTCACCGTTAAGGAATTTTAATGGTTCCTGTGTTGTTATTGTTCTGTTTCTTGCTCTATCCGGATCGGAATAGAAGGCCGCACCTTTTGGAGCTTCATTTAGATTACTGTCATCATCGCTACCGTAAATAATACCGCCTGTTTTGGCGAAAGAACCGGCATCTGTAGCAAGGAATACCCCGCCGCCTGAATTAGCCGCACGGTTACGGCCGATACGCCCTTTTTCCATAATAAAGTTTCCGTTTGGCCCAATATACACACCGGCGCCGTTTAAGGCAAAGCTGCCATGTATAGAAACATCGCCTATCATATTGACACGGCCATTATCTTCTACCGAAATACCCGTGCCGCCATTGTTAATAAGCTCCAGTTTGCCGGAGAGAGTAAGGCTGCTGCTATCCAGAACATTAATTAAGGGGAAAGCGTTTGCATCAAGGCCTTCCAATTTAAGGCAACCGCCAAGGGTAAGAGACAGGGTTCTTGCATTATCCGGGTCGAGGGTAAACAATGAAGCGCCGGTTTGCGAAAGAGTAATAACAGGCCCACCACCACGGTCGGGCGTATTGCTATAGCCTGCAATCGAAAGAACAAGGGGTTTTCCGCCTAAAAGGTAGGTGGTATCCACCGTTTCGCTATTAAGCAAGGTTATATACCAATAGTCGCCTTCGACTCCATGGGTATCAATGTAGGCCATTGCCTGTTTAAAAAAGTCGGGACTTGTTGCATTAAGACTTTCAATACGATTAATTGAATAATTGCGAAAAAGACCGGGCCCATTTACCGTCTGAATAAGACAGGTATCCGTCCAGGGGATGCCATTGGAATCTACTATATAGATAGTCAGATAAGAGCTGCCCAACTTAAAATCAATACTATTTAAGTGTATTGTTCCTGCCACCGGATCAAAACGAAAATCGATAAAAAAACTGTCGTCTGTATCGTCATCATCTACTCTAATTTGCATGTAGGTAAAATCATCTTTCCAGTCCTTGCGCAGGTGGAGTTCGCCTGTCAGGCCTGCCTCCAGGGGCCGATTGCTATTGTCTTTATACAATACCAGAACGTCTTCTGTAATAAGGTCTGCGGCAGGGTCTACATACGAAACACTCAGTTCGCCGCCCGGATATGAAGTCATTTCGGAGAGGGCAAAGATCCATTCAAAATCGCTTGGAACATTCTGGTAAATATGTGCTATATCAGTTTTTTTAACATAGCGAATATCACCACTGGGCAGCACGTTTTTTACTACATATACCTGAACATCATAGAAGCCTGCATGAAGGTTTGAGATTCTTCCTGTTGCTGTTGCATTGTCAATATCGTAGGTGTTTCTAAAGGTATCAGTATCATTGTTTGCAGTGACTAAAAGGTCGTAATCAGTATAAGCCGTTTCTTCCTGCCTCTTAATAGAGAGGGTTGCACTGTCGCCATTAGCGACGTTTAAATCGGGCAGGTGAACAGTATAGCCAAGGCTGCCATAGTTTAGCCCATAGGTATAACCAGTAAAACCCACATGCACGGGAATAATTGAATCTACAGGAACAAATATATCGTCCGACTCTGCGGAATCCTGTCCGCGGCCTACCACCACAATATATTCGTTTTTCCAGGAACTGGATACCGGAATAGCAGAAAAATCACTTGACTGGCTATCCCAAAAATACCAGTCTTCTTCCTTGGGAGCCATGCCGACTTTAAAACCAATAACATCAACACGCCAGAAGCCGGAATTGACAAGAAGCCTTGCAGTACTATTACCTGCAGAAATGAGTGTATAGACATTCTCATACTCACCATCGGGATTACTTGCCCGGACAAGATAATCCAGAGTAGTTTGATAACCCTGGGGGGCAATGATTCGTGCTGTATCAAATACACTAATGTCCATGCCGTTTATTGCAGGAGCTCTAACGGGGTCAAGACAGCCGTATATACTAAAAACAATAAAAATGAGAAATGCTACTAATACTATCCATAATAAATATTTCTTCACATTTCATTATCGGCATGTTTGCCTATTTTGCGTATAAATAAATTTCTACCTGAATAAAAGCCATATTTCCACATTGGTATTTGTCGGCTTCTTTAATTCTACTGTCATATTACCGCTTTTGTTCTGCCAGGAACTATCCGTATGAACGGTAATACCATAGCTATACACCGTTCTGTTATCAGTTAAAAAAAGTATTGTTGGGTCATTATCGCCTATAAGAGGGTCAAATTGTTCGTATACATCAAAACCATGCGCTTCATAGGATTCACCGCCAACAGTTTTATTTACCGTATAATCAAATGCACGAGCGGTAGTTGCAGAGGAAGTTCCCGGCAAACTATACGAGCTACTCGAAAACACCCAGGCCTGCGGATAACGGGCAAGCGCATAACGGAAATAGGGATTAGTCACCCCGGTGTCCACCGGCAAAGAGGGGTTTCTCGTTTGCATTGCATAGTTAATCATCCCCTGATACGATCTGTTGCTCGATGAAGAAAGTGAACTTAAGAATTCTGCACCGCCATAATTTCGCGCCAGATAGGCGCCAAAAGCAAAGGCATTTGAATACGAAGTCATATCATTATTCGTCCAATTAGTAACACTTCTTGCATAATAATTATTAAGTGCTCCGGGCATTCTCGATTCAATGGGCATACCACTGTCATCCCAATCAAAGCCTATATAGGGGCCGACAAAATCTTCTGTCATCATGGACATCATTTCGTTTAGGGCGCTTTCAGAACCGCCATGGGCATTGTTAATCATGTGCTGAAATTCATGAGCCAATGTTAAATACATATTAAGACTAGTAATACCTAGACTGGCAACTTCTATAAAATCCATAAAATCAAAACACCAGGAATCAATGTAGAACATCTCGCAATGGTTACTATTGGCGCCATTTCCTTCATCTTTTGACCAATAATAACCCATAGTAACCGAAGAGGCACCCAAAAAATCACCAGCCTCCCAATCATAGTTAAATTCATAAACGAGAATCTGCACCTTTTTGTTTTCGTCTACACCACCGTTTCCGCTCGGGCCCCCTCCCCTTTCATAACCCAAGAGATTTGTTACATGAGGATAGAGGGCGTCAAAATTATCCCGTAAATCTTCAGCATCCTCTGTGTTAATATAACCATTATAGCCATAATACTGCCACCAACCAGGAGGATATTCACTATTCATAACCCAGACATCACAGTAGGTTCCAGTTGCTCGCAAGGTAGCAGGTTTCGATTCCCATGCTTGTGAACCTGCAGAGGCGTCTATATTACGCCGCACCCAGAAGTTTCTGGATTGGCCGACACTATATGCAACCCGTGGAAGGGCGGCACGAGACTTATCACCATAATAGGGCTCTACATAGTCATGAAAGTCATGCCGTTCTACAAGTGTTTTTGGCGTCATCATAAGCGTCTGCCCGTCTGGCAGAGTAAGCGGGTAAGGCTCCGGAGCAGTCTCAGAAGCAGGGCTTTCAGACAAGGGATTTATGCTTCGCATGCTTTGTGATGGCTGTAAGCCTACTTGATTGGCAGAATAGCCGCCTGATGCAGTACCGGAAGCATTAGACCCGCTCTGGTTTACCTTTGCCATATATATATCATGACTGCTCATATTAACTAAATCTACCGGCATAGTTTCCGAACTGCCAAACTGAATTCGGGCAGCCGGTTCTGTTAAAGCCCCTACATCAATAATCAGACGTGTAGTAATGCTTGCCGTTACCGGCGTATCGGCAATTGGCCTATAACGGCCTGAATCATCCATATTATCAATAGCGACAACAGAAAAGGTATAAGTGATCCCCGCTTCAAGCCCATTGAAAGCATAGCTTTCTGTTGCCGCCCCGGTCTTTGGCACAAAAATCGGCTGGCTAATACCAGGTACTGTAGGGGTAAAGGTAATGATAGAACCTGCATAGTCAAAAGCAGAGGGAGGCGTCCAACTGAGTGTTACATTTACTCCATTACTCACCACTGCTGTAAGGCCTGTTACCTGGCCGGGGTCTGCCTTATCCAGCAGGACCCAATCTTTAAAGCTGAGGCCCAGGTAAGAAGTCATACCACTAACTATATGCACCGTATTTGTGTAGCCGGCGTATCGTTCGTTTACTGTTCCCGGGTCGCGGATAATGCTTACCTGTATGTTATACATCCCTGCATCAACAGTAGCGCTCCCCGAGGATAGATTTGTTGCGGCGCTAAATCCTGAGGCCAGGAGATTAATATTAATTACTACATTGTTTGTAGAAACCACAGTTGCAGTATCCTGCCCATTGACCATGCTGCTAGGTAATTCTATATTGTAAAGCAGTGTTCCTGTGCCATTTACGCTAAAGTAGGTACTAAGGGGAACAGTTACTTCCAGTATATCACCCTTGCTTATATTAAAGGTGGTCTGCCCCTGTGCATTCTGTGCAGTGCCGGTAGCCGCTACATATTGGGCATGGCCCTTTCCGCCTGCCGCCCAGGGGCCGCCTAAAAGGCTTGCTATATTTTCAGTCCAGTCGGACCAATCGGCTTCAAGGGGAAGATGGCCTTCGGTAAAACCGAGGAGCTGCATAGAATAAGCACCGGATTCCAGCAGAAAGCGTCTTGATGTAACACCGGCTTCCATGGTCTCATACACCATGCTGCCATCGGAATAAGTTATTCGTAAAAGGTATTCAAGCTTGTTTTCAAAACCGCTGGGCACAATGGTTCGGCTGTTTTGTGCAGTTTCTGAAGTTTGAGCGCTCACCGTAGCGGCCGAGCTTACCCGCACTTCTATGCCGGTAAAAAGGCTAATATCTCCATTGCTTGCTTCGCCAGGCTCTTCAACCATAGGGGCCACGAGCGCTTTACACCCGCCCAGCAGCAGGGCGACTAGCGCCGCTGCTGCAATTCGGGTTTTAAGATACTTAGAAACAGCCCCTCCCATACTTTTTCCCTTTAATCAGCCGGATCCAGGTTCCAAAGGCCGCCTCCCGTCGAAGTCCAACCGTCATCAGCAGTAGGAGAGCCGCCGATATACAGCAGTTTATCGCCGTAGCCAATTGTTTTATTTCGGTATCGTGTAGCAGAAGAATTATTATAGTTTAATGCAGCTCCGATGGCATCGTATTGTATTTTATTTGATAGTGCTTCATCTGCTTCCTCGCCATAAATAATGCCGCCATTTTTGGCAAAGCGAGTGGCCGTTGCTCCTACATATACACCACCACCACCACCGCTAACGCCAGTTGCAGTAGCATTATTATTTGATATAATTCCACCATTCATGGTAAAGGAACCGCCTGAAACACTTACGCCGACGCCTCTTGTGCTTGCAGTATTTCCAGTAATGTTTACCAGATCATTCATAACAAGAGTTCCAGCAGTCACAGACAGAGCGCCGCCTGAATGCCCGCTGATTCTGACATTGCCTCCAAGTACCAATGATGCATTCGCATTACCTACTGTTAGCATCCTTGTAGTATTAGTATTTCCACGTATATCTGTCTGTCCGGTAATGGTAAGATGCTGTCCATTGCCGAGGCTGGCCAATGAGGACGCAGCACCATCTAAGATAATTGCAGGCCAGCTTGCCACATACACATTGTTCTCAGTTGCTGCAATACCGGAGAGTGTGATATTCTGATTTACAGCAAAACCACTTGAGTTTGTTAATGGTTCATTTATTGTCTGGTTTCCGCTAAAGTTAATATACCAATTTGTATTCGCAGTAGCGCCGGCGTATCTGATGTGCACAAGAGCGTCTTTAATAAAGCTTGAGTTTGACGCAATTTCTGTCGGTGTCGGTGCAGGGTTCGTTTGAAGAGAAGAACTGGTATAATATTTTTTTATCAATTTATTTTCCTGCCACAGGCCGGGACCTCTTTCCGAGCGGACAGTAATTGTCTTACTCCATACAATGTTTGGCGAATTGTTATTTTTTGCAATTAAAGTAAAGGTATGGTTTCCCACCTGAAAGTCGCGAACATCAAAGGTAAAACCTGTTGAAGCAGAAATAGTTGTCCCACCAACAAGTTTTGATTCAAAGGGAGGATTGGCATTACTATAGTTTTCACCATCGATTTCTATTCTTAAGTTATAACTATCAAATCCGTGTTTTTCCCAACCGGCGTCATTCCAGTCTATAGATACTGTTTCTAGTGGCGATGTCCAATCATAAGCATCGTTTTCATCATCCCAATCTTTATAGAGAGTTACCAGATCGGTATCAAAGAGATCATCGCCTGCATCATTATACTGAACAGTGACGATACCGCCGGGCGCATTGGCAAGCATATCATCGGTAAATACCCAGTCAAGGTAGGTGGTAGTTGCCTGATAAATATGCAGAGTATCCGAGCGTATCGCTTTTTTTGCATCTTCTTCACTTATTCGTTTTATAACAGTCGCTGAAACAGTGTAGAAACCGGGAGCCAGGTCTTCTTCAGCAGCAAGCGGCGAACTGGGAGAAGTGCCTGTAGCAGGCGGATTGGCAGGCGCCAGGAAATTTACTTTCTTGTATGCCGGAACAAAATCTGTAGCCGTATAGCCGGCACCATCCCAACGGTAACCAAGAAGGCCCGATGTTATAAGATATAGCGCATCGCTAGAAACACTACTCTGATGCCCGTCCGCCCATGTTACCAGATCGGCTAGAGCAGTTATTCCGGTATAACTTGCATCCAAACCATTTGCATTGTAAATATTTGTTTCGCCATTGGACGCATCAATCATTTCATTGGCTGTCCATTCAAGCCAGGCTTCATCATAGGTGTTTTCATCCCCGCCGGCTGTATTCTTACCGGTCATATCTCCGGGCAAGGTAATCTTATAATCTAAAGTGCCATTTTCACCATATATATAGCCTACCAGGGGGACAGTAATTCGAATAATATCACCACGGGGAATAACCACTTCATTGGTATAGGTTCCGGCAGAACTTATTGTTTGCCCTACTACAACTATTGCCTCATTTACTTGGCCGGTAATCCAATCAGCCGGAATCGGCCGCGCAGAGTCCTGGGTAAAAACCCCTTCAGATGAGCTTGGCGTAACCCAGTCCGAAAATTCAGCGGCTGCTGTCCCGGTGGTATCACCGGTAAGAATTGCTGACCCACCGCTAATAGTTCCTCCGACAAAGCCCACTACATCTATCTTATAATTACCGGGATCAAGAACCACACGCCGTCTTATAGAACCTTGAGAAATAGTAAAATAATGATTTTCTGAGGAATCATCTCCGTTCTGAAAACGAATCAGGTAGTCTAAATCATCCTGAAAGCCTATAGGGGTTACTGTTCTGGAAGCAGAAAGTGCAACAGTATCATCGGGGTTATAGCCAATAATTACTTCTACCCCATTTCCAACATCAGGCGCTTCAAGGCCTGTCCAGCAGCTCATAATTGTTGAGCACACAAGGAGCGTAAGCGCTCCGGAAAGTAAAAATCTGTGTCCACGAGTCATTTTCAATTTAACCACCTCTCTATCTAATATATTCCCTGTGGAACATTAATCCGGCGGATCATTGTTCCACAAGGTCCAGGTTCCAGCCACTAACAGTAGTTTGTCGCCTGTTCCTATTGTTTTATTTCTGTTTCTCGCCCCTGCTACTGCTGCATTGTAATTCAGTGCAGCGCCATCAGTTGCTGCAGTATTATAGTTCGTCGGATCATCACTGCCATAAATGATACCGCCATTCTTGGCAAAGCGGTCGGTATTTGGCCCAATATAGATGCCGCCGCCATAAGTGCTTGCCACATTACCTGCTATTATTCCGCCATTCATGGTAAATGAACCATCGGTAATATAAACACCTGCCCCTTGGCTAGAACTATTGCCGGTAATTGTTGCAAGGTCGTTCATATACACACTACCTGCGGATAGACTGAGCGCTCCGGCTCCTTGGTTCATAAGCCGTACATTCCCCCCAAGAACAAGGATGCCGCTTGCATTATTCACTGTAATCATTCTGGAACTACTTGCTATATTTCCCCGAATACTCATTTGCCCTGTCAGGGTAAGCCTTTGACTCGCCCCTACTGTAGCCAATGTAGCCAATGGGGTAACAAGTTGTATATAAGGCCAGGAACTCTGATAGACATTGTCAGTAGTAGCGGCAATACCGGAAATAGTAATATTCTGGTTTGCCTTAAGGGTTAAAGCTGCAGTTACTGCCTGTGCATCGGTAAAGTTAATATACCAATTTGTATCATTGGGCGCCGTAGTATTATTAATATGATAAAGAGCATTTGTTAAAAAGTATTCATTAATGCTTCCCGGCGCCGGTGCGGGGGCTGTTCCGCTGTCCGTAGTCAGTGTTTTCACCAGACGATTCCCCTGCCATAAACCGGGGCCTCTTTCGGAACGAATAGTGATGGTCTTTGTCCAGGTAACAGGAGGACTTGCATTGTCCTCTGCACTTAAGGTAAAAGTATGGTCTCCTACCTGGAAATCGCTCACCCTGAAAATAAAGCCTGTTGATGAGACTATTGACGAGGCCGAACCGCCTTCCACAAGCCCTGAGGCAAATGCTGGAGTAATACCGCTGTTATTCCACCTTTCACCGTCAATTTCTATTTTAAAGTTCCCGAAACCATGGCTTGTCCATGCAGTTTTATTCCATAAAAGAGTTACCTGCTGTTGCGGCGATGTCCAGTCGTAGGTATTATTTTCATCGTCCCAGCTTTTATACAGGGTTACCAAATCGGTTTCGAAGAGGTCGTCGCCTGCATCATTGTAATTGATATTTACTACACCGCCGGGGTTATTTGCCAGCATGTCATCGGTAATGGTCCAGTCCAGATAGGTAGTTGCCCCCTGGTAGATGTGCATTGTATCGGTGATAGTTGCACGCCGGACATCCTCGTCGTCTATTCTTTTAATAACACCTGCCTTCACCGTATAAAAACCGGGAACCACCGCAGCATCGGTATCCGAAGTATCAGGATTTGTTACCGGGGTAGCATTAGGCGGAAAGAAATCTATTTTCTTGTATGCCACAACAAAATCTGCAGCCGTATAAGTGGGCCCAACCCAACGGTAACCGAGAAGGCCCGATGTTATAAGGTATAGCGCATCGGCAGAAACACTACCCTCATGCCCGTCGTCCGCCCATGCTGCCAGTTCATCTACATCATCTATTCCGGTATAACTTGCATCCGAACTATCTGCATTGTAGATATTTGTTTCACCAGTACTCGCAATTACTTCAGTGGACGTCCATTCAAGCCAGGCTTGGTCGTAGGTATTATCATCGCCGCCATTGCTGTCTTTACCGGTCATTTGACCAGGCAGCATCAAGTTATAATTTAAACTTCCCAGTGAGGTGGCAGCTACCTTATCGGTAAAGCCAATAAGGGGAACCGGTATCTTTAGAATATCACCCCTTGGTATATCTACCTGATTGGGGGTGTTTCCATTTATCGTCTGCCCGGTGGCAACAATCTTATCCCAAACATCGGCTACTTGCCACGGTATTTCATTTGGCCCGTCTACGACGAACACCCCGTCGGACTGGCTTTGTGCAGTCCAGGCATCGAATGCTGCAACTACCGATGTAGGGCTGCCTACTGTTTCCCCCAGTTTTGGAGTCGCGCCGCTAATAGTTCCCCCTACAAAGCCCACGACATCTATATGGTATTGTCCCGGGTCGATAACAATACGCCGGCTTATAGAACCTTGAGAAATAGTAAAATAATGATTTACCGTAGGATTAGTATCTTGTTCCTGAAAACGAATCAGGTAATCCAGCCCATTCTGAAAGCCTATTGGGGTAACAGTTCTTGCCGCGGCAGGGTCTACCGTGTCATCGGGATTATAGCCTATAATTATCTCTACATTATTTTCTACATCAGGCGCTTCAAGCGGGTTAAGACAGCTTACGACCAGTGAACAAAAGAGAAAAATGCTTATTTTAATACATAAATCAGAAAGATGTTTTTTCTTCATCTTTTTTATCTCTCTCCCTTCTTCCTTAATCCGGCGGGTCATTGTTCCACAATGTCCATACACCGCCGGTATACAGCAGTTTATCCCCTGTTCCAATTGTCTTATTCCGGTTTCTATAATTTCCTGTAGTGGCACTATTAAAGTTCAATGCAGCGCCCTCTGTTGTTCCGGTATTAGCATTTGTAAGGTCATCTATACCATAGATAATGCCCCCGTTCTTTGCAAAGCGGATAGAAGCATTTGCTGCAATATATATACCGCCGCCATAATCATTCGAAGTATTACCTGCTATTATTCCACCATTCATCGTTAAAGAACCGGCACCGGTAAGACTTATACCTCCGCCGTCTGTTGATCCTGTTACTGTATTATCAATAATAGTAGCCAGGTCATTCAGGACTACCTTTCCTGCCGTTATACTTAATGCCCCGCCTGTTTGCCCCTGCAAGCGTGTATTACCTGAAAGCACCAGATTGGCAGTCGCATTACCAACAGTAATCATTCTGCTCTCATTGTCAGTTCCCTTTACATACATCTGTCCGGTAAGAACAAGGGTATGATTAGCACCCAATGTTGCAAATAAAGTTCCTGTGCTCGTTACATTCGGCCAGGCAGTGCTGTAGGCATTATTTGTTGTAGCCGCTATACCTGAAAGAGTAATATTTTGGTTTACAGTCAGGTTCAAATCATCAATGAGCGTTTGCTCACCGGTAAAGTTTATATACCAATTGGTCCCCGAAGGAGCCCCTGCATATTGAATATGGGTAAGAGCGTTTTCTATAAAAGTCGCCGGAATGGCATCGGGGTATGGTGCAGCGGCAGTGGTAGTTGCCGAAGTATTTAGAATTTTTACCAGCCTGTCGCCCTTCCAAAGGCCGGGCCCATGTTCGGAACGAACAGTAATACGCTTTGACCATTCAGCCCCTGTTTCCCTTTCTGTGGCCTTTAGGGTAAAAGCATGGTTCCCCAGTTGAAAGTCTGCAACATCCAGTTTAAAGCCGACCGATGCGGCAAGTGTTGCAATCGTTCCGCCTGCATTCACCGGCATTGAGGCAAAACCTGCACCGGTTCGCCATGTTTCACCGTCAATCTCTACCCTGAAATTGTTAAAGGCATTCCATTCACCTGTATTCCAGCTAATTGTTACCGTTTTTTGTCGCGATTCCCAATCATAATCCGAGGTATAAGCCCCGTCATTATCATCATCCCAATCCTTATATAAGGTAACAAGGTCGGTGGTAAAAAGCCGGTCGCCGGTATCTTCATAGTTTACCGTTACCGTTCCTCCCGGTGCATTGGAAAGCGAATCATTCAAAAAGCTCCAATCCAAATAGGTAGTTGCCCCCTGGTAGAGGTGCAGGACATCTGTTTTTGTTGCCTCCCTGACATCCTGTGCATCCAATCTTTTTATGACAGTTGCAGTAACCGTATAAAAGCCGGGAGCATAGCTAGCGCTGCCTGTTGGATTTGTCGGCGTTGTTACCGGAGTGGCTGCAGGGTTAAAAAAGTTATTATACCAATAGGTCTGCACAAAATCAGCTTCTGCTGTGTTGGGGCCAACCCAGGTATATCCTGTCGTAGCGGCACTGGTAGCAGCCCTTGGTATAATGTAAAGTATGTCTGTACTCATCAGTGAAGAATTAGTACCAGCCCATATAGAAAGGTCTTCAAGGTCCTCGATAGTATTATAACTCGTTGTATCCGAACCATCTGCATTGTAGTAATTGACTGTGCCGTCAGAATTAATCATTGCCGTGGGGGCCATTTCTACCCAGGCTTCATCGTAGGTATTTTCATCCCCTCCTGCGGTATCTTTACCGGTCATATCATTCGGCATAACAAAATGGTAACTCAGTGTGCCAACTGCCGAATTAATTGTCCTATCAGTAAAACCTTTTAGTGGAACCGGTATCTGTATAATATCACCCCTGGGAACATTTACCTGATTAGGAAAGTTTCCATTTATAGTCTGCCCGGTGGCAACAATTTTATCATAAATACCGGCCACTTGCCATAAAGTAGGGATAACAGGTGCGCCTCCATCTGCACCAAACACAAAGCCTGGTTCACTGTCTGCATCCCAGTCATCAAATAGTGCTTCTGTCAGTGTCGGACTGCTTCCGCTAATTGTTCCCCCGACAAAACCGACAACATCTATATAATAGTTCCCCGTTTCAAGCAAAACACGGCGCCTAGTGTTTCCTGTTCCTGTGGTAGAATTGTTACTTATCACAAAATATTGAGTATCTCTTACCCCGTTACTATCCTGGGTCGTATCCTGAAAGCGTATAAGATAATCAAGTTCATCCTGAAAGCCAATAGGGGTAATGGTTCTTGCCCTGGAGGGGGCCACTGTATCCTCAGGATTGTAGCCTATAACAATCTCCACCCCATTATTCACCTCAGGAGCAGTCAATGGATTAAGGCAGCCCAATAGAGTAGCGCAATAAAGCGGAATGAGTATTTTAAGAAGTAATCCAATAACTTTCATGTCTTGCACTTTGCTTGCACACCTCATTTTAAGTTATCGGAAAAGCAGAAAAAAACTTAATAGATTTTGTGATTCTTTTTTAATATTCCAGTTTAGCCGAAGATAGCTTTTATACCGGTTTTTATGTCTTTGATGTAGTCAATCTTAAGGGCGCTTTGCTGGCTTTCTTCGCTTATGGGGCAGACGAAGCGGGTAAAACCCAGGGCCTCTGCGGCATTAAGGCGGCCGGCAAGGCGGCGAACAGGGCGGGCTTCGCCTGCAAGGGTCAGTTCGCCTGAAATAGCAAGGTTTTGCGGCAGGGAAAGCCCGCTTCGTGCTGAATAAATGGCTGCTGCAAGGGCAAGTTCCACCCCAACCTCGGCTACCCGGAGCCCTCCTGCAATGTTTATATACAGGTCCTGGTCGCCAAGCCTTAAATTAAGGTGTTTTTCCAAGGTTGCCGCTATGCGGGCCACCCGGGCCGATTCTACATTACCGGAAAACACCCGAGAAACGGCTCCTTTTGCATCAACGGTAAGGGCCTGCACCTCTACCAGCAGGGCACGGCTGCCTTCCAAAACGGCTGCGATTGCCACACCTGCGGGAAGAGGCAGGGCTTTGCCGTCAGGGCCAAGTTTTGAACGCTGGGTCAAAAGAATACGGCCCGGGTCATCAACACCCTGAAGGCCCTTTTCGCCCATAAGGAAGATACCAATTTCGTCAACAGAACCAAAACGGTTTTTTGCCGCACGAATAAAGCGGCAGTCGTCGCCCGATGTCCCCTGTGCCATGCCTTCAAAATAGATGACGGCATCAACCATGTGTTCAATGGTTTTGGGGCCGGAGATAACCCCATCCTTTGTAACATGGGCTACAATAAAAAGCGATGCATCATGTTCCTTTACCCAGTTAATCAGCTCCCAAGCGCAGTATTTCATCTGGTTAACACTTCCCGGTGCGGGGCCGCCCTGTGTGGAATACACCGTTTGTATTGAGTCAATTATAACGATAATGGGCTTCACCGCCTCCATTACAGTTTCTATATCTTCCAGGCGGGAGGAAGAACATACTTCGATAGAATTGCTTCCAAGGCCCAAACGGTCGGCACGCATACGCAGTTGCCCTGCCGATTCTTCGGCCGACACATAGAGGACACGGCCTTTTGTTTGCACCAGGGCGGCCATTTGCAAAAGCAGTGTTGACTTACCAACACCAGGTTCGCCGCCTATCAATATGGCCGAACGCTTCATTATACCGCCACCAAGCACCCGGTCAAGCTCGGGGATGCCGCTGGGGATGCGGGTTCCTTCCTGTGGGTCTACTGCCACTAAAGGCAGAGAGGTGGCAGCCTGGCCATTTTGCCTTTCAAAAGCAGAAGCACCGGCGCCTTTGGGCAAGGCACATTCTGTAAGGGTATTCCATTCCCCGCACTCCGGACAACGGCCTAACCATTTCGGTTCTTCATGGCCGCAGGAGGAGCAGCGGTAGATTGTATTATTTGCTTTCTTCATAATTAATTCCTAAAATAACCACGAATGACACGAATGGCCTAAAGGCCACACGAATATTCGTGTCCGCGAAGCGGATTCGTGCTATTCGTGGTTTACTTTTAACTTTATAATCTTAGATACCGCATTGTCAAGCCGTTCTTCGGGTAATATTCCGGTGTGGACTGCATTGATAATGGCCTTGTGGAGTTTTTTTATGTCGGGGGGCCAGCAGATGACCATGTCTACACCGGCAGCAAGGGCCTTTATGGCAGCAGCATTTGGGTCTTTTGCTGCTGCAGAACCGGCCAAGGCGCCTGCCATAGAAAAATCATCGGCAATGATAAGGCCATTAAAGCCTATTTCCCCTTGCAGCCATTCGGTGATTACCTTTTCCGACATGCTTCCCGCTTGTGTATCGTCAATCCGGTCTATCACTGCATGTGAAACCATTACGGCAGAAGCTTCATTGTTGTGCAATAGTTTAATCATTGGCGCTGCAATCCCGGTCAATTCGGCCTTGCTGTATGGCACATGCTGTTCGCCCTTATGGGGGTCGCCGGAACCGGAATCGGGGAAGTGCTTTAACACACAGATAATACCATTCGCCTGCATGGCATTGATAAATCTTGTGCAGGCATTGTAGACAAAATTAGTGTCCGGCCCATAAGACCGTTCTTTTAAAAATGGCTCATTTTCCGCACGAAGAACCTCACCCAAGGGGGCAAGGTTTAAGTTTATTCCGATTGCCTGCATGTCCTTTGCGGCCTTGGCTGCATCCCTTTGTAAGGCAGCAAGGGGGTCGGCCGCCGGGGAAGCAGCATAGGAACTGGCATTGGGAAGCCGTGCATAACCCCCAACAAAACGCTGCACCGTGCCGCCTTCCTGGTCTACCGCCATAAAAGGCCTGATTCCGGCAGCCTTATTCGCTACCACCTTGCTAATTTCTTCTATATAAATAGCATTTTCTGCAGGCGAGGCATTAAGGTTATAGCGAAAAAGAAGAATGCCGCCGGGGCTTGCCTCCTCGAGAATATTTTTCATGTAAGGGGCCAGCGTTTTACTGCCATCAATAGCAGCAAGGATAACCTGCCCGGCTTTTTGGGAGAGGGTGAGGTTTTGAGAAAATAGAAATACTGGAGTAATTAGAAATAGAATAAAAAGTAACCACGAATGGCACAAATAAACACGAATAGGTTTCGACAGGCTCAACCTCCGGTGGTTGAGCCTGTCGAAACCACTGTTTTTTACGCCCACTTTACAAAGCCGCTGCGATACGGGTGTGCCAGTGAAGGGTGTTTGGGTAAGATGCGGACGCTGTGGCCCTGGACGCCGGTTGCTTCGCATTCTACTTTTGCAACAAAGCAGCAGGCATTGCCTTCCTGGCCGGAAAACTTCATCTCGTTATGCACAGCATGTTCAATGTTGTGGCTCTGGCCGGAAATACCGCCGTGGTAGACTTCTATACAAACATCATCAGGGTTAAGGCCGGCAAGTTCAACATAGGCCTTTACGGTAAGAATATCGCCGCGTTGCATAACCGGTTTGGCATTGGTATCTACCTTGATAAACTTGATGTTATTCCAGGCGCCCCGAAGCTTCTCGAAGTATGCGGCAAGGGACTTTGTCTCGGCATAATCATCTTTTACCATATGCTTATAATTTTTCAGAGCGGGAAGATAGAACATATTCGAGTAGTCCATCAACATACGATGGGTCGACATGCTCTGACTAATCGTCCGCATACAGGCCTTCATCATCTTAATCCAATCACGGGGAAGGCCGTCGCGGCCGCGGTTGTAGAACAGCGGAATAATTTCGTTTTCCAGAATGTCGTAGAGGGCCTTGCTTTCAATTTCGTCCTGCAGGTTGGTGTCTACATACTGTTCGCCATGACCGATTGCCCAACCAACATCGGGCGTGTAGGCCTCGTCCCACCAGCCGTCCAGAATAGAGCAATTGAGAACACCGTTCATCGATGCCTTCATACCGGATGTGCCCGAAGCCTCGAGGGGCCGCCGCGGCGTATTGAGCCAGACATCGGCGCCGGAAACAAGGTAGCGGGACACGGTCATATCATAGTTTTCGATAAAGACAATGCGGTTTTCAACACCGTGCTCTTTGGCAAAGTGAATAATTTCGCGGATGAGTTCCTTACCGGGAAGGTCCTGCGGGTGGGCCTTGCCTGCAAAAATCAACTGCACGGGGCGGTCTTTATCCCTTAAAAGCTTTATCAGCCTTTCCGGGTCGCGTAAAAGCAGATTGCCGCGCTTGTAAGTGGCAAAACGACGGGCAAAACAGAGGGTGAGCACATAGGGAGAAAGAGCGTCTTGCGCTTCCTTCAGGCGCTTTTCGGTAGTGCCATTACGGGTCATCTCCTGCTTAACGCGGTCGCGGGCAAAGGCAACAAGACGCTCGCGCCGGCGCTCGTGGCTGCGCCAGAGTTCTTCATCAGAAATCCGGTCCATTCTCTCCCATATCTCCAGGTCCGTCGGCTCATCATAAAAACGAGGGCCAAAGTAACGGTCGAGCAGGTCCTGCATCGGGTTGGAAATCCAACTGCGAGGATGCACGCCATTGGTCACATGCCCAATAGGTATTTCATCAAGAGGAAGCCCCGGCCAGAGGTTTTTCCACATATCACGGGAAACAAAGCCGTGGAGCCGGGACACACCATTCGAGTAAGCGGAAAGTTTTAAGGCCAAAACGGTCATGCAGAAGGTCTCGTGGTCGTCGTTGGGGTTCACCCGGCCAAGGGCCAGGAAATCGTGCCAGGAAATCTTAAGAATATCGCACCAGCCTTTCATGTATTTTTCCATAAGGGCTATGTCAAAGCGTTCGTTCCCTGCCGGCACCGGTGTGTGCGTCGTGAAAATATTGGTCGGCCAAACGGCTTCTTTCGCCTGTGCAAAGGAAAAGCCCTTCTCCTGCATTATCTCACGAATTCTTTCAAGACCCAAAAACGCCGAATGCCCTTCATTCATGTGTGTCGCCGCAGGGTTTATTCCCAGCGCCCGCAGCGCCCGAATGCCGCCGACACCGAGAAGAATCTCCTGCCGAATGCGGGTTTCCTTATCGCCGCCATAGAGCGCCGAGGTAATATCACGCAGATCCTGCGGATTATCATCAATATTGGTATCGAGAAGATAGAGCGAAGTGCGCCCAACCTTGACTTCCCAAATCTGCGCCACCGCCTGGCGGCCTGCCATATCAACAGTAATCTTGATAGCCTCGCCGCCGTTCTTCCCGCCCCTTGTCTTGAGGGTAACGGGCATGTTATACCAGTCGTTCTGAGGATAAGCTTCCTGCTGAAAGCCATCACTATTGAGGAGCTGCTTAAAATAGCCCTCGCGATACAGAAGGCCGATGCCAATAAGGGGAAGCCCCATATCGCTCGATGTCTTCATGTGGTCGCCGGAAAGCATGCCAAGACCGCCAGAATAGATAGGAAGCGAGACATCAATGCCATATTCCATTGAAAAATAGCCTACCATATCCTTTTTTGAGCCCTTATACCAGGTTTCGCCCTTTTTGTAGCGTTGAAAACGGGAATAAACTTCTTTTAAGGCTGATAGATAGGAATCGTCCTTGGCCATAGCGGCAAGCCTTTCCGGGCTGGCATAGCCGAGGGTCTTCACCGGACTCTGTTCCGATTTTTGCCAAGCATCATAATCCAGGCGGATAAAAAGCTGAACAGCGTCATAATTCCAGGAGAGCCAGAGGTTCTGGCTAATCTCTTCGAGCGGCTTCAAAGTAGCCGGTAGTTTCGGTTTAACCGTGTAAGTTTTTATATTCATATTTCAAGTTTAGTGTATATCAAAAGAAATGTCAAGTTATCGTAATTAAAAATTCAGAAGAATAACCACGAACAACCACGAATAACACGAATGATATTGCCTACGGCAAATCACACGAATTTTCGATTACTTATCATAGATTATTCGTGTCGGCGCAGCCGATTCGTGTTATTCGTGGTTGTAAGGGAAAATTTTATGTTCGATTTTATCGAGGACTATCAGGGTAAAGAGCCCCATAACTTCGGCGATGCCGGCTGCAAGATACATTCCCGCCCCGATAGCCAGCCCTACCCCGGCAACAAACCAGAGTGAGGCCGCAGTGGTAAGCCCACGGACATTATGCCCCAGTCTGATGATGGCCCCGGCGCCAAGAAAGCCGATACCGGATACTACCTGTGCTGCAATCCGGCCCGGGTCGCCGGACTTGGTGTTACCATAGGTCTCCGGAATCCAGATAGAGAGCATCATCAGGAGCGTTGCGCCCATTGCTATAAGGATATGCGTCCTCAGGCCGGCTACCTGCCGCCTGTTCGCCCGGTCAAGGCCAACCAAAAAACCTGCCAAAAAGCCCAGCCCCAGGCGGATAATGATATCATATTCAGAAATTCCTATTGTTTCCATAGTTAAATTATCGTCTCTTTTCCGGATATACTCAAATATAATCAAATTGATAAAAATTTTCTTGGATAAGGCACAAAAAGCCTTGACAAAAAAACTACTTTTTGCTAGTATAAATGAAGGGAAGGCTTATGCACATCCCTTTTCGGGCAATAGCGCAGTTGGTTAGCGTACAAGTCTGGGGGACTTGGGGTCCCCGGTTCAAATCCGGGTTGCCCGAAATTTTTTTGCATATTTGAAAGGGGACCTTGGGGTCCAATGCTTAAAAGCATCTGTTCAAATCCGGGTTGCCCGATAATAAATCATTTAATTGAAAAACTTTTTTCAGACTTCTCTTGTTATTTTCTGTAGAATGTGATATACTAAGTAGTAAAGACAGAAAAAAGCCGTCAGGGCGGGCAAAAAGTCATAAAAGTAATAGCCCTCCAGATAGGATGCCGCAAGATAGCGGCAATTAGACAATAACCCCCACTTATGCTGGGAAGAGGAGAAAGGTTATGGAAAAGCAGAGCTTTGAGGTCCAAAAAGAAGCGGCCTTGAAAGCCGCAAAGGAACAGGGCATCATTGATGTTGTGACGGCAGGGGATAATGGAAACATTTCTCTTGACACTTTGAATCTTGCTACAAAATTGATGAAAAAGCATGGGAGAGACATTTACGCTCAGATTGAACTGCGGCGTAAGCAACAAAAGGCATGAAACTTCAGGCAGTAACATTTAAGCAACTTATAACAACTATTTTTTCTCAATTTGATACTAATCAGGTTGCTTATTGTGTGGATGGGGACTTTGGTGGTCAGACAAACAAAAATGCTCGTGAATTTTTTACAGTAGTAGTTCATGAAGCTGATTTGCCGAGAAATTTAGCAGCAGTTGGTATTTTGTCAGATGACAGTGTCTATACACCAGGCAGACAAGGCTGTACATTTATTATTTACATTGATTCATCCAGGAAATACACAAATATGACTCAAGATTTAAGGAATATCTTTATAAAAGCCTTTTTGGCCCATGAAGTATGTCATTTCGCATTTTATTATGAATTATTTCTCGTGCTTGGAGGAGAAATATCGACTAAAACAGTCGATATGTTCCAGAATAAAGTTTCACATAAACTACCAAATGCCATAAGCATTGAACAGAATAACACTTATGAAACAGTAGTAGAAGAACACCAGTATAGTGAATTTATAAATAATTTTGATAAGTATCCAGCAAAACACTTTACAAAAAATAACCCGAGTGATTTGGATTATAAGGAATTATTTAATATGTTCTTTTATTACTTAACTTTGAAAGTAAACTAATCCGCCTTGCCTGAAAAAAAATCACTTTTAAGCATAAATAATCATTTTTAGACATTTTGTTGCTAAAAAAACCATTATATAATTTAAATCAATCCATAAAAATAGGAGGAAAGTATGAAAAAAGCGATTTCCATTCTCGGAATCGTGCTTTTAGCATTCGCGCTTATTATGAGCGCTTGTTCAAAAGCATCTACAAGCGCTGCTTCTACAGCAGCACCGGCAGCTTCCAGTGCAAGCGCCGGTTCGGAAATGATTGCCGGGGCAAATGTTCCCCGGAACCAGACAATCATTCTTGAAAACCCCGGGCAGAATACCAACCCGCCGGACTATTTTAACAGATGGTCAGGCTGGGATGATACCTACCAGGGCGGGCTTCAGCAGCTTGCACTCGACACGCTGTGGTATATCGACCCGGATGCCGGTGTTAAGGGAGTTTGGGAAAACGCTCTTGCCTCAGAAGACCCCATCTACAATGCAGACTTTACTGAAATGACAGTTAAACTGCGCTCGGGTATCTATTGGAGCGACGGCGTTCAGTTCACCGCTGACGACCTTATTTACACGGTAGAAGCACAGATGGCCAATGACAACATGGCCTATACGGCTCCCTTCCGTGTTTCTGTCAAAAAAGTGACCAAAGTTAATGACTTTGAAGTTCATTTTGCGCTCAACAAGGCAGACTCCCGTTTCCATACGAACTTTATCGTTCGCTGGGGCGCCTGCTTCATCATGCCCAAGCATATCTTTGAAAAACAGGCCGATATTACTACCTATAAGTTCAATCCTCCTGTTTCCCTTGGCCCGTATACGCTTCATTCACATGACCCGAACGGAAACTGGTATCTCTGGCAAAAACGCGATGACTGGCAAAGGACCACATTGGCCCTTCTTGGCAGCCTGGAACAGGCCCCGAAATACGCAATGTATATCAGAGGCGGCACCAGCGACCAGAAAGTTATGAACCAGACACGCCATAACTTCGATGTTATTCACGACATCGCTGTTGAAGGCGCCATTCAGCTCCGCAAACAGAACCCGACCACTGCAACCTGGTTCCCCAACTTCCCCTGGGGACATCCGGATCCAACCCAGGTAGCCGTTGTTATTAACAATGAACGCCCCGGCCTTAACAGCAAGGACGTCCGCTGGGCGCTCACCCTTGCCTTGGATATGACCCGTCTTGCAATGGCATCCTACCGTGGCGCTATCACTATTTCGCCGATACACGTTCCGCCTACGGGAATGTATCCTCAGTATTATCATCAACCGATGGAATCCTATCTTGAAAACTATGAGATTGACCTGGGCGACGGCTCAAAGGTGAAGCCCTACGACAAAGATATGGCCCTGAAGATTGCTACCGAAGCCCGCAAAATGCACGGCGATATGGTTCCGACAGACCCTGATAAGATTAAAGAATATGTCGGCCTTGGCTGGTGGGGACAGAACCTTGATGCAGCAGAAAAATTGATGATTAAGGGCGGCATGGTTCGCGGCGCCGATAAGAAATGGCAGTTCAAAGACGGCAAGCCCTTCAAGATTACACTGCTTGGGCAGGGCGACCATGAACCCAGCCAGAACCGCCTGGCGGCAATGGTTGTAGAACTCTGGCAGGAATTCGGTATTGATGCAACACTCTTGATTAGCAATGACTTCGGCGCCTACACCAGGCCCGGCGACTTTGATGCATACCTTCAGTGGAACATCGAAACCTGGGGCGGCCACCCCGACCTTTCCTACTTCCTCCAGTATTTCCATTCCAATCAGTATGTGCCGATTGGGCAGGAACAATCCGGACGGAATTCAGGCCGCTGGAAGAGCCCCGAAACCGACAAGATTATTGATGCTATGCTTACAACAGACATGAATGACCTTGAAGCAGGCGTGGACTTTGGAACAAGGTGGCTTAAAGTCGCCCTTGATGATATGTTCGAAATTCCGCTTTGCTCATTCAATGTATTCACCTGTATGGACACTTACTACTGGACAGGGTATCCGAGCATTGACGATCCCTATACCGACCCGGTTCCGAACTGGACAAATTCCCGGTATATGTATCTGAGGCTTAAACCCACCGGAAAGTAAATTTTATTTATTCCCCTCCCCAAAGAAACGAAGTTTCTTATGGGAGGGGTCAGGGGAGGGGTATCGCTCAATATCGCATTGGTGACCCCCTCCCTTTTTTTTACATTATATACTTAAAGAAGGAGTTCCGGATGAAGAAATTTATACTGGGATACTTACTGCCCCGTATCGGGCAGTTTTTTATGGTTATCTTTATCGGGGTAACCATTGTCTACATTATCCCCCGGCTTTCACCCTCTGACCCCATTGAAGGCCAGATAAGCCGTATGATGCAGGGCGGTGTGAATTTTGACAAAGAAATGGTTGAACAATTCAGAAAATCCCTCTCTGTTATGTATGGACTGGAAGGCACCCCGATGGAACAATACTTCCGTTTCTGGGGGCAACTGATACGTGGAGATTTGGGCATTTCCCTTTCAGCCTTTCCGACCCCTGTTATAGATATGATACGCCTGGCAATGCCCTGGACCATAGGGCTCTTGCTTAGTGCAACTATTATCTCGTGGATACTGGGAAACTTATTCGGCGCATACTCAAGTTATTTCCCCAATAGTAAATTCCTCAATGTATTTGATGTATTGACACAAGCCGTGCGCCCTATACCCTATTATATATTGGCAATGTTGCTGATTCTCCTTTTTGCCTGGGTCTGGCCGATTTTCCCCATCAGCGGCGCCTATCCTATGGGTATGATACCAAACTGGTCATGGCAATTTTTCTGGATCGTGCTCCACCATTCGGTGCTTCCCGCTTTCAGCCTTGTTCTGGGCGGTATCGGCAGTTGGTTTGTCGGTATGAAGTCTCTTACCTCAAACATGATAAGCGAAGACTATGTGGTCTATGCTGAAACTGCCGGGCTTAAGAAAAATAAAATCCTTTATAGTTATATTATTCGCAATGCATTATTGCCGCAAATTACCGGCCTTGCATTAAGTTTGGGAACCATCTTTAGCGGCTCTCTTATTCTGGAAGTCATTTTCCAGTATCCGGGGCTGGGAATGCTTGCCTATCGGGCAATTCTTCAGGTGGATTATACATTGATAATGGGCATTTCCATTTTATCAATTGTCGGCATTGCTGCGGCGTCATTGCTTCTCGATTTAGTCTATCCGCTTTTTGACCCGCGGGTCAGGCATCAATAGGAGGCTTTCATGTTTAAAGTAATTAAAGATCTTTTTAAATTTGATATTCGCTTTCGTGCGGCAAGTATTATGCTTGTTTTAATTTTACTCATGATGTTTGCATCGTTCTTTTCTCCCTATGATGTGGAGAAAACCTATAAGGTTGGTGTAGACATGCCCCCCAGTTTGGAACATATCTTCGGGACAAACTCCCGCGGGCAAGACCTCTTTTTCTGGATGGCATTTGCCGTGCGAAATTCACTGTATTTAGCGGTTATTACCGCTTTGGTCTCCCGTGTTATTGCCGTCATTGTCGGCCTTACCGCAGGTTACCGCGGCGGCTGGCTGGACAAACTCTTAATGTCCATTAACGATAGTTTTGTTGTCCTCCCGGTATTGCCTATATTGATACTCTTGAGCTTCCTGGTGCGGGATAAAATGAATATTACCATACTTGCCGTCTTCCTCGGCCTTTTCGGTTGGCCCTGGGACGCCCGCCTGATACGCAGCCAGGTTCTCAGTCTAAAGGAACGGGCCTTTACCCGAACCGCCGTGTATTCCGGGACAGGCGCCTTCCGCATTACCATGACAGAGCACCTGCCCTTCGTGTTGCCTGTTGTGTTTGCAACAACCATTAACAACATGATTTGGTCTATCGGCATGGAAGTAACCCTTGGTGTTCTCGGCCTTACCAGCATTATCACCCCGACCCTTGGTTCTACTATCTTCTGGGCCAACAACCATCAGGCTATGATATTCGGTGTGTGGTGGTGGCTTGCAGCGCCAATTGTTATTTCGATTATTTTGTTCCTCGGTCTGTATCTTCTGTTTATCAGTATAAACGAATATATAGACCCCAGAACCCGCTTGCGCAGGATGGGAGGCTAAGATGCAGGAAATATTGATGGAAGCGCGCGACCTGTGCGCCTATTACACAACAGAAATGTATGGCATTTCCCGCGAGGTAAAAGCCATAGACGGTGTGACGATGAACCTTTACCGCAACGAAATTTACGGCGTCGCCGGGGAATCGAGTTGCGGCAAAACAACACTCATCAAAGTCCTTTCGGGCACCATAAAGCCGCCATTGAAGATAAATCATGGCACTATGCAGTATCATTTTAAAAAAGGTGATATGGATATGGTTGGTGTTTCCGAAGAAGACATGCAGTCGAAGGTCCGCTGGAAGGAAATATCCTATGTTATGCAGGGTTCAATGAGCGTGTTAAACCCGGTGCGTAAAATTGTAAAAACCTTTGAAGATATTATTAAAACCCATGAAGGTATTACCGACAAAAAAGCCTTTATTGACCGTGTTACAGAACATGTGAAAAAAGTCGGCCTTCCGCCGGATATCCTCAACGAGTATCCCCACGAACTTTCGGGCGGTATGCGCCAACGTGTTGCCATTGCCCTTGCCACTGTGTTCCAGCCGAGCCTTATCATTGCAGATGAGCCAACAACGGCGCTCGATGTCGTTGTCCAGCGCGGCGTCTTGCAATTGCTGAAAGAGATTCAGGCTGCGTCCGGTAACACTGTTCTGCTCGTGACACATGATATGGCGGTTCATGCCAATGTGGCTGACCGTGTCGGCATTATGTATGCAGGGCGTCTTGCAGAAGAAGGCACCACAGAAACTATCTTCAGAAATCCTGCACATCCATACACAAAGCATCTTATATCATCCTTGCCGGTTATTGGCGAGAAGGCTGCAAAAACAAGCCTCGAGGGGACGCCGCCTAATCTTGCCAATGCTCCGGAAGGCTGCCGTTTCCACCCGCGCTGCCCCTACTATGCCAAGAATGCAGCAAAAATGGAAAGATGTAAAACTGAAGTCCCTGTCATGAAGGATTACGGTAACGGACACCGTATTGCTTGCCATTTCTGTGAGGAAGGAGGAATTGTATGAGCGACATGTTCACAGACCATGTAGTATCCGATGTGGTATCAAGGTCAAAAATTATAGACATAATAAATGCCAGCCGCTCCTTTCAGGTGGGCAATTTTCTGCACCGTGTAGAGTTACTGGCGGTAAACGATATTACCTTTTCGCTGCATTCCGAGAAGCCTGAAATTTTTACCATTGCAGGAGAATCGGGCAGCGGAAAAACAACTTTATCAAGACTGGTCCTTCGCGACCTGGAACCAACAGGCGGCGATGTCTTCTTTGAAGGCCGAAGCGTGAGGACTATCCGCTCAAAAGAGGACTTTCATAACTTTATGAGCAAGGTGCAGCCGGTTTTTCAAAACCCCTTTGAAACCTTTAACCCGCTCCGCCGTGTAGAGGAGTATCTTTACGATACGGCAATCAATTTTGGCAGAGCAGAAAACAGGAAAGAAGCTGCCGAAATAGTCGACCAGGCTTTGCGCCATGTGGGGCTTTCTCTGGAAGAGGTGAGCAAGCGTTATCCGCACGAAATGTCGGGCGGGCAAATTCAGCGGACATCCGTTGCACGAGCCTTAATTCCAAACCCCAAACTGATTCTTGCCGACGAGCCGGTATCGATGGTTGACGCCTCATTACGCATGGCAATTGTAAACCTGTTCCAAAAGCTCCGTGACGAGGAAGGTGTGTCAATTATCTACATTACACACGATCTTGCAACAGCCTACTACATCAGCGACCGCATTGCCATTATGCTCCGTGGTGAAGTTGTGGAGATGGGGCCGGTTGATAAGGTTCTGGGAAACCCGCTGCATCCTTATACGCAGTTGCTCAAGGAATCGGTTCCGCAGCCGCAGCCAAAGGATAAAACAACCTGGGCACAGCGGATTGGGCTTTCTACACAGGAAGTGAAGGAATACAGCAGAACAGGCTGCAAATTTGCAAGCCGCTGCCCCAAGGCAAGCGAAAAATGCCTTGCAGAAAACCCCAAAGCCCGCGACGCAGACGGCCGTAGCGTAAAGTGCCATTTGTATGCTTAGAACAAGGCTGAATTAATCAAAAAAACCTCACGCAAAGGGACGCCAAGAATCGCCAAGGAAATACTTTGCGTTCCTTGGCGTGAGGTATCTTATATCGAAAAATCCACCACTTAAAGCTGGTATTACTGTAACCCCAGTTAAGGCTCCGCATAAGGTTTAACTTTTGTTCATGCTGAAGTTCCATGCTTCAAGTATAATTGGTAGAGGTAATTTCGTCGTGGACCACGCGTGTAATTACAAATTCAAGCTTTGTTTGAATTTTGATTACTGTCATATTCATCAAAGGCCTCATCAACTTTCTGTTTAATAGCGCTTTTCAGTAGTCCAAGCCTTCGTGACGATAGATAATCTTGCTCAATGATATGACTTTCAGTAGGAGCCATAAGTTGAAAAACCTCTACATGAAGGGCTTCGGCAAGGCTAATCAGAGTTTTATCGCTCACCCATGTTCGACAGCCCTCAAGCCCATTAACCATCTGAGCCGAAATCCCTGCCTGTTCGGCCAGTTCTTCCTGGGTGATATGTAAAGCAGCCCGTCGCGTTTTTATATTGGAAGACAGAATATGTCTTAGTTCATTTGTTTTAATGATACTTACCTCATATTTTTTTATTCTATTGTAATATTAGGGCTTGACAACTTAATAATATTATGATATATTGTATTACTAAGTATAAAGGAGGAAAGTATGAAAAAGTTAGCCCAAACTTTTGGGATTACAAGGATCTTGTGCTAAATCTGAATTAATCAGCATTGCCGTAGTAATGCGACACTTTTTGACCGCGCCGGGCAACATGGATATGGCCGCGCAGTCAGGGAGAACGCCAAAAAAGGGCATTCGCATTAAGATGAGCAACGCCACCCTCCATGCCGCCTGATGGTAGGAAGTATGCCCTTTTTTAGCTCGGCGTGCTTGGAAAGACAGCGTAGATTGGTTTGAAAGTAACGGGCAAAGCAAAACCTGAACGGGTTCTGAGGTGACAGCATTTGTGCACCCGTTTTGGTGTGATTATGTGTTTTTCCGTATAACAGCGGATAAACAGCGGCATGTATGTGCCGCTAATAAATTATGACGGCGGGAAAGACCGCAAGGAAGGAATAGTATTATGAGAAATCGGAAATCTATGCTTAGTTCAATTATTTTAGGCACAGTAGCAACGAATGTACTGTTAGATATGAGGAGGAGAATAATTTTGTTATCAAAGATTGCGGTATGCTTGGCAATTTTGGTTAACTCCTCATGTGTATCTACTCCTAAAGAGAGTTTATCATCGCCAGATATTCCTGAAACACCAGCTGAGTTTTTTGAATATGAAATATCCGATGATAAAGCAGAGATCACTAAATATACAGGAAATGCTACAGAAGTTGGCATCCCTTCGCGATTGGGTGGAAAACGAGTTGACGCCATAGGTTTTCATGCCTTTGATAACAAGGGGATAACCGCAGTTTCAATTCCCAAAGGAGTCACATCAATTGGATTTGCAGCATTCGAAGATAATAAATTAAGCTTATTATATCTACCTGACACAGTGACGACAATAGACATGTATGCATTTTGTCGAAACAAACTTACCAATGTGCGGTTTTCAAAAAAATTAAAAAGTATCGATGATAGAGCATTTTGGGGTAATGATCTCACTATAGTAAATCTCCCCGATGGGCTCACATCATTGGGAGAACATGCTTTTGCAGTAAATAAACTTATCAATGTCAATATACCAACCAGCGTGAAAGAAATTGGTCAAAATGCTTTCAGTGGTAATCAACTTACGTCTGTAGTTATACCTGATTCTGTGCAAACATTGGGTAATAATGTATTCGACGGCAATAACTTTTCTGCTCCTGTTGTAATACCAGAAAGTGTAACTTTTGTTAAGCATGATAATACTGATGATTATTTTACCGGCATTCTGTCTGGAAAGGGAACTGAGCGCGTTGTTATAATCACGGAGGTGATAGGAGATTCAGATCAAGATGGTATTACAATACCGGATACAATTGCCGGCTTCCCGGTAGTGAGAATTAGCGAAAGAGCTTTTCAACATAACTATATCTATGACTCTACGAGTATTGTTATTCCAGCAAGCATAAAAGAAATTGGTGACGGGGCTTTTTCCAATCCTAAAATAACAACAGTAACGGTAAAAGATAACGCTACAAACCTAGCCCTCGAGCAATATCTTGCAAAAAATCCCCTTCTTAGTGATAAGCAGAAAAACGATATGATGGAAAAATATTTAACCGATTGGGAATGGAATGTTAACAGTGTGAGTCAAGCCATCAAATCTTATTTGAAAATTCCAGAGGATAATGTAAACAATAAGAATTGGCATCTTATCATTGTTAATAATGAAATAAAGAAATTCGAGGAATCCAAGGCTAAAATAGACATTAACAAACTTACATCCGACCAAAAACAGCGTTATAATCTTGCTTTAGACAAAGTGGAAATAGCATTGAATAGTATGATAAACTAATTATTTCATAGTTGAGTTGTTTTATGTTCTACTTTAATGATTATCGATAATGTAGAGTAATGAAACATTGTAAGAATGGTAGTAACATGTAAACACTTTTCGCCGTCCATGGCGAAAAGTGAATTCATGTGGGGGTCAAAAGACCACGCCGCTTAACAGCGCACTAGGGCAAGGGGCTTGCGCCCACATTTTCCGCCCCAGATAAGCGGTTTTGTTGGATGTAGGTAGATGAGAGATGTTTGATAGCGTGCTGCGGGGCGGAAAACGTCCCCAGTACGCGCACATTATACGAAAGTTTTTGGCCTACCCGCGCTTGGGAAGATAGCGCAGAGTAGTCCGAAAGTAACGAGCAAAGCAAAACCTGAACGGTGTTTTGATCTGTTTTATAGGGATGCGAATATTATCCGCATTTGCGGTTGATATAAATTGACGGCGGGAAAGACCGCAAGGAGTGTATATTATGAAACGATTCTTTTTATCTATTGTTTCGATGGCTGTTGTCTGCTCTTTATCGTCTTGTTTTACATTATTTTCATCATCATCGGGACTTCCAGCTTATCAATCAACATCAAGCAGGGTAAATCAAATTTTGCCAAGATCTGAACGGGCATCAACAGGCGATATTGCTTCGCTCATACTTGGGACTTGGGAAGATGACAGTACTGAATTTGATAAAGGTGATTTTTTATATAGTACGCCATCAACATTGATGTTCGATGGGGTCAATTCAGACGGAACATGCTTTACTGCTTTTTATAATGGAGCGGTCACTGATTATCAGTATACTTTAAAAAGTAACCGTTTGGCGTTGAGTGAAAATGGAGAATTGCAAAACACATATACAGTATACCTGTCAACAGATGGTTCGCGTTTGGTCATTAGCGGCAGTAATAAGCGAGCTTATTCTATTGATACATATCAAGTAGTACTTACATACAAAAGAACAAGTAATGCACACGATGTTGATTCTTTCCTTGCAATGCAGCAACAAATAAGTAAGGATTACTTGGCAGAACAAGCAATTCGTGAAGCAGAAGCTGCCGAGCAGCAAAAAATACGTGATGCGGAAAATAGTCAATATGCTTTTCTTGATATGAATTATTTTCTTGGTTTAGTTAACCAACGGTTAAGGCAAATTTACAAATCAGTAATTGGAACAAGTCCTAGGCTTTATATGGCTGGTGATTATGTTTCATTACTAATTGATGGAGAATCAGCATCACTGTATGGTAATAAATATCGCATTCTACCAGGCACTCACACGATTAGCATTGGATTCAAACCGCAGTATTCAAAGAGTTATGGTTATGGTATTGATTATGAATGGGATGAAATACGCTGTTCAAAGGAATTTATTTTCGAAAAAGGCAACGAATATACATGCTATTTAGTAATGAGTGATGAAGAAATAATGCTACTGCATAGTGTCGGTAGTATCAGTGCAACTATTGACCTAATAAGGGAATGAATAATTATTGGATAAATGTTACATATGTACTATATAGTAAAAGGAGTTATAGAATGATTAAGATGAAGAAAATAGTTCTTGCATTTCTTGGTATTCTGGTAATAACAATGGCCGGCCCTCTATTTGCCCAGGATGCGGCATTGCTTTCTCTTGCAGAGTCCGGTGATGTCTCTTCCATGCTTGCGGTAGCGGATTATTATTGGAATAATGAGGATCATGAAAACGCCACCAAGTGGAATTTGAGGATTGTTGAACAACCGGATGTATCTATCAAGAATCGGGCAATTGCGGAATTTCGTATTGGCCGTTATTATGATGTTAAAGGCGATATGGATAATTCAGTAAAGTGGTACACAAAAGCGTCAGATAATGGTGATGCAACTGCGCAGCTTAATCTTGGCAATTACTATTATGAGCAAGGTGATATTAAGAAGGCGTTTGACCTGTATATGTTATCTGCTGAGCAGGGCGATCCCTATGCCGGATACAATGTCGCCGTGCAATATCTTAATGGCGCTGAAGGTGTTGTGGAAAAAGATGATAAAAAAGCTGTGGAATGGATGCAAAAGGCGGCCGCTGGGGGTGACCCAATGGCTCAATATGCAATGTTTACTTTTTATTTGCAGGGCTTGGGTGGATTACCTCAAGATGATAATACAATAAGAACCACGGCAGTTGACTACCTGTTAGCATCCGCAAATGCTGGTTACCCGGAAGCCGAATATGCGGCTTTTGCCTCCTATTTGCAGGGTTTAGGCGGATTGGAAAAAAACAGTGAAATTGCATTAAACTGGCTTCTTAAAGCATACATGCATGGGCATGAGCAGGCAGCAGCAACATGGAAGAAATTTGGTTTGACTCCATTGGAATAATATTATGAAAAATAAACTTATAGCAATATTACTTCTAACACATGTCATCTGCGGCATTTCGTTTGCAGAAACAGCCGGCACACCTGGTTTCAACCTGAGTGAGCCTGAGGAGTTAAGAATTTTTCTGGAACCCTTTGCCATCACGGACATTGTCTATGGCGAAGACCGTTTTGTGGCTGTCGACAGATCAGAAAAACTTCCTGCCTATTCGACTGATGGTATGAATTGGCACACAATAAAAACGTCGGCATCATATAAGCATGGTCCATGGAATGCGGTGGCATACGGTGATGGGACTTTTCTTGCCGTTGGTGCTACCACTTCCGCTTATTCGACTGATAAAGGTTTATCATGGAATGGGGTAAGTTTGTATAAAATTTTCGTTGTATATAATGATGGAGAAGTATATGATGTAACTTATGGTGATGGAACATTTGTTGCTGTCGGTATGCATGGAAAAAGTGCTTATTCCACTGATGGCAAAACATGGACTGAGGGAAACAGCATCTCAGTGGTTGGAGATACCTCACTTTTTAGAATAGTCTATACGGGGAGAAGGTTTGTTGCCGTATCAAAAAACGGCAAAAGCATCTATTCCGAAGATTCCGGAAAAACTTGGATTTCCGGAGGCGATACCGGAGTTACTGTTGACGAAGGTGTTATGTTTAACGGTGGTGTTGCATACGGTGATGGCAAGATAGTAGTCGGAGGAAGCAATGGACTAAATATGTCAGAAGACCATGGAGCAACATGGCAAGCTAAACCAACTACTGGTAGCACGATATATGATATACTCTATGCAAATAATATGTTTATTGCGACACATTCACAAAGATCTTTTTATACTTCCCGTGATGGTATTACCTGGAAAAATAATAATCAACCCCGTCAAGTTGATGGTTTAAATAAGAAATATTATAATTATTTTAGCATCAATGCAATCTGTTACGGTAATAATGTGTATGTGGCCGGAGGACAAAGCGGCTGGTCTGCAATTTCTGATAATACATTGAATAATTGGCAAGCGAATGATCTTGGCATTCAAATGGCAAATAAAATAGGACCGAATGCAATTGCATACGGAAATGGTTATTTTGTTACTGTTGGTGACGAATGGAGCATTGCACATTCAGACGATAAAAATCACTGGACAGAAAAGATGGATTTTTACATGGGAAGGTATGGGACAAGCAAAATAGTATATGACGGCACACATTTTATTGCGTGCGGAAGAGCAGATTCCAGCGGTATATTTGCCTATTCTCCAGATGGAATTACATGGACTGAAGTAACAGAACCTTCATTCTATGACAGCATAGAAGTATTAATCACTGTAAACAACAGAACCTATGCTTTTGGTGGCTGGCACCACATTGCATATACAGAAGATAATGGGCTTACCTGGACAACGCTTGATACGCTTGCAGATACCGTTGATGAATCCGTGTGGGATGTTGTCCGTTCCGCAGTGTATAGCAACGGTTATTTCATCGTCCTTAACGGCAATGGATCAATAGATTATTCAAACGATGACTGTAAAACATGGAAAAAGGTTGAGACCAAAACCGCACTGACTAATCTAATCTATGGCAATGGCTGTGTTATCGGGTATGTAACAGGTAGAAGATACGGCAGTATGCGAGACAGTTTAGAACCGGTAAATGGAACCATGGTTTATTCAAACGACAACGGCCTTACCTGGAAAAAAATTGACACAGCGCAGATGAACAATGGTCAAACACCGAAAGTTATCGACATAGTCTATGGCAACGGCTACTTTGTCGCCTTGCTGGATGGCAGACTTTATTATTCGTCTGATGGCGCAAGCTGGAAGTTTTATCAGGATTTGGGCGATGATGAGTGGCGTTTGCTTGGTTATGGGAATAACTCATTTCCACTGTTCAAGAAGGGAAGTGTTAGGATGTTGTATGTTAAGTGAGCAGATAAAAAGGAGTGTTTAGAATGAATCAATTTCGACGAATCAGCCTGACGGTGGGTTTTGTGGTGGCCTTCCTTTTTGCAGGGCAGACAGCCTTTGCGGAGCGCGAGGGCGATTTTGAGTATGAAGCGGTCGAGGGCGGCGTGGCTATTACCGGCTACAAGGGTGCTAAAGGAGTTGCCCTGAACATTCCGAATATGCTTTGGGGGCGGCCTGTTGTTAGCATAGAGTGGAGGGCTTTTGACGGCAAGCAGCTGACCAGCGTAACCATCCCGTCCTCGGTCACCTCCATCGGATACAGTGCTTTTTACGGCAACAATCTGACCAGCGTAAGCATCCCTTCCTCGGTCACTTCCATCGGGGAGTATGCGTTTTTGCGCAATAAGTTGACCAGTGTAAGCATCTCTTCCTCGGTCACCTCCATTGGGGACAGTGCTTTTGCCTGTGACACGCTGCTCTCATATGAAGTAGATGCCGCTAACAAGCATTACAAAAGTGTTGATGGTATCCTCTTTCCAAAAGATGGAACTGTCCTCTGCGCGTATCCAGCCGGAAAAGGCACAAAGAGTTATTCCATCCCTTCCTCGGTCACCTCAATCGGGAATAACGTTTTTTCTGGCAACAATCTGAACAGTGTAAGCATTCCTTCTTCGGTCACCTCCATTGGGAACAGTGCTTTTTCTAGCAACAATCTGACCAGCGTAAGCATCCCTTCCTCGGTCACCTCCATCGGGAACAGTGCTTTTTCTCTCAACAATCTGACCAGCGTAAGCATCCCTTCCTCGGTCACTTTCATCGGGGACTGGGCTTTTTACAACAACAAGCTGACCAGCGTGACAATCCCTTCTTCGGTCACCTCCATTGGGAACCATGCTTTTCAGAACAACCAGCTGGCTAGCGTAACCATCCCTTCCTCGGTCACCTCCATCGGGAACTTTGTTTTTCAGAACAACCAGTTGACCAGCGTGAGCATTCCTTCCTCCGTTATCTCCATCGGGGAGGAGGCTTTTCGCTTGAACCAGCTGACCAGCGTGACCATCCCTTCCTCGGTCACCTCTATCGGGGATAGTGCTTTTTCCAGTAACCAGCTGACCAGCGTGACCATCCCTTCCTCGGTCACCTCCATCGGGGACTGGGCTTTTGCCAAGAACCAGTTGACCAGCGTGACAATCCCTTCTTCGGTCACCTCCATCGGAGTCAGTGCTTTTGAGAACAACCATCTAACCAGCGTAACCATCTCTTCCTCTGTCACCTCCATAGGGGACAGGGTTTTTGCCGAGAACCAGCTAACCAGCGTGACAATCCCTTCCTCGGTTACCTCCATCGGGAAAAGTGCTTTTGAATTCAATAATTTGACCAGCGTGAACATTCCTTCCTCCGTTATATCCATCCAGGACTGGGCTTTTGCCTACAACAATCTGATCAGCGTGAGCATTCCTTCCTCTGTCACCTCCATCGGAGGCTATGCTTTTGGAAATAACCAGCTGACCAGCGTAACCATCCCTTCTTCGGTCACTTCCATCGGAAACTATGCTTTTGAGAAAAACCAGCTGACCAGCGTAACCATCTCTTCCTCAATCACATCCATCGGGGAAAGTGTTTTTTTCAAAAACCAGCTGACCAGCGTGAGTATTCCTTTTTCGGTTACTTCCATCGGGCATGATGCTTTTTCCGACAACAAACTGACCAGCGTGAGCATTCCTTCCTCGGTCACATCCATAGGAGCCAGGGCTTTTGCCTGTGATACACTTCTCTCATTTGAAGTAGATGCCGCTAACAAGCATTATAAAAGTGTTGATGGTATCCTCTTTTCAAAAGATGGAACTGCTCTCTGTGCATATCCAGTCGGAAAAGACACGGTGAGTTATTCTATCCCTTCCTCGGTCACTTCCATCGGAGTCAGTGCTTTTGAGAACAACCATCTAACCAGCGTGACCATCCCTTCCTCGGTCACCTCTATCGGGAACAGAGCTTTTGCCTACGGCAAGCTGACCAGCGTGAGCATAGGGGCTAATGTTTCTATGGATGAAAACGAGCGGTTCTCGTCTGTCGATCACAACTTCGACTACTTCTACGAAAAAAACGGCAAAAAGGCGGGAATCTACAAGTGGAATGGCAGCAGTTGGTCGTATAGTGCGAGATAAGGGCGGGAGAGACAAGGAGTTTTGTATGAATCAATTTCGACAAATCAGAGTGTCGGTGGGCCTTGTGGCGGCCTTCCTTCTGGCAGGGCAGGCGGTCTTTGCAGCAAGCGAGGGCGGTTTTGAGTATGAGGCAGTCGAGGGTGGTGTGTCCATTACTGACTACACCGGCACAGGCGGGAATTTGGCCATCCCAGATAGACTTGGTGGGCAGCCTGTTGTGGCCATAGGGGAAGAGGCTTTTTTTAACGAGGCACTGACAAGCTTAACTATCCCTTCCTCGGTCACCTCCATTAGGGGCTCGGCTTTTGCCTGTGAAACTCTGCTCTCATTTGAAATAGATGCCGCTAACAAGCATTATAAAAGTGTTGATGGCATCCTCTTTTCAAAAGATGGAACTGTCCTCTGTGCATATCCAGCCGGGAAGGGCACTATGAGTTATTCCATTCCATCCTCGGTCACCTCCATCGGAGACGGTGCGTTTGAGAAAAACCGGCTTACCAGTGTGACCATCCCTTCCTCGGTCACCTCCATCGGGCACCGGGCTTTTTTCGAAAACCAGTTGACCAGTGTGATCATCCCTTCCTCAGTCACCTTTATAGGATACTGGGCTTTTTCCAATAACCAGCTGACCAGCGTGACCATCCCTCCCGCAGTCACTTCTATTGAAGAATGTGCTTTTTCCTACAATCAGCTCACAGCTGTGACTATTCCTGACTTAGTTACCTCCATCGGAGATTTTGCTTTTGAACACAATCAGTTAACCGGTGTAATCATCCCTCCATCAGTCACATCCATTGGAGATGGTGCTTTTGAACACAACAAGCTAACTGGTGTGATCATCCCTTCATCAGTCACCTCCATTGGAAGCAGTGCTTTTTCCAATAATCAGCTCACAGATGTGACTATTTCTGACTCAGTCACCTCCATTGGAAGCAGTGCTTTTTCCGTCAATCAGCTCACAGCGGTGATTATTCCTGACTTAGTTACCTCTATCGGGCACCATGCTTTTTACGGCAATCTGCTAACTGATGTGATCATCCCCGCCTCAGTTACCTCTATCGGAAACTCGGCTTTTGAGAACAATCAGCTAACCAGTGTGATCATCCCTACCGCAGTTACCTCCATCGGAAACTCGGCTTTTTACAGAAACAAGTTAACCAGTCTGACCATTCCTTCCTCAGTCACCTCTATCGGAAACTGGGCTTTTAAAGAAAACCAGCTAACCAGCGTGAGCATCCCTTCATCCATTACCTCCATCGGGAATTGTGCTTTTGAGGACAACCTGCTAACCAGCGTAACTATACCTTCTTCTGTCACCTCTATCGGAAACTGGGCTTTTCGCGAAAATCAGTTGACCAGCGTGGACATTCCTGACTCAGTCACCTTCATCGGGAGCTGTGCTTTTGAGAACAACCAGTTGACCAGTGTAACCATACCATCTTCAGTCACCACCATTGAAAGCCGTGCTTTTGAGAACAACCAACTAACCAGTGTGACCATTCCTTCCTCGGTCACTTCCATAGGAGACCATGCTTTTTATGAAAACCAACTGACCAGTGTGAACATCCCTTCTACAGCCACCTTTATCGGGGAGTGGGCTTTTGCCTGGAACCAATTGACCAGTGTGAATATCCCTACCTCGGTTACTTCTATCGGTGACTATGCGTTTAATAATAATCAGTTAACCAGCATAACCATACCTTCCTCTGTCACATCCATCAGTAGCCATGCGTTTCGCAACAACCAGCTGACCAGTGTAATTATACCTTCTTCTGTCACCTCTATCGGGGACTATGCTTTTTACGGCAACCAGCTGACCAGCGTGAGCATTCCTTCCTCGGTCACCTCTATCGGAGACAAGGCTTTTTGGTATAACCGGCTGGTCAACGTGAGTGTAGGAGCTAATGTCGCTATCGCAGACCGGGCTTTTGACAGCGGGTTTGAAGCTTTCTATGCGGACAACAGTAGCAAGGCCGGAATCTACAAGTGGAACGATAGCAAATGGCAGTATAGTGCGCAATAGGGGCGGAGAAATGGTGGCCAGAGAGACAACAAAAACAAATGAGAAGGAGTATTATATGAATCAATTTCAACGAATCAGAGTGACGGCAGGCCTTGTAGCGGCCTTCCTTCTGGCAGGGCAAGCGGCCTTTGCAGCAAGCGAGGGCGCTTTTGAGTATGAAGCAGTCGAGGGCGGCGTGGCTGTTACCGGCTACAAGGGTTCTAAAGGGGTTTCCCTAGATATACCTGACAAACTCGGAGGTAAGGTTGTAGTGATGATCGGGGTCTTTGCTTTTGACGAAAACCTGCTAACCAGCGTGACCATCCCTTCCTCGGTCACCTCCATCGGGGCATTTGCTTTTAGGAAAAACCAGCTGACCAGTGTGAGCATCCCTTCCTCGGTTACATACATCGGTAATTGGGCTTTTGCTCTCAACGATTTGACCAGCGTGAGCATAGGATCTCATGTCGCTATTGGTGGCAATGATTTTGATCACGATTTCGCCACCTTCTACAACAAAAACGGCAAAAAGACCGGCGTCTACAAGTGGGATGGCAGCAGTTGGTCGTATAGTGCGAAATAGGGGTAAAAGGCCAAGGGTGGAAGAAGGCATTTATGACAGGTGGATAGCGTAGGTTCAGTAGATTTGTATCAAATACAAAAATTAAAAATCTTGGATTGGTAGGAATGTTGGCCGCGTATGTGATCCTGGGTATGGTGGCATATTATTTAGTAACGGAGGATGTAGAATGAAAAATTGTGTAAAACCCACAATACTGTTTTTTTTGTTGGTACTGGTTTCGGCGTCTCTGCTGGCGGAAACTTATGGTGAATGGGAGTACTTGGTTAAGGATAATGAGGCAGTTATAACAAAATACACCGGCTCAGATACTAAAGTGGTATTTCCGGCTATGCTAAATGGACTTCCCGTTGTTGAAATAAGAGCTTACACTGCTACAACAATAACAAAACAATATAAAGATGAGGAAGGTAAATTAGTTAGTGAATTTGAATATTCAACAAAGAATGTCTTTTATGGTAATAATACAAAACGGCAGATAGTATTGCAGGAGGGAATTAAACGAATCGGAACCCGAGCGTTTCAGTTTGTTCAGCTTGAAAATATTAACCTTCCATCGACTCTAATCTCTATTGATAGAGAAGCGTTTGTAGGTTGTAAGTTGACTCAAATAACCTTACCGGAAAATTTAGAATGGATTGCAACGAATGCTTTTCAAAACAATCATCCTAAAAGTATTAAAATTGGAAAACAAGTCAAGTTATGCTATAGTTCAAGTGAGTTCGCCTCAGGGTATAGCAGCGGCAATTCTTTCTCAGATTATTTTGATGCTGCTTACAATGCAAATGCGCAAGCCGCAGGAATTTATACTTTTTTAAATGGGGTCTGGTATTTCCAGAAAAATGCAACTGATGAAAAAACTGCGATAGACCTAATTATTTCAGAGTTCTTGTTTGCCAATAATACAATTATGGGGTATACCGGTAAAGAAAATACGATTGAAATACCGGCTACCATAAATGGCAACCCTGTTTTGAGTATAGGTGACAGAGCTTTCTATCGGTTGCCTTTGGTCAATGTTAGTATTCCCAATACCGTTACAAAAATAGGAGACCGAGCTTTCACGGATCACCATTTTAGTAGTATAAAAATACCACCAAGTGTAACTTCAATAGGAGCATTTTCATTTTATAATGATGCTAACAATCTCACAGAAATCACCATCGGTGCAAATGTAGAAATGTTTAGTAATTCATTCATAAATTATCCTAGATTTCTTGATTTCTATGAGGAAAACAACAGATATGCAGGCACTTATAAATTAAACAGAGAAGAGTCTGAATGGGTTTTAACAACAGAATAACGAAGAAATCATGAAAAAGCTCTCTGAGTCAATTAAAAAAATTGACTCAGAGAGCCAGCCGATATAAATGAAGAGGAGTTTTATATGAATCAATTTCAACGAATCAGTCTGAAGGCAGTCCTTGTAGCGGCCTTCCTTCTGGCAGGGCAGACGGCCTTTGCGGAGAGCGAGGGTGATTTTGAGTATGAAGCGGTCGAAGGCGGTGTGTCTGTTACCGGCTACAAGGGGCCAGAAGGGGTTTCCCTAGATATACCTGACAAACTCGGAGGTAAGGTTGTAGTGATGATCGGGGTCTTTGCTTTTGACGAAAACCTGCTAACCAGCGTGACCATCCCTTCTTCGGTCACCTCTATCGGAGATGAGGCTTTTACCTGTGACACACTGCTCTCATTTGAAGTAGATGTCACTAACAAGCATTATAAAAGTATTGATGGTATCCTCTTTTCAAAAGATGGAACAGTCCTCTGTGCATATCCAGATGGAAAAGATGCAACGAGTTACTCCATTCCTTCCTCGGTCATCGCTATCGTTCCTCCAAGAGTTGATGGTGCCAGGCACTTTCTCTAGGCACTTTCTCTAATTTGAAAGCATCCCAAAGCTAAACCCCCTACTTATTATGTGGGATTTTTGAAGTCACAATTTGTGACTTCAAAAAAGGAAATCTCTGATGATGGGAGAGGCGGGGTCAGAAAACTACCGTATGCCTTTACCGAAGAAGGGATAGCAATGTTATCAGGTATATTGATAATCTTCAGGAGCAGACAAACGAATTGGCGATTGGCATGCGGCGGTCCATCCGTAAAATGACTACAGGCAGAGCGTATAAAAATTGAATGTGAATCTTTTGTCTACAATCTTTTACCTCTACTCTATTGACAATTATCCAATAGTATACTATATTTTGCTTTTGAGGTTACATATGGAACAGATGAACGCACAGCAGGCGGCTGAATGGGGTAAAACCCTGGATTTTTCTCAGGTTTGGACGGCTTTGATGGGAATCAGCGAGCGACAAGCCAAAACTGATGCTCAAATGGCTAAAACTGATGCTCAAATGGCCAAAACTGATGCTGAACTTGACAGAGTGGCTCAAATTGTCGCTGAAACTTCAAAAATAGTTGCAGAGACATCAAAAACAGTCGCTGAGACCACAAAAGCCCTCGAAAGGACAGAAATAGTGGTCGCTGAAACTTCAAAAACTGTTGGCGGTGTTGGTAATAGCTTTGGCTACTTCATGGAAGGTATGTTTACGGCTAGAATTTGCTCAAAATTTGATGCCTTTGAACACACTTTTACAAAAATCGCCAACGGGTTGATCCTTTATAAAGACGATGGTGGCAAACTTTGCGAAATTGATGCTTTTCTTGAAAATGGTGATTTTGTTATGGCTGTGGAAGTCAAGACAAAATGCGAAATGAAAGATATAAACGATCATTTGAAACGGCTTGATAAAATACGTGGTTATATGAATGACCATAATGACAATCGGAAAATACTTGGTTGTATAGCGGCTTCCATAATTAGTGATAAATTAATTACTGTAGCAGAAGAAAATGGTTTATATGTGATGGTGCAAACAGGTGAAGCCGTTGAAATCCTAGAAAAGCCAGGAAAGTTTACAGAAGGCGTATGGTAAATGACCGCCCTCCCTCCATGGCGGCCAGATACGGCCTGCCACTTCTTCTGTATACATTTGCTTCATTGTTTCTACGCCCCAGAGTGCAACCACATAGTGCCAAGGGAGCGCATGGTCACAATAGCAGTCACAGCTAATGTCTTTGCCCTGAAATTTTCATACCTCCCCTATTTCACACCTACACTTGATGAAAATGCTTAAATACGCTACACTGCTCTTAAAGGACTATTTTGAAACCTCCAATTAATCTAAAGCATTCATTCATCTTACTTCTTCTGCCATTACTTGTATCTTGTGCTACACTGGATATAGCCAGATGGGAGGCTGAATGGGTTGAACTGAATGAGGCGATGGCTGTATGCAGGGGGAAAATAGCCTCGCCGTATATTTCTTTTGTTTGTGTCCGTGTCGATATGACAAATCCTGATATTGCAGTGATAACAAATGAACCGGGGCCACAAGCAGGAACGGTGCTGTCTACAAAGGTTTCATCGTTTGTTGCCAATTACAATTGCACTGTGGGCATTAATGCGGGGCCTTTTTCTCCGGTCAATGCTACCGAAGGCGAGGATAGGCATTTATCCGGTATCTTTATTAGCAAGGGCCTCTTGGTTTCAATGCCCGATCCGCATTATGATGCGCTTGTGTTTTACAAAGATGCTGTGCGGCGTCCTGTAATTGTTTCTCAGTCTGATATCACCGACACTGCATCTATAGAAACAGCCTTGGGCGGTTTTAACAAGGTTTTGCAAGACGGTATAATTACTGTTCGTAACGAGGCCGGGGCAGCAAGACATCCGCGTAGCGCCTGCGGCATTTCGGCTGACGGCAGGTTCCTGTATCTCTTGGCAATTGATGGCAGACAGTTAAGCAGTTTTGGTGCAAGCCTTTACGAAACAGGCGAATTACTGTTGCGGCTGGGCTCGGACGACGGCCTTAATTTTGATGGCGGCGGTTCTACCTGCATTGCTTTGCAGGATGGCGATGCCGTTAAAATCTTGAATAGCCCCATAGACAATGTCTTCCGGCCAGGAAGCGAGAGGGCTGTCTCAAGCTGCCTGGGGATTCAAAACGCTTCCCGTCCCAGGGGTTTGTTTATCCAGATGCCTTCGCCGAGGTAGTCGTTTTTTTTGCCGTCTATCAGAATCTGCACATTGTTTACTGTGGGGAACTCGGTTGCCGTCCAGACAAGCTGGCGGAGCGACCACATGTAGCCTTCCTGACTATAAGAATTAAACTTAAATGATTCATTAAGGTTGATATTTGCCGTGCCCTTCGAGATGCTCACATTAATCAGTCTTGTTTCAGGTGGTATCAGTGTGCGTATCCCTGATGCTTCTTCTTCCGGGCTCGGCCCGCTTAAGAGCGCTCCGAGCGTTTCGGCCAGCGGCGCCCCGTAGGTTTCCACCTGATGTTCAACCGGCGTGTAGATAATCTTCCCCTCTGCATCAACACGAACAAAATAGAGCTTGCGCGCTTGGGTAGGAACCGTCGTTCCCGTGCCGGGCGGCGTCTCCTGCTGTTCCGGCGGCAGAGGAGCCGCCACAGACTCCGGAGGTTCCGTCGGTTCCGCAGGCTCAGTAGAGAGCTCGCCACTTCCGCTCTGAGCCTCTGTTTCAGCAGGGACGGGAAGTGAATTCAGCGTGTTACGGATTTCATCGATATTGACGATAAAAAGGATTGCCATAACAACGATAAAAACCACCCAAAAAACGCCAAAGATAAGATTCTTCCGGGAGGCTTTTTTCTTTTTTGCCGTGCTTTTCCTCTTGCGAGCTGCCATGCCCTATTATAGCCTGAAAAACCAAACTTGTCAATTGCTTTTTTTTGAATAATGCGGTATAATGGAGCCATGAAAACAAATGACCCAAGAGTTCAAGAAAATCTTGATCAATTATGCCGAGGGCTTTCCCGCACAGACAATGCCGCTTTTATTGAAGCCTTTTTACGCAGCATCCTTACCCCCGCCGAAATTGCCGACCTTGCAGCCCGTTGGGCTCTGGTGAAGGAGCTCCGCCAGGAAAAGCCCCAGCGGCAGATTGCAAAGGAATACAATCTTTCCCTCTGCAAGATTACCCGAGGTTCCAAGGAACTGAAGAAGAAAGACCCACCCATGCTGAAGATGATAAGTCTCTCGAATTGATTTGAAACAAGCTTAGCGCATGTAGTTAATCAGGCAGCCCTTGAGAATGATGTCCCGCTCTTCGGCGCTGAGATTACCAACACTGAGTTTTATGCTTTTCTGATGGGCCTTCTCGCCGGATAGCACCGTGCAGTCAAACTCGCTCTCCCCTTTTTTTAGTTTTTCGGCAATGTCGGGAATAAAAAGATAATCTCCTAAACCAAAGGGAATTGTATCAGTCTCTTCTATTATAAAAGGCAGAATCCCCCAGTTAATCAAATTAGAACGATAGCGCTTTGTCGCATACTCAACAGCAATATTGGCAAGGCCCCCTAAAACCCGCTGACAACTCGCCGCCTGCTCCCTCGCACTCCCATCCCCCGGCTTCATGGCAAAGATACACGAGCCGATGCTTATTTGTTCGCGTGGTTGGCGTGGTTCGCGGTTAATTACATCAGATAATTGTTCGTCCATTCCATCCCGAACAGCCTTTGCCCGTGCCACATACCCGGGGTCTTTTCGGGAAAGGGTAAACTCCGCAAGCCCAATCGGATTAGACCTGAACGAAGAGGTCTCGCCCGAAGGAATTATCTCATCGGTTGTCGTCACCGGGTCGGTAATAAACGATGCAATTTTTAGCAGCAAGTGTTTCTTTAAGACAGAAAATTCCGGCCAGGGTTTTATGTTCGGACCATAAAGGAGAGGCTCGCTCATTCGGGCTTGCCGCCATCCGTTATAAACGCTTGATTTGTAGGGGGCATCGTTGTATGTATAAGGAGCAGGTAGCAAGGAGCAGGTAGCAGATAATTCCTTATCCTTGCTCCCTGCTACCTGCTCCTTGCTACTTGTTAAACATCCCCCATTTGCCACCGTGGCGGCAATGCTGCGGGCATCCATCAGGGCTACTGATGCGGATTGGCCGTTTGCAGGCTTTGACCCTTCCCGGTTGGGGAAGTTTCTTGTGCTATGCCGTATCGAAAGGCCGCCATTGAAAGGCACATCCCCTGCCCCAAAACAGGGGCCGCAAAAGGCAGTCCTCAACACAGCGCCCTTTTGGGTAAGGGCCGAAACCACACCGGCCTTGTCAAGAGCGAGGAACACGGGCATGCTGCCGGGGTAGATGGATAAAGGTGCAGGTAGCAGGTAGCAGGTAGCAGGGGTTTGGTTCAGGATGGTTGAGGCTTCCACAATATTCTCGTAGGTTCCTCCCGCACAGCCTGCAATTACCGCCTGGTCGATGTGTATTCTTCCCTGTGCGTCTACCTTGTTGGTTAATTCGAGGCCGGTTTCTTTTTCGCATTCGCGGAGGATGTCGCCGGGGTTTTCCAGCAGGGCCTTAATGCTAAAGGCATTGCTGGGGTGGAAAGGCAGGGCAATCATTGATTCTACCTTGGATAAATCTATTTCAATAAGGGCGTCATAAAAGGCGTCTTCGCTTGCCTGCAGTCGCTTAAAGTCTTCCGGACGACCGTGAATACGATAATATTCTTCTATTATATTATCCGTTGCCCATATCGAAGAAAGGCAGGCCGTTTCGGTGGTCATTACATCAATGCCGCAGCGGAAATCGGCAGAAAGGTTTTGTAAACCGGGGCCCGAGAATTCCAGCACAGCATTTTTGACAAAACCATTTTTGAACACCGCACCAATCAAGGCCAATGCAACATCCTGCGGGCCGACACCCCATGCCGGCGAACCGGTAAGCCGCACCGAAATGATTTTCGGAAAAGGCAGGTCGTAGGTTTTTTCCAGAAGCTGCCTCACCAATTCGCCACCCCCCTCTCCTACTCCCATGCAGCCGAGAGCGCCATAACGGGTATGACTATCGCTTCCCAAAACCATTTTCCCACAAGCCGCTACGGTTTCGCGGACATACGAATGAATCACTGCCTGATGCGGCGGAACAAAGATGCCCCCAAATTTTTTTGCCGCAGAAAGGCCAAAACGATGGTCATCTTCGTTAATAGTGCCACCGACAGCACAAAGCGAATTATGGCAATTGGTCAGCACATAGGGAACAGGAAATTCCTTAAGGCCGCATGCCGTAGCCGTCTGGACAATGTTCACATAGGTTATATCATGGGAAGCAAGGGCATCAAACTTTATGTGCAGCGTATCACTGCCTTGTGAATGGGCAGTCAGAATTTGGCTGGCGATAGAGCCTTTTTTGTTGGTGCCGATTGGCGTGTCGGTTAATCTAATACTTTCGTGCATAGAAATCCTCAAAAATTTCTAACCACGAATAACACGAATGGCCTGAAGGCCACACGAATTTTTAATTTACCAATTATAAATTATTCGTGTCGGCGAAGCCGATTCGTGTCATTCGTGGTTAATCTTTAATCAATCCCCGCAGCCTTGCGGAAACGGTTCACCGTGGCGGCTACCAATGGCCTTGCTTTGGCGGCACCCTCGGCTAGAATCTTTTGCAAGCCGGCTTCATCGGCCATAATTGCGTTGTATTTTTCCCGTTTGGGGGCTAATTCGCGGTTAATTGCCTGGAAAAGGGCCTCTTTTGCCTCGCCCCAACCCATACCGCCTTCGCGATAGCGTTTTGCCAAAGCATCTTGTTCTTCTTTTGTGGAAAAATGCTTGTAGAGAGCAAAAATATCGCTTTTATCGGGGTCTTTTGGCTCCTCAACAGACTGGGAATTGGTGACCATCCGCATAATCGTCTTCCGAAGTTCCTTTTCGCTGCAAAAAAGCGGGATAATGTTCCCATAACTCTTGCTCATCTTCCGTCCGTCAAGGCCGGGCACTACGGCTACATCTTCCTGCACCACCGCCTGGGGAATTTTTAAGACCTGGCTTTTATAATTGGCATTTACCGCCTGGGCAATATCGGCGGCCATTTCGACATGCTGCACCTGGTCTTTTCCCACCGGCACTACATCAGAATCGAACTGCAAAATATCTGCGGCCATCAGCACGGGGTAGGTATAAAGGCCCATATTCACACCGGCATCGGGGTCTTCACCCTTTTCGGTATTAGCCTGCACCTTTGCCTTATAGGCATGGGCCCGGTTCATCAGCCCCTTCGAGGTAAAGGCCATCAACTGAATGGTCAACTCGAGGGTCTCGGGCACCGAACTCTGCTGGTAGAAAACCACCTTCTCCGGGTCGAGCCCCGAAGCAAGCCAGCCTGCGGCCACCTCTTTGGTCAGCTCATGCATCATCTTGGGGTCCTTCATCATATTGAGGGCATGATAATCGGCAATAAAATAGCGGGCGTCATACTGCTCGGTCAGCGCAATCGCCGGCTTAATCGCCCCCAAATAATTCCCGATATGCAGCGTCCCCGTAGGTTTAATCCCTGTAAGTGAAATTTTTTTCATGGTATTCCTTATGATATTCCTTCTATAAACGAGTATAAGAAAAATTATTTTTTTGTCAATGGCTTAAAAAAGTATTGACTAAATAAATCATTTTTACTATACTTATGATAGCGTGAATAATACTGAGGAGGAGAAGTAAATATGACACTAGAACAAATTACAGCAAAATATCCTGAAGCTGCAACATTGGTTGGTATGGCTAAAACTGCATGGGAAGGAAACAAGACTTCGGCACGTGTTGATTTTCTTGTTTCGGATAGGTTGAAAACAAAATTAGTAGACCTGTTGGGTAAAGAAATTAAAACTATGTTTATTACCGACAGTGATGTTCGACATATAAAAAAGGAACATGGAAGCGGTGAGGCAAGACGAGGTCAAATTGATGTAACGCCAGAAGATTTAGCGCTGATTCCTGTAATTTTAAATGAATTTGATATTGCTGTGCAAGATGAAAAAGACAGATTGGGAAATAGAAAAATGCTTTTTATGAAAACGATAGAAACAAACCTTTATGTTGCTGCTGTGGAACGCGGAAACAATCAAATTGGAACAATTAGTTTTTGGAAAATGGCCCGACAGGGTGCCCCGATGTCGCAGTAAAAAACTGCTCCCCGGCGGCCCAACGTCCGAAACGACCCCTGCCAGCTACCTACTTGTATTATCTCACACTTTTCCTAAAATGTCAAGTAGTTAGCAAAAAAAAATAAAAAATTTAGCCAAGAGGGAGAATCGAACTCCCGACCTGCGCATTACGAGTGCGCCGCGCTACCGACTGAGCCATCTTGGCAACATCTTTACTATAGTAAAAGCGGTGAAAAGTGTCAAGGGGTGACATAAATCTTAAAATTGTATTTTCTTCTTTTTTTTCTTAATATTGACAAAAAACTTGACAAATAAAAAAACTTGTGTTATAATTATACAGTTTACCTATAAGGAGGTATCATTATGATGGAAGTTGTCGACTTTATCAACGGGATTCTTTGGCATGACTCGTTGACCGTCCTTTGCCTTGGTGTAGCTCTTATACTTACTATTGTGCTTGGCTGCCCGCAGATTACGCATATCAAGGATATGTTCAAGTATCTGACAAAAGGCAAGGAATCCGACAGTGGACTCTCGTCTTTCCAGACCTTTGCTATGGCTCTGGGCGGACGAGTTGGAACCGGTAATATCGCCGGTGTAGCGACCGCTATTTATTTTGGCGGTCCCGGTGCAGTATTCTGGATGTGGGTCTATGCAGTTTTAGGCGCAGCCACAGCCTTTACCGAAGCAGCGCTGGCGCAAACCTTTAAACGGACAGTAAACGGTGAATACCGTTCCGGCCCGCCCTACTATTGCGAACAATTGCGCATTAAAGGGAAGAAACTGGTGTGGTTCGGCGCTGTCTTTGCCGTAGCCGACCTTATCGGCCTTGTCGTTACCGGCCCCACCGTTCAGGCATTTACCATTGCCGACTCGATGAAGGTCGCTTTCGGGATTCCGCCCTGGATTTCAGGGGCCATTCAGGTCATCCTTTTTGCCATTATTATGGCAGGCGGTATGAAGCGTATCGGCCACTTTGCCGCAAGGGTTGTTCCCTTCATGGCATTTGCCTATATTCTCATTGCCATTATTTTGATTATTGGTAATATCGGCTTGGTTCCGGCAGTCGTCGGCAGCATTTTTGCCAGCGCATTCGGCGGTCACGCTGTTTTCGGCGGGCTTATCGGTTCAGCCATCGCCTGGGGTATCCGGCGCGCGGTGTATTCCTCGGAAGCGGGCTTCGGCACCGGCGCCTGCGCATCCGGTGCATCAGAAGTGTCGCACCCCTGCAAACAGGGTCTTGCTCAGGCGCTCACCGTTTTCATCGATACACTCGGTGTTTGCACGGCAACCGCATTCATCATTTTGATGACCGGTATGTATAGCGTAGAAGGTGCAGACGGCTCAATCCTCTACGGAGCAAAAGCGATAATTGATTCCAACATTGAAGCGGGCACCGGCTACACGCAGATGGCCGTTTCGACCATGTTCGGCTCCGGTTTCGGCGAAGCATTTATCGCCATTGCCGTCTTCTTCTTTGCCTTTACCACAAACCTCGCCTTCGGCTACTACTGCAAGCCTGAAACTTCGTATTTAATCAAGAAC
>JAISIL010000114.1 GCA_031262035.1 Spirochaetaceae bacterium | reverse complement strand
TTAAATATACAGATGAACAGCTTGATGAACTAAATAAACAACTGTCAACAATTGATGATGACCTGTTTTCAGAACAGACAAAGGCGACAATACAGCAACAGTTAAATAAATTTAATATTTATTTTTCAAATGTTTCTTATGACTTATATGGAGAAAGGTATGCTGTAAAATTTGATGAACATGAGTATAAAGGGAAAAGAATATATAAATTTTCTGCATTTAATACTAATTTTAGTTCCGGTAAAAAACAAGGGGAAATATCTTGTTTTGACTTAGCCTATACTGTTTTTGCAGACAATGAGAATATTCCATGTCTACATTTTCTGTTGAATGACAAAAAAGAACTCATGCATGGGAACCAGTTAATTAAAATAGGCGAATATGCTAATGCACATGATATTCAATTTGTTGCATCTATTTTGCAAGACAAACTACCGCCTGATTTGCAAAAAGATGAATATATAATTGCGCAACTATCCCAAAATGATAAGCTTTTTAGAATTGAAAATCACGAAGATCTTCAGGGAGTAACATGAACACTACCATTCTATCATTCTCAAAGTATACGATGAGTTCTCATGACAGTAAAATTATAAACTCAAAATTAAATACACCTGAAAATCGGTATAGAACGCTTTTTGGTAACACAGAAATTAAATTTTACTATAATGGCCTAGCTGACTATATAGATTAGGAGATGAAAATATGAATAAGGCAAATATGGATGGAAAAGATTTCTTATTAACACTACTGTATTGTCCTGGAATTACAAACACCACCAACGAGCCTATTGAGGGGCGCACTAAATTAACAAAGGCTGTATTTCTATTTGAAGAGGAAATAGAAAAAGATTTCTTCAATTCAACGATGCTGTTATCTCCTATGTTTCAATTCGAGCCTTATAACTATGGCCCGTATAGCCAAAAATTGTTTGATGATTTAAAATTTTTCTTATCAATTGAATTTATATTAACCGAGTATACATCAATTCCTATCTATATCTAATGCTACAGTTGGCGAGGCAATTATATCAGGAGATGATGATTTGGATAAAGATGCAAGTTTTGAAAATGCAAAACCTGAACGGGAGGAATATGAACTAAAATACTTTTTGTCTACGCAAGCTATAAAATATGTTGAAAATGAAGTGTGGGGGAAATTTTCTGCTTCACAGATGTCTATGTTATCACAATTTAAGTCAAAAATAAATGGAATGTCTCTTGATTCCTTGTTAAATTATGTGTATCATAATTACCAAAACATGACAGAAAAGTCATTAATCGCTGATAAGTATATTAAGAGGTAGATATGCTTGAGTATGAGTTTGCCGATAGTTTTTATCAATACCTATGTGCTAATCAATCTGATAAGTACATAGGTATTGCTCGTGAAGTGCCTTTTTTATCACGCTGTATAGATATGGTGCTAATAAGTAAAGATAAAAAAATAACAACGATTGAATTTAAATTGAAGGATTGGTCTCGGGCACTAAAACAAGCAAAAGACCACAGTCTTGGAGCTGACAAATCGTACATTTGCCTTCCAAATGCAAATACTAATCAACGCTTAACTAATACTCTCATTGCGGAAGGGATAGGATTGTTACTTTATGATTATAACAATTCACAAGTCATAGAGCAAATACACGCAAATGAGAACAATCATAATGCCTTTCCACTCCGAATGCTGCTTGCTGAAACAACCAAGCAGGTGTTGGAATTAAATAAAGGTAATGCTCAATGATTTAGTTGTCGTTATAGAACCGCCTGCCTCTCATACACCCCACATATATCCCGTTTCTCATCAACTATCGCAAATTTCTCGTTGCAATTATTTTCACGCATGGTGTCTAAAATTAACTGGCACTTCCATTCATTGGGAAACATTGGGTTGGGTTGTATTACATGGATACAAGTTCCGCATGAGTCGTCATCGTTGAATCCTTCCTCCTTTTTCCACAATTTATTGGCTGCATTATAGTCGGTGAGCCAGAGTTTCATTCGTTCCCATTTTTGTTTTTCCTCGGGCGGCATATTTGATGTGTCTTTGTTCAGAATTTCTTCTTTGGTGATTCTTGTTTTAACTATTGTGTGTATCCTCTTATCATTATCCATAAATTTATTGTACCGCAAAGACACCAAATGTGTCAATACTCTTTTTCATACCCTATCTTTCCCCGCCCACCACACAACACCCCTTCCCCTTCTCAATCTCCATGACCGACACTACCCGTAGCCCACTTTCTCTTGTCATTGTGGTGACCTCTTCTACAGTGTATTTATGGAAATAATCTCCGGCGAAGGGCTTTGTGTTAAGGTAATCTTTTGAGTAAAATATGTTGTAAAAACTGCCGCCGGGTTTTAGGAGGCGTTTAATTTCATTGAATGCGGCTTTTGGGTGTTGCCAAAAGTAGACAGTGTTTATGGTGTATATTTTGATGAATGTTTTGTCTGCAAAATCGGTGTGTTCAATATTACTGACACTTAACGAAAGTGTTTTATTTTCTAGCGCTTTTTTGTTATTATACTTTGCAGTTTTAATCATATCTTCTGAAATATCAATGCCGTAGTATTTCGCATTAGTATTATTTCTAATCAGTTTGGAAAGGAGCAAACCATCACCAAAACCTATTTCGAGGATTGTATCATCATCTTGTATATTGATATTTTTAGTCAGAATATCAAATTGAGCCTTGTGGGCATAGTTCATGAGAATGGTAATAATCTTACCAAACAGGCCGCTTGGCTGCATAAGGTTTTGTTCTATTTTTCGTATAAGATTCAATTTTCTTCTCCGTGTCCTTTGGTTCGCAATGCGAACCTATGTCTCCGCGAGAGATTTAAATGATTTTAGCCCAACTCTCTTTTTTTAAGTATAGTATAAATTTAAAAAATATGCTAGGCTATTTTCTATAGGAGATAGGGCAAAAACATTTACTTTTTATACAACCACGAATAGCACGAATCGGCTACGCCGACACGAATAATCTATAATAAGTAAGCGAAAATTCGTGTGATTTGCCGTAGGCAATATCATTCGTGTTATTCGTGGTTGTTTTTCTTGTGATTTGAAAGTAAATGATTTTGCCCTGCTATAGGAGACCCGACCTCATGCCCAAACCACCCGCCCCTTCACTCACCGCCTTTCATGCCTCTGTCACGGGCCATGTGCAGGGGGTGGGCTTTCGCTGGCAGGCTATCAATGAGGCGCAGCGGATTGGGGGTATTACAGGCTGGGTGCGCAATTGCGAAGATGGTTCTGTAGAAGTCTGGGCCGAAGGGAAGAAGCCGGCGCTGGAAAGGTTTATTGCCTGGCTCGAAGCCGGGCCGGGTTATGGCAGGGTGGACAATGTGCACTATACCTGGTGCGAGGCGAGCGGGAAATTGAAAAGTTTTGGTGTGCGGTATTAGTTTGATAGGGGAACCAGTTTCAAAACTAAACTCCTCCCCTATGGGGGAGGTTGGCTGGGGTTGCAACGGAAACAGGAGAGTAAAATGAATATAACAATAGAACCGGTTGGCAAAGACAAGAAAGAAATATTGCGTAATCTGTTGGAAAAATATCAGTATGAATTTTCACAGTATGATAATAAAGATACAAACGATTTGGGCTTGTATGGTTATGATTGGCTGGATTGTTATTGGACAGAAGAAAACAGGTGGGCATATTTTATAAGGGTAAATAATCAACTTGCCGGTTTTATGATGATAAACGATTATCAAGAAACTCCTTTGCTCGACACTGATTATGCAATGGCAGAATTTTTTGTCATGTATAAATTTAGAAGAATGGGTGCCGGGAAATATGCAGCAAAATATGCGTTTGATAAATATAAGGGAAAATGGCAATTGAAGAGGCATCCAAAGAACAGAGGATCAGTATATTTCTGGAATAAAATAATTGAAGAATATACGAATGGGAAATACGAATTAATGAAAAACAATGAAAATGCAAAATATGAGGATAGCACAAATGCTGATATATTTATATTTGAAACATAAGAGACTTATAAGCCGCTACCAATTCTGCCATACTCATTTTTGCATTCGCAGGGCTGGTCGAGGGGAGGTGCTGCGCATCAATCCCCGTTGCCGGGGCACATAGTTTTTGATACAGGGAATAAGCCTTTGTTCCGGTGCAGAAAATCCGGGTAATTTTGGTTTTGGCAATAAGAGCGGCTATATCGTTAGGCTTGGCATTCCGGATACTGCTATCGCTTGCGCCGTTTATATCGCAACTTTCAAGCACATCCCACAAAGCAAGGCCGTGGCGCAGGGCGAAAGACTTTCGTTCTTCAAGTCCCTGCGGCACCGCCTCACCAAACACAGCAGCCAGCACCGGCCAAAAACGATTCTGCCTGTGCATATAATAAAACCCCGCCTCCCGCGACGCAGGCGACGGCATCGTCCCCAAAAGCAACACAGAAGAATTGCCATCATAGACCGGCGGGATTTCAGCGTGAGAAATTTTCATGTTTTAAGTATATGATATAGTAAAGAAAAAGTATATAAGCACGAATAACACGAATGATATTGCCTGCGACGTCCCAACCTCCGTACCTCTGTGCCTCTGTGAGAGATTTAAATGATTTTTTAACAGAGGTGGTCTTTACCCTAGCCCTTAAGCCCGGTGAAGGTGATGCCTTCTATGAAGTAGCGTTGGGCGAAGAAGAAGATGATTATCATGGGGATGGTGGCAACGGTGGAGGCGGCCATCATCAGGTTGATTTGGCTGGTGTATTGGCCGACAAAGACCTGTAAGCCCAGCGACACTGTTTTCAGTAAGGGTTTATCAAGGTAAAGCAGGGGGCCGAGGAAGTCGTTCCAGGTGCTCATAAAGGTAAAGACGCCTACCGAGCAGAGAACGGCTTTGGACATGGGGAGTATCACCCTGCGGTAGATGAGGAAGTAGTTTGCCCCGTCTACCAGGGCCGCCTCGTCATAATCTTTCGGAATGCTTAAATAGAATTGCCGCACCAGAAAAACATTAAAGGCATTACCGAAAAGGGCGGGGATAATGAGCGGTGCAAAGGTGTTATAGCCGCCGACGGTTTTCCAGAAGATAAACTGCGGTATCATAACGACCGTGTAGGGCAGCATCATCGTGCTGAGCAATGCGGCAAACCAAAAACCACGGCCCTTAAACTGCAAACGGGCAAAACCGAATGCAATAAAACTGGAACTTAGTATCTGTGCCATCACATTGGCCACGGTGAGTATAATTGAATTGCGAAAATAATAGGCAAAAGGCGCCGCGGTAAATGCCTTGGTAAAATTGCTGAACAAAAATTCCTTGGGTAGCCACTTAATCGGCACGGTCATTATTTCCCGCTGGGTCATAAAGGATGAACGCACCAGCCAGAAAAAGGGGAAAAGCATAATCAGGGAAAGGACAATGAGAGAGACGAAAGAGGCAATTTGCGAAGGCCGCATTTTTATATGCATACCCCTGTGCAGTTGTTTAGCCATTATTCAGCGCCTCCTTTTTCTTTTTCTTTTTGGAGCCTGCATTTTCATAAAACACCCAGTTGCCCGATGTGGCAAAAACAACAGCGGTAATTATGGCAATAAATATAAACAGTATCCAGGACACCGCCGATGCGTATCCCATGTGCTGATATTTAAATGCTTCGTTATAAAGGTAAAGCGACATAAAGAGTGTGGCATTTGCCGGCCCTCCGTTTGTCATCATGTAGACCTGGGTAAAAGTTTGCATCGAAGAAATCAATGCCATAAGCATATTATAAAAGATAATCGGCGTCATCATCGGCACGGTTATGTGTATAAGAGACTGAAAAGCATTTGCACCGTCAAGGTCTGCCGCCTCGTAAAGGTCTTTTGAAATGCCCTGCAAACCGGCAAGATAAATAACAACCGTGTTTCCGGCCATCCATACGGCCATTACCGAAAGCCAGGGAACGGCGCCGGTGGGGCTGAAAATATAATTACTGGTCGGAAGACTTAAGGCTCGTGCAATTGAATTTAAAAGCCCGAACATCGGGTTAAATATATACAGCCACAATGCGCTTGAGGCAACAATAGGCACAATCGATGGTATATAAATAATCGTTCTAAAAATAGAAATACCTTTAATACTTGAGTTCAATAAAATAGCGGTAAGAAAGGTGCACAAGGTAATAAGCGGCACAGAAAGTAATGCATAGTAAAAAGTTACCTGTATAGATTTTGCGGCAATAGCCGTGGTAAATATCTGTTTAAAATTTTTAAGGCCGACAAACTTCATCGGGGTAATCATATCCCATTCGGTAAAACTTGCCATAAGGCTAAAAAGCATCGGCCCTAAGTTAAACACAAGAAGCCCAATAATACAGGGAGCAATAAAAATATAACCCCACTTGAGATTCTGATAACTAACAGAATTTTTCCGCATTTTCCTATTTCTCAACAATATAAGTAGGAAGGAGGAAGTAGGAAGTAGGAAGTAGGAAGTTCGTAATTGAAAGCATTACCTGAAAATTCAAGCTAAGCTTTCTACAAAAACACTTCCTACTTCCTACTTACTACTTCCTACTTTGACTAGTGATACGCGCCCTGCAACTGTGGTTTCAGAGCTGCATCGAGGCCGCTAAATGCATCGGCTGCGGTTTTTTGGCCGAGCCAGATTTCATCAATAAGCGGAGCAATGGTCTGATCCATAATCACACTGAAGTTTTTCAGGGTAACATTTTCGCCAATGCGCGATGCATTGTTGAGGATATCACCTGATACCTTCGCCATTGACGCCGGATACAATTTTGTCCAGGCGTCAAACTGCGGTGTGCCGCTGGTGAGGGTGGTCACTGTCTGGGGAAGCCCGGTAAGGCCCACGCTGTGGTTTGTCGACGCCTTAACCCAGTTGTTAAAATCATTGAGGTAGGAAATCAGTGCAAATGCCTCATCGGATGCATCTTTTTTCATAACATAAGCGGAAGACCACACCATGTTGCTGCCCTTCGGCGGGTTTGCATTCGAGGGAATCTGTGCAATACCGACATCATAGCCTTCATTCTCGAAGTCGCCCATCTGGAAGGTGCCGCCGACGAACATGCCCAGTTGGCCGTTCATCAACATTGCCGGAAGCCCGGTAAAAGCCTGCGCATTGCTCATTGCCGCTGTCTGTGCCACTTTGTTTTTCAGTGCAAGGTCTGCCATCGCCTGAATTGCCGCGACGCCTGCCGCCTTGTTAATTTCAAGAGCGGTGCCGTCAGCATTGGCTACACTTGAGCCGCCTGCATAGAGAAGGGGCAGCACATAAATCCAGGAACTGGGAAGGGTGGTTCCCCACTGAATCACATCATTGTAGTTAAAGCCTGCATCGGCCGGGGTCTTTCCGCTGGAATCCTTGGTGAGTTTTGTTGCCGCTGCAACATAGTCCGCCCAGCCCCAGGGTTTTGCCGCACTGTCGGGAGGCAGTGTAATCCCTGCTGCGCTGAACATCTCCTTATTATAGTAGAGAACAGTGGTGGTGCTGGTTGCTGCAACACCCCAGAGTTTTCCGCCGTTGGCATAGAGCGCCGCGGGAATAAAGAACTTCGCCGGGTCGACGCCTGCTTTTGCGTAATAGGGATTCAGGTCGGCTGTTGTTCCCTTCTCGCCCCATTCGCTGATGAGGTATTCGTTCAGGAACATAACATCAGGCGCTGAGTTCGATGCAATCATCGTGTTGAGTTTTGCTGCATAATCTGCATAAGCGATAAAGTTCCTCTCAACCTTGATGTCAGGATGTGCCGCCTCGAAATCATCGATAAGCGCATCGCCCATCGACTTTTCGGCATCGGCCCACCAGGAATAGAAGACTACGGTCTTCTGACCTGCACCGGCAGAGGCTGCTCCCGCGTCCTTTTGGGCGTTAGCAAACAGCGAACCGCCTACCATCGCCAGTAATGCGATGATTGTAAACATTTTTTTCATATTTTCCTCCTATTGAAAATAATTTTAAGTGCATTATATCATAGAATAAAAACATTACTTCTCATAAATTGCCTAGTAAATAAAAAAATCGGCAAAAAAACCTTAATTATTGCCCTTGAAAAAAAATATTATTTATAGTAACCACGAATAACACGAATGGCCTTTGGACCTGACCCCGTATGGTAGACAATAGATTAAGCCGCTAACTCCATACATTGTACCTCAATAGGCGCAATATTGTCAATAGCCGAATGACGGCGGATTCTGTTGTAATATGTTTCAA
>JAISIL010000067.1 GCA_031262035.1 Spirochaetaceae bacterium | reverse complement strand
TTATATTTAAACCGGCAAAAATTACCCCCCCCCCCCCCCCCCCCCCCGCATATAGTGCGGTTTTATCACATCTGGTGGCATCACTACATCCTAATCATGGCATAGCGCCCTATAGAGGGCTCATGTATATATATTACACATTTGCTATAGGAGGCAAAGTATGACACACTTGAGAAAAATTGGAGTATTCATTATTTTTGTATTCTGCACCATCAGTAGTCTATGGGCAGATCCGCAATCTTTTTTCCTTTCACCGGGACAAACTATTACTAACCGTGACATAAAACGCGGGTATTGCCTGGAATACAGCAAAAAAGAATTGTCGGTTGATAATATTCATGACCTTTCTGTCATAAGCGGCACAGTTACAGCCTTTTATAACAATGGAACTAGTGTAGAAACAACTTTGCAAACACTGAAAGATGCCGGACAAATAGTATTACAGGCCTATAATTCATATCAGCACTTAGGTTTTATCTTTACTGATAGCACTCTTTCAGAGATACTTATTGGTAATGAGGGGATAACTTTTCAACGGGAAGACATGACTGAACTTGAAACCAGAATGACGGAAGAAAACCGGCAAAAGATACTCCGGTATGAAGATGAATATTACCCACACTATGAAATACAGGAACTCATCTGGCGAACACGATTACCTGATACCATTGTAGACAATAGCAAAATTACCATCAATTTTAATACTTCCACCCCTGATAAGGCTGTAACAAGTACGTTTAATAAAACCTCTACGGTAAACTACACCTTTGCTGGCAGTCCATTTTTAAGAGTAGATGGTTTACTTAATACCAGCACCCATTTTGATGAAAATATGATAGAGCTGATAACGCATTATCATTCTGATCATTTTAATCAGGCGGTCGCGAAGCGTATATTGAATGAAAATAGTTATAACCACATTTTGGCACCAGCACCATCACTGGCATCATCAAAAAATACAGTGTTTGATTTGCTGAAAGAAACCGGTATGAATACAGAAATTTTACTAGCCAAAGAGATTTTAGAGGTATCATTACCTGATACTGCGCTTAAATATAATATTTTTGCTCTTGATCTGGGTAATTTTTACTATTCAAAATTTTCAATTGCTGACAAAATATATGTAGAGATGTATAAATATAAATATGCAAAGACTGAAAATGATGAAAGTGTAATATATAGAATTACACACAAAAATATATCATACCTTTTATTTGGTGATTTTGATAATCCAGATGCACTTGCAAGTTTTATTGAAACTGCTGAGCAAATCGAGCTTCAGCGAATATCACTAAAAGAATACGATTCTGATTTATTCCTGCAATTGAAAAAAAATGAAAATCTACAACAGGATATGTCTCGATCGGGATATAGCAGCAGCCTTACTGATCTGGTGATAGTGGATTTGAAACTTAAACGTGAGCAGGTTAAGAATGCATTATCCAAATGCCCTTCTCTGAAGGCTGATATTGTTAAGTGGCCGCACCATGCTCATAAGTTTTCTGATAATATGGAAACCGATGAATTGATAACCCGAATGTATGAACTGATACAGCCGCAATATATCATGTATCAAACACATCCGGCCCAGACAGGTGGAAAATTTGAGGATTACATTAGCAGATTTGATTTTAGTGATAAATTCAAATGCACTGATAGTACAGAATATTCGTTTATCAGTATGATTTTGTTTTTAAACAACAACTTTAGGTTGTTTGGATAAAAGATATTTTATGGAGGAATCTAAATGAAAAAGACAATTATCGTATTACTAATGGCGCTTTGCGCAGTGTGTGCCCTTGCGCAGACACTGCCGAAGACGGCGGAGGAGTACTACAACCGTGCTGTTGAGTACCATAACAATGGCGAGCATAATAAAGCTATCGCTGACTATACTCAGGCAATAAAACTAAATCCGAAGTATACAGACGCGTATTGGAACCGTGGAAATGTTTTCTATTTCCAAAAGGAATATGATAAAGCCTTAAGTGATTTTACCGAAGTAATACAACTATTACCTGGAGCAAACCGGGCTTATTTTTACCGTGGTAAAATATATGTGTTGCAAGAAAACTATACGAAAGGTTTTGCAGACTATGACAAAGCAATAGAGACAGGGTTGCAAGATGAAGGTCTTAAGGGCAATATGGCTTCAGATTTTATTACCTATGCATCACAACTCATAGATGGAGGTAAATATGAGGATGCTCTTACTTATCTATCAAAAGCCCTTGATATAGGCGGTCCATCTCGGTCCGCTTATAGAAGACGCGCTCAAGCATACTTACAAGCGGATAAACCCATAGCGGCTTTACAGGATTATCTGCAAATTGTACACATAGCTGCAGAACGTAAAACATTAAGCGAGCGCATGATGGGATTGTATTTTGACCTTGAAACCCCCGGCATCCCCGTGGTGGCGGGCGCGGCCGTCTACATGGAGATGCAGGTGGGGAAGTTCCTGGGCCAGGACACCACGCGCTACCAGTCCATGCTGCACTACATCACCGGGCGCGGGAATGTGACGCAGGGGGAGATAGAGGGGTTTTATAAGCAGAATGTGGGCGTGTATGTGGCAGACGTGGTGGATGAGGAGTTTAATAAGCTGACTATTGACTCATGGTATTCCAAAACAAATACGGCAAAGGTAGTTGACCAGTTAGTTAAAACACCGTTAATCAACTTTATGCTCACACCAAATCAAAATACTTATGAGAAGTTGAGGACGATAGACCTTGGTTTTCAACTCAATAATAACTGGGGAGTATATGAAGCACTACTTGTATTAAGAAATAGTGCAGAAAATAATATGCTAAATGCAAAAGTTGATCCAGATCTTGCACATCATTATAAGGGTCTGGCTAAAGATTCGTTTCATAAAATTGATGCAACTTATGTAAAGCAATTTAAACTTAATGCAATTGACAATGTTTCATGGCAAGATGCAGAGACAACACTAACCGAATGCATTGAGTTATTATCACCTTTACTAGCGGAGAAACTTAATAAGTAACAGTTACCCTCCGGTTTTCCCGTTCGCGTGGTTGGCATGGCGGTCCCTGAGCTTGTCGAAGGGTTCGCGGTTAATCATAATAAACCTCACGCCGCGGACGCTGCGATCGTTGCGTGAGGATTTTCTTGTTATCTTGACAAAATCGTTCTGTTCTGCTATACTAATATCATGACACAAGCAGCATTAACACAGGAACTGGAGACCTTAGATAGCGGGTTCTTCCCCGAAGTGTATGACTTTATAGAATTTCTCAAGACGCGCTACGGCAAAGCGCGGAGACAGGCACAGGCCGACAAACAGACTGTTGCCAGTCAAATAGAGGCATTCTACAACGCGCAGACAGCCGATGATGCGTCTTTTTCAAAACGGGCTGAGGAAATGTCCACTGCAACCGTATGGGAGACACTCAAAAATGACACGTGGTGAAGTGTGGTGGGCAGACTTTGGTGTGCCTTTTGGCAGTGAGCCGGGCTATCGGCGACCAGTGCTCGTCATGCAGTCCGATGTGCTGAATGAAGGTGGTCTACATACCATCATGGCTATTCCCCTGACTACTAACCTGATTAACGCTGACTCACTTGGCAATGTCGTCATCTCCAAAGCGCAAAGCGGCCTTTCAAAAGACTGCATGACTATCCCCTTTCAGATTTATCCGCTTGACAGAGCACGCTTCGTCGAGCAGGCTGGCGAGGTAAGCGAAAAGGTAATGCGCCGCGTGGAAGACGGTCTTCTACAGGTGCTGAATATAAGGCGCTAATCACATAGTAGCAAATTCGCCCCTAGCCGCAGTCTGTAAAACTTGTCGCCTACTAAGCGACACATAAACTTTCCCTTTTCGCTATACTAATAGTAGTGTATATCAGTAGCATATATCACAGGAGGAACGATATGAGAGCATTGGCAACCATTCAGCGGGTGCGAGCGATAAGGCCGATACCTGCTTCCGACTTTCTCGAGACCGCTCACATCATGGGCTGGCAGTGCGTGGTGAAAAAAGGTGAGTTCCACGAAGGCGACCTCGGCGTGTATTTCGAGGTTGATAGTTTTCTCCCCATAGACGAGCGCTACGAGTTTTTGCGGGCCTCCTCGTTCAGGGAGAATGTCGATAATGGCACGGGCTTCCGCATACGGACGGTGAAACTCCGGGGCGAGTTGTCACAGGGCTTGTTTATTCCGCTCGAGAAGTTTCCCGAATTGTCCGGCTGCAATGAAGGCGACGATGTGACCGAACGGCTCGGCGTGAAAAAATGGTATATACCCGAAGTTTCAACCTTTGGCGGCAAGAGCAAGGGCGGGCGGCCTTTCGGCATACCTGCCTCCGACGAAATCCGTGTGCAGTCTGCGCTGGAACTGATTGACCGCCTGAAAGGCAAGCCCTATTACATCACCACAAAAATGGATGGCACCTCTTGCATTGCCTATAATATAGAAGGAAAAATCGGCTGCTGTAGCCGCAACCTCGACATCGAGGATGAGGAAGGAGTGCTCTACTGGACGCCGGTTCACAAATACGGCCTTAGGGAAAAGTTCGCTAAATACGGCAAGGACATTATCTTTACCGGTGAACTTTGCGGGCCGGGCATACAGAAAAACCGCCTCCGCCTTCCGTCAATCGAATGGTATGTATTTGATGTGATGGACGGCGCCACCCGAAAATACTTCCCCTACGATGAGGCTCTGGCGATATGCAAAGACTTCGGCCTTAACACCGTGCCGCTTGAAGAACGGGGCGAGCGTTTCGATTACACACTGGAAGAACTGCTAGAAAAAGCGCGTGGCAAGTATCCCAGCGGCCTCGACAAAGAAGGCATCGTCGTCCGCTCCACCAAAGCGCCCAAGGGGATTTCGTTTAAGGTGCTGAACAATGATGCGCTGCTGAAGGATAAGGGGTGAGAGGCAGATATGAAACGAAGAACTTTTATTGACCCGCGAAACCCTGGTGAAACATGGGCTGAATATGATACGCGTATGAAGGATGTGGTAGAGCCTGAAACCATCGGCCTGTGGCTTGACCTTGACTGCGATAACTCAAAACCAAAAAGCATACATAAACGCTTTCATGATTGGCTTGTTAAAATCGGCTTTTTTCGGTCCATACATTATGGTTTTTGGGTCGAACTACCATATACTTCAAAACGTTTTTTTCAACATCATTTTGATAGGGAACATATAGCAGATGACGATATTTGGAATCTGAGTGATACTTTTGCCAGATGGATGTATCCGCGTCTGAAACGCTTTATCAAATCTGAAAGGCATAGTTATCCCAGCGAGTTTGCTGAATATCACAAGAACGAATGGAAAAGCCGTGAGGAATATGACAAGGCAATTACCGAAGGTAGGATTCAGGGTGGCGGCCCTGAAGCATGGGAGAAAACATTACAGGAAATGCTTTTCTGGTTCGAGTGGAAACTGCATTATGAGGATTACAAAACCGACAAGCAGCGTGACGATTTCTGCAAAAAATGGGGTTTGAAAAATCCGCACGCCCATGTTCCTGAAAACAAATCAGTTAACTATTATTATAAATCATCTGAGCCGGGAATAGCTTGCATGATGTGTGATGAAAGTGACCGTGACAAGAAAGAACCTGATAAATATACATTCTTATGTCGGGAAGTGCATTACTTTAATGTAAGATACGAGAGTGATGTGATATGGAAGCGGGCCAAGGCAAGCCGGGAACTGTTTGGCAAGCACCTTGATGATTTGGTGGATTAATTATCCTGAAGGAGAAAAAGGTATGGCAGATGATATTATGGACGACGATATGATTGAAATATCAGAGAAAGATGGTATAATAACGGTAAAACGCGGTGATGATTACTGGTTGGACAGTGATGTTATTACTCTGTACGATTTGGCAGATATAATCTGGTCAGTTGACCCGGATGCCAATATTAACATCATAGAAGATATTTAGCTCCCCAAACGTCCCAACGTTGGGACGTTTCAAAACCCCTGCCCAATCAGCCCCTGCCCTTGTCCATAGAGCAACTCGTTCACCTCATCTATCTTATAAATCTGATTTTCAAGGCAGAAAAGAATGACCAGATCAAAAACAGAACTGTTGCTCAGTGCGAAACCGGCTTTGGCAAGCAGGTTTTGCATATCGGAAAGGCCAAGGTGCAGGGCGAGGCCGAAGGCAATCACGGTGTTTTTCGACGGCCTGTAATCAGCCTTGCTTATGATTTTTGAATACAGACGGCGGTCGATACAGGCCCTTGTGTATAATTCCTGCGGCGATATCTTCTGTTTCTTGCGGTATTCATTCAGCATAACCGAAAATGTTTCTTCGCTATGGTTTGCCGCCAAATATTCATCTATCGTAGAAACATCACGGACAAATCCGTATGAAGTGAACAAGTGAGTTTTGATATACCGATCAAGTTGTTTGCGTAAATCATTATATGCTATCATAATATAAGTATATATAAATAAAGATATTTGTCAAGTAGATTTTAACCGCGAACCACGCGAACTCGCTGTCAGATAGCAAATTGCAAGTTCGCGTAGTTCGCGTAGTTCGCGGTTAATCTTGTCCCCCTTGAAATTCAATCTGCAATCTCTTATAATACCAGCATGAACATCGCTATTGGCGACTTGCATGGGGAATCGTATTGGCGCGATATGCTCAAGATTCCTGCTGATAACTACTATATTACCGGCGACTATTTTGATAGTTTCAGGCTGTCCTTTGCCAAACAGAAGAATAATTTTATCGACCTGATTGATGAGGCCAAGCGAAATGAGCGCCTTCACCTTTGCATTGGCAACCATGATTTGCATTACCTCATTTCAGACTGGCAGCAGTATTCCGGTTTTCAGTATAAGTATGCCGCATTTATTAAGGAGATGGTCGAGGGTGCGCTGCCTTACCTCAAGGCTGCCTACCAAAGTGACTCAGGTTATGTGATAAGCCATGCCGGCTTTACCAAAACTTTTATGCGGGAAACGGCCTGCACCAGCATTGCCGATGTAGAGCAGCAGTTTAGGGCAAATCTTCTTTTTCTCGGCTTTAACGACCGGTGCCCGGATAGTTACGGCGATAACATCGAACAAGGCCCTCTCTGGGTGCGCCCCGAATCCCTTATGGCCGACTACTACTTCCCCAAACAGATAGTCGGCCACACCGAATTTCGCGGCGGCATCCAGCGTGTAGAGGAAGACGGCACAGACTTTGTGTTCGTCGATTGCACCAATCAGGGCTTTCAGTGGTTTGAGTTTTGAAGGGGAGAAGCATCATCCCCCTCAGTACATCTCTCCCTTCACCTTACCTCCAAGATATGTTTCAATATACCGGCCCAGCGTATCAAGTGCTGCTTTCTGTTCTGCATCCCGTGCGGGGTCGACGGACTCTATTACGAGGACTGCATTTTTGGTGTTTTCAGTAAGCATTGTTCGCCGGCCGTCACGCCAGTTCCAGCAGCGGCATACGGCGCCTGTATCATCGCAGTAAATTACTTCGCCGGGGAGGGCGGGGTCGTTTTCTTCTTCGCCTATGCCGATAAAACTTTCGCCGCCTTGTGCAATACAGAGGCGGAGCGGGCCGTTCAGGGCATCAATATCTTCACCGCCGCAGGGGAAGCCGTAGGTAAGCGAGACAGCATTGTATAAATCGACCAGCGGATTAATCGGCCGGGGCGGGTTGCCCTTTTTTACCCGCCCCAGGAGCGCTTCTATTGAGGAGCGGACGCCTTTCTTCGTCTTGAATTGCTGAAAGGCCTCCCGCCAGACCCCGACAGCCGGGTTTGCACTCAAAGGCTCAAGCGCCGTCCATTTCGCCGAAGTGGCACAGGCCGCCTCGAGTAATTCAGGAATTACCACCCGGTTATCTATTCCGGTAGCAATAAGCACCCCAATCCGTGCCTGTGGAAAGAGCCGCCTGAATTCATCGCTAATCAAAAAGGTCATACATCCAGTATATCACAGCACAACAGAAGCGACAACAGGGCAAAATCATTTAACCTTGAAATCATAAAAAACAACCACGAATACACGAATCGGCTTCGCCGACACGAATATTCTATGATAAGTAAGCAAAAATTCGTGTGGCCGAAGGCCATTCGTGTTATTCGTGGTTACTATAAAGTTAAATGATTTTGCCCTGAGTTACCTCGCCATCCGTCTGGACAAAGCACCGAAAACCGTGTAGACTATTTCCATGACCACACTATCGTTGCCAACTCGTCATATCACTATCGCCTACCGGGAATGCGGGGAAGGCAGGCCGCTTATTCTGCTTCATGGTAATTCTGAAAATAAAAGCATCTTTACCGCTTGGCAGGATACTTATTTCCGGGACTTCCACAGCTATGCGCTCGATTCCCGCTGTCATGGGCAGAGCCGTTCAGAGCTGGCGGACAGCGCTCTTACTATCGAAATGATGGCCGATGATGTGATTGCCTTTTGCGAGGCGCTGGGTATTATACAGGCTTTCGTCGTGGGATACAGCGACGGTGGAAACATTGCGCTTTTCCTGGCGAAAAAACGCCCTGATATTTTTACACGTGTGGTTTTTATTTCGCCCAATTACCTGGTGTCCGGCCAAACCGATGATACCCTGCGAACACTGAAACTTGTTGAGCGCTTTCTAAAACTTGCCCGCCGACTGGGGCTGCCAACCGGTAAGGCCATCCTCCGCTGGCACCTTATGCTTGAAGACATCGGCCTTTCTGATGATGACCTCCGTTCAATTAACACGCAGTGCCGCCTCTACTATGCCGAAGATGATATGATTAAAGAGGCGCACTTCCAGGACATTGCCCGCCTTATCCCCAATACCGGCCTCGAAAAAATAAACGATTGCACGCACATGAATATTATAAAGAAGAAAGAGGCAATGGAATCGATTCACCGCTGGTTAGGCCGGGATGCCAATTAGACAAAAAGACAATTCTCGTCATATTGTCATTTTTTCAACATTTTGCTATACTTAAAGCATGAAACGAAATATCAAGAATAAGCCGGTTTTGATTACCGGCGGGGCCAGCGGCATTGGGAGGCTTCTGGCATTGTCCCTTGCGGAGCTTGGGGCGAAGGTGATAGTCTGGGATTTGTCTGAAGCGGCCTTGAAAGCCCTGGAAAGGGAAGCGGCAGAAAAAGGCTTTTTTATCAAGGGTGCAGTCTGTGATGTGACAAACCGGGAACAGGTCTACCGTATGGCAGGTGAATTGCAGCAGGAAATGGGGCCGCTGGCCCTGTTGGTGAATAATGCCGGGGTGGTTTCAGGCAAAACGCTCCTTGAAACACCGGACGAAAAAATAAACCTCACGATGCAGGTAAATACAATGGCGCATTTTTGGACCTGCAAGGCCTTTCTGCCTGGAATGATTGCTGCCAATAGCGGCCACCTCGTTACCATCAGTTCTGCGGCAGGTATTATCGGGGTAAAAGGCCTCGCCGATTATTCGGCGAGTAAGTTTGCCGTTTTTGGTCTGCATGAAGCTATCCGAATGGAACTGAAACAGAGCGCACCGGGGGTAAGAACAACCATTGTCTGTCCCTTTTTTACCGACACCGGAATGTTCAAAGGGGTTCGAACCCGTTTTCCGCTTATCCTCCCCATATTACAGCCTGAATATGTGGCCAAACAGATCACAAAAGCGGTCTTGCGGGGCACAAAACGCCTGATCATGCCCCGCTTTGTCTATTCAGTCAACCTCTTGCGCCTTTTACCGGTGACTTTCATGGATTTCATCGCAGAGTTTTTTGGAATAAGCCACAGTATGGACAAGTTTGTAGGAAGAAGCTCGGGACAAAATCATTTAATTTTATAGTAACCACGAATAACACGAATGGCCTTCGGCCACACGAATTTTTACTTACTTATTATAGTATTAGTAAGTGGAAATTCGTGTCGGCAAAGCCGATTCGTGGTTATTCGTGGTTATTATACATCCTTGACAAAGCAGTCTCCCTGTCTTATACTCTTTACTACGGGGGACAATCATATGGACAAGCTTATTCTTTCTTTTGACCTTGGGACACAGAGCGCGCGGGCTCTGTTGGTAAGTCCTAAAGGGGATATTCTTTTTAAGGCAAAGAAAACATTTGCCGAGCCTTATTTTTCGAAGGCGCCGGGATGGGCTGAACAATCGGCTGACTTTTACTGGAAGCAGTTTTGCGAAGCAAGCCTTGAACTAAAGCAGATGGCCGGGGAAGCATGGGATAACATTGCTGCCGTTACCTCCTCCACCATTCGCGATACGATTGTCTGCCTTGATAAAGAGAACAATGTTCTCGGTGATGTTATTATCTGGCTCGATACCCGTAAGGCAGTGTGCCCGCCCCTGCCGGCAGGCCAACAGGCGCTGTTCACCATTGCCGGTGCTATGAACACGGTCCAGACACAGAGGGCTTCTTCGCATGTTAATTGGCTGGCATATCAGGACAAGGAACGCTGGGATAAAACGGCAAAGATTTCCTATATCTCAGGCTGGTTAAACTATAAATTTAGCGGGGTGCTGGTAGAATCGACTGCCGGTATGATTGGCCACCTCCCCTTCGATTCAAAAAGCCGCTCCTGGATGAAGGCCGGTGATATACTGCGTGCCGTTTTTGCCCTGGATACTGGCCGTCAGGTGGCGCTTGTTCCGCCGGGCAGCGAGATAGGCAGCATTACCAGCGAGGCGGCAGCGGCAACAGGCATCAAGGCAGGCATCCCCTATATTGTTGCAGGAAGCGACAAGGGCTGTGAAACACTGGGGCTTTCCTGTCATGACAGGGCTTCTGCGGCAATCAGCTTTGGTACAACGGCAACCGTGCAATTTTCTACCGAACAGTATTTTGAGCCGCAGCCGCATTTACCTGCATATCCTGCCATAATGCCCGGTTTTTATAACCCCGAAATGGAAATCTACCGCGGTTATTGGCTTTTATCCTGGTTTAAAAAAGAATTTGCCGCAAAAGAGGTTCTGGAAGCAGAACAAAAAGGTGTGTCTGCCGAACATATTTTAGACGCCCGCCTTAAAGAAGTGCCTGCAGGCTGTGATGGCCTTATTATGCAGCCATTCTTTACCCCCGGTGCAAGCATGCCCTTTGCAAAAGGCGCAGTGCTGGGCTTTTCCGATGTGCATACCCGTATTCATCTTTACCGTGCCATTATTGAAGGCATCAACTTTGCCCTTATGGAAGGCCTTTACCAAATGGAAAAACGGGGCAAGCAGAAAATTGAAAAACTTTATGTGGCAGGCGGCGGCAGCCAAAGCGATGAAGTCTGTAGAATTACCGCCAACATGTTCGGCCTTCCGGTGTATAGGGGCAGCACCTTTGAGGCGACCGGTTTAGGCGCTGCCATTGCCGCCTTTGTTTCGCTGAAAGACTTTGCCTCTTATGAGGAGGCCATAAAGGCAATGGTCCATATCAAAGATGAATTTACCCCCAATGCAAAGGAAAGCCGCATTTACCAGGAGCTCTACGCAGAGGTCTTTGAAAAAATATTCAGTAAATTGTCACCCTTGTATGAGGTAATCGACCGGGTGCTACTATTAAATTAAACTTGAGTCCACTCCGAAAAGTTAATTTAACCGCGAGCCACTGACGCATGTATGCGTTGACCACGCGAACGGGGTGTCCGCGTGGTCGGTGGTTCGGGGCTATTTAATACCGGCTACTTTTTCAGTACCGCTATTCTTCAAGGGCAAAGGTAACTTCGCAGTCGCTTATACTCTGTATACCCAAATTGCTTGTTACATGGGCAAGTATCTGAATATAGTGCTTACCCGAAGTTACTGTTATTACTTCCGGAAAAGTATTTCCCCAAATACCACTAATGTCTGCATTGCCGGATATTGTGAATGGGCTAGATGCTGTAAAAGTCGTCGTTATATCGGGTTCTTCACTCTCTTTTGACTCATAAAAAGCCTTCCATAACCAACCGCCATCAGCATCCGGGTCGGCATGGCTTTCTACAATACGCACCCATACATCATCTGAATCAATAGTAGGTATTCCGGATATTGAATAATCGTATGTGTTGTTTGTGTTAAGCTCACTAATATAATCTGCAAGATCAAATTCTGCAATATAATCAGGATAAGGTACCTCAGAATTTTCATCTGCTTCATACTTTAGTGCAATTGATGGGTCATCTTCTGTTTCTTCTATAGAGACCATCTCTATATTAAATGAGCCTGTTTTATCACCTATAGCAAAGAGTAGTAGACGGTGATGAGCATTTCCTATCAAAGGAGCACCTACCCATTCTATGGTTTTGGGCGTTGTGCTTACCGGAATATTATACCCGATTCTACTATCTTTATCACTAATTCCATCTATCCATTGGTATTCAATATAATTGATAGTATAAGTACCAGAATCAGTCCATAACTTAAATTTATACCTATATTTTTTACCTGCTTCGCTACCATAGGGGTATTGTAATTGTGATGACCAAGCATTACTATTCGGGGTGCCTGAAACTGTTACTTTAGCAGTCTTCCTATCTTCACTTAATAAGTCATAAGTAACTTCAGGTCCGGCCCCCGCATTAGTATCATAATACACCTCCCAGGCTGGTGTCGGCGCATCTTCTGTTTCTGTTACAGACACATTTTCTATATGCACAGTGCCAGTCTGCTTGCCTAGCCAGAAGTCCACAGTTTCCATTCCCTGGTCTTCACCTATAGTTTGAGTGACAAAAGAATACGTTGTCTTGGTATTAGTAATTTGCTGAATAAAGCCGGTCCATCGGTCAGACGCAATATAATGGTAATACATAATTTGTACTTTAGGATTTTCTGAGGAACTGTTTTCTATCCAGGTATCAAACTGTATTTTGTACCTTTTCCCTGTAGTTTCTGCATATTTGTCGAAATATCCTGTTCCTCCATACCAGTATTCACCGGGGGTGCCGCTTAAAACTATCGTATTACTGCCATTGTCATCAATGGTAAAAGAACCGGTTACTGAAGATGAATTAGTAAAACTGTTCCATCCGGAATCTATCTGGGCAACTTTAAATGAAGCGGATTTGCTTGTGTCAGCCTGCGCTGTTGCTTTTGCCGTAACATAAAACCCGGTTTCATCTGCGTCAAGTGTTAATAGGCCTGTGCTGCTGATACTTGTTCCGTCTGTATACTCCCCTTCCAGCGACCAGGTAACATCCTGAGATGGACTATTTTCTCCAGTTACCGCGGCGTTGAGTTGCAATGTCCCGCCTCTATCCATATAATACATACCGGTCAGCCAATAGGTGCCCTCTGCCGGGGTCACTGTTACACCGGTAATATCCGAGTTTGGCGACGATGTGGTCCATGCTGCGCTTGACATTACAAGAGACACATTCTCTGCCGCATCTTCTACTACAAGGTGAATCTTGTAAGCAGTGCCGGCACTGAGCCCGGTCAGGTTGATTGTATTGGTCTCTTCCACTGCACTGGCAGAGCCAAAAACACCGCTTGCAGCCCCTACAATAGCGCTTGCCTCAGGCGCTGCATCGCTCGAAGGCAGCACCAGATAATAGTAGGTTCCCGCTTCATCGGAACTAAAGGTAACCTTCGCCGTAGTTTGGGTAATCTCAGCTACTGTTGGGACACTAACAGTCGGTGCCGTTTTATCATCAGGGTCAGAAGCCAGTGTTGTCCATTCTACACTTGACATCACTTTAGACAGATTCCCTGCATCATCTTTTACGATAAGGTAAATCTTGTAAGCGGTGTTGGCAGTAAGACCGGTCAGGCTGATTGTATTACTACCTTCCACTGCATCGGCATAGCCGAAGACGCCGCTTGCGGCCTCAACGATAGCGCTTGCTTCCGGCGCTTCAGTAGCTGAAGGGAGGACCAGATAATAGTAGGTTCCCTCTTCGTCGGAAGTAAAAGTAGCTGTTGCCGTAATTTGGGTAATAGCAGCTACCGTCGGCACACCGACAGTCGGCGCGGTTCTATCACCGGAGCCGGCAGGCGGCGGACAAGCCGTGAGCATGAGTGAAATGCCGACCATGAGCATGCAAAGCATGCGAGCGGCAATACCGAATGAAAATAGATTTTTCGTTTTCATATATTATTTTCTCCTTTATGGACATTGAGAATACTAAACCTCACAAGAGAATCTGCCGTTAATCTGAATGGGGTTCTAATTAGAGAGAGAGAGAGAGAGAGAGAGAGTCGGCTATTTTTCTGCAAAACTTTACCCTTTTTCATCTACTTATTTCTCATTTTATAATATTCTATCATATTTGTCAAGTAAAAGAAAAAAATTTTTGAAAATTTTTTTTTGAGAATATATAAATACAACCGACCGGGTGCTACTTAAAAAGTAGCCCTGCCAATGAGGGCACGGCGATGATGTTTCCAATAGCGCCGCCGATACCTGCAAGGAAAAACACCAGCAGGGCGTGTATAATACGGTTTTTATACATGCCCTTAATGCTTGTTACATCAGTATTGATGTTTTCAGCATCTTCCACACGGGGCTTTCGAACCCAGGCTTCGGTCATGCCGGCAAAGATACCAATGCTTAAGATGGGGCTTAGGGTGCCAATCGGTGCACCAACAAAAGAAACAAGCAGAGTAAGCGGGTGGGCCAATGCAATAATGCTTCCCAGCACGGCAAGGCCGCCATTTAAAAGCAGCCAGCGAAGCAGCATGGAAAGGCTCACATCGGCGCCGGCACGGATAAAACCTATCACAATAAGGCCCAGAATCAGAATAGGAAAGAGCCAGTTAAGATGTTTGCCGATAAATGATTTTGGCGGAATTGCCTCTATTGTGCCCAGGTCTAGCGTAGAAACAGCGTTCCCTCCGAGTATCCTTTTTATTCCCGGAATATGGCCTGCTCCCAAAACCGCCACGGTTTTACCGCCTTCCGGGGCTGCATCGTATATCTTTTTGGCAAGGTAGGCGTCCCGTTCATCAATCAGGGCTTCTTTTACGCTGGGGAGGTAGTTTGCCAGTTCTGCCATCATGCCGTCCAATTCATTATGGTTTTTAAGGCCTTCAATTTCCTCTTGAGTCAGTTTTTCTGTAGTAAAGGCGCTGGCTAAAAGGGTGGCAAGAAGCTTGCATTTATTCCAGAAATTACACTTTGCCCAGGCACGCCTTAGGGTAATCTGAATTTCCCGGTCGGCGAGGCTAAAGGGTATCTCCATTTCTTTTGCCGTATCAATGGCCGCCTGCATTTCTTCGCCGGGCTTTACCCCCAATTCATTTCCCATTCGGCGCTGAAAGCTTCCCAGAACGAGGTTTGCCATCAGCAAAAAGCCCTTGCCTTCGCGGAATACCTTCATAACATTGAGTTTTGACCAATTATCTTTTTCGATCATCGACTGATAGCGGCCTTCGTCAAGTTCGACACAGACCATCGAAGGCGCTTCATCTTGTATCGTTTTGCGCACTTCCGCTATACTTTCCCTGGAAACATGAGCTGTTCCTACAAGGATTATTTCCCTACCATCTACGCTGATTCTTTCCATCGTTTCTCCATATTTTGCAGAATCTGCCATTCAATACCGCCGGGGCGGCCACTGCGGGACATTTCTGCATACATTCTGTTTGCCGCTGCAGGTTTATTTTGTATATCGTAATACTGTCCCAAATAGAATAAAAGCCGGCCTTTTTCCAATGGCTCTGCTGTTTTCTGTATCATTCTTGTTATCTCTTTTTCCCCTGCCCCAAGCATGAAGGTTCGCAAAAGATACCAATTATCGCTATTTTGAGGAATACGGCGCATAACCGTATCAATAAAGGGCTGGACCTTTTCTTTTGTATCAATTTTTAACCAATTTACAATGGCCAAAAGGGCATAATCCGCCTCGGCAGAGCTTAATTGTGCAGACTGTGTCGGCGAGCGGCTATAGGCAAGGCCGAATGCATTTTTTGCATCGTTCCAATTGCCGTCGTTCATATACAGAACACCAAGCCTTTCGTAGGCAAAATAGTATTCAGGCTTTATATCGATAACTGCCCTGTAGAGTTCTTTTGCCCGGCCATTGTGTTTTAGCTCCTCGTTAAGGCCTGCAGCAAAAACAAGGGCAACAAAGTTATCCTCGGAAAGGTTAATCGCCTGTTCAAAAACCTCCAGGGCTTCTTTTTTACGGCCCAGGTCGATGAGCACATTCCCCTTGTCGCAGGCAATCCAATAGTCCTTTGGTTCAAGGCTTGCCGCACGGTCTAGGTCCCGAAAGGCAGCCTCGTATTTTTTTTCTTTTCGAAGGATATTGCCCCTTCCCTGCAAGGCCATAGTGTCGTCGGGGTTTATATCCAGGGCCATATCATAGTAATACACTGCATCTTTTAGGGCATTCTTGTCCTTTTTCCGGTTTTTATAGCTTTGAGAACCAAGAATACTCAAGACATTTGCCTTTAAATTACGGATTTCGCTTTTTTTCAGGTCCGATACATCAAGATTATCAAAAAGAACCAGCGCAGCCTGATAATTTTCATTCTGAATATCATCAAAAATACCGTAAAGAGTCTCCCGATTCTCATCGGTGATAAGAGAAGGAGGAGATGGCGGCGATTCTGGAAGCGCGTCGGGTATCGGGACCGATGTCGTAAGAGATACCGGGACGGAAGTAGGGGCGGGTTTCAAACCCGCCCCTACTTCCGTCGAAGCACAAGACGCAAATATACAAAGGATACAAGAAATAGCAAAAATACCGGAGATTATCTTAAAGTTCGTAGGTCTCTCCGTAGCGTGAAATAGTAACATCATTATATTTATTATCGGCAAGATGTTTTTTAAATGCAGACTGTGCTGCAGGTTCTCCGTGAACCAAAAAGATTCTTTTAAGGCGGCTTGTATCAATGCTTTTTAGCCAGGCAATCATCTCGGCATAATCGCCATGGGCGCTAAAGGCATTGAGGTTTTCTACGGCAGCCTTTCGTTTAAACCATTCCCCATGAATGCGAAGCTCTGTCTCCCTGCGGTAGATGCGCCTTCCCAAAGTGCCTTCGGCCATATAGCCGACGATTAATATAGTCGTATTGGGGTCTTCGATGCTATTAATCAGATGATGCTGAATCCGGCCGGCTTCGCACATACCGTCTGCGGAAATGATAATAAGGGGGCCGGGCATGGTATTCAGGGCCTTGGAATCTTCTACACTCGAGGTAAAGTGCAGGCTGTTAAAACCAAAGGGGTTTTTATGGTGCTGAATAAAGGCCTGCCTTGTTTCTTCGTCATAGCACTCAGGATGCACCTGAAAGATGGTGGTAGCGTTTGTCGCCATGGGGCTGTCTACATAGATAGGCAGCTCGGGTATAAGGCCATTGTCCACAAGCAGATGAAAATAGTAGACCAATTCCTGTGTTCGCTCTATTGCAAATGAAGGTATGATGATGCGCCCCTTGGTTTCAACACAGCGCTTGGCAATTTCGGCCAATTGTTTTAGAGCGTCCTTTGCTTTTTCGTGCAGCCTGTCCCCATAGGTGCTTTCCAGAATGATATAATCCGGTGCAGGAACATCCTTTGCCGGGTTGCGAATAATAGGCTTCCCCGGCCGGCCTATATCGCCGCTAAAAAGGATGCGTTTTTCTTCGGTGCCCTTCCCCACAGTCACCATCGCAAAACTTGAACCGAGGATATGGCCGGCATCGTAAAACTCAAGCTTCACCCCATCGCCAATGGGCATCGGCCTGTTGTATGAAAGGCCGACCATCTGGCTTGCCGCCTGAATAGCATCGGCCTCTGAATAAAGGGGCTGCCAGTTAAACTTTTCGCCCTTTTTTGCCGCCTGGGAACGGAGAAACTTTGCATCATAAAACTGAATTTTAGCAGAATCCATCATGATAAGGTTTGCAAGGTCGCGGCTTGCAGGCGTTGTATAAATATTTCCCCTGTAACCCTGTTTTGTAAGCAGCGGAAAGATGCCACAGTGGTCAAGATGCCCGTGGGTAAGAATCGCCGCATCAATTCTATCAGCTTCTATCCCGATATTTTGGTTTTTCCTGTTCGCCTCGGCCCGCTTCCCCTGAAAAGACCCGCAATCTACCAGAAAAGTCTGGGGCGGAACAGAATCGGAGCCGCCCACTTCAAGAATATGCTTAGATCCGGTAACCTCTTCGGCAGCCCCAAGGGAATAAAAGTTTATATCCATAGTAAAAGTATACACTATTTGAGCAATTTTTACAAGAATGCTAAAAAATACACTACTTTATTGTTCTGCCACTTCTGTTTCCGGCTGGCTTTGCGAACTTACTGTTGTCATACCCCGTTCGCGGATATTCTTGATGATGTCCAGATAGATTGAACGCTCAGCTTCGCTCATTGCTTTATTGTTGTCGATGATGTTCTGGTAATTAGCAGCAATTTGGTCGTTCAGGTCTGTCTGTGGAATTGTCCACAGGGAATAGGCTGTGTAGTATTCTTCCGCTGTCGCCTTATTCTTGCTGAGTATCCAGAAGTCCGCAGACTTGCGCAGGTTTTTAAACGATGCGTTAGACATTTCGGTATTCAGCTCACTTAATCCACGATTGATGTCCTGCCCTGCCGATTTTGCCTGTGTTTCCGCTTCGGCATTAACAGTGTTGGCTATCATGCGTGACACTTCGGCACTTGCATTGGCAGGATTTGTAACCCAGCTTACTGCAAAGTCTTTTGATGCATTGTCCAGGGTGACGGCAAAACAATACTGCCCTTGATAGTCGGGTAGTGATTGAATTGCTTCAACACTTTCATTTGCAGCTATAACCCATGCAGGAACCTTTTGCCCCAGTGCTGCACCTTTCCAGTCAAGCAATTCTGTTGCCTGCATTGGTTTACCTGCAACCGATGCACATGAGGCAAGGCCCATTGCAAGACAAAGCACTGCGGCACAAATCAATACTGTTTTTTTCATACTCTTTCTCCTCTCAAATATATTTTTATATTTTTTACAATGAAGATAACCACAAGTTAAATTCATTTGCAAAATTCCCTTTATGAATACTTTCTTCTATAGTGTTTAATACCCGCATTTTTACCTCTGTTTTTGTCAGATGTCCTTCTCTGCCATTTTCTGCATGATGAAAGAGGCTTTTCTTGGCATTATCAGAAAGTTCCGCCCTTAAAGTATAACGCAGCCATTGATACTGAGTGTTATCATTATATTCTACATTAGTAAATTCAGTGTGCACAGTAAATATATACAGAGTATTTATATCAGTGTTACCTGTTTTAAAACCTTTTTGGGTAAAGAAATTACCAAATGCAGTTTTTATACGGCCTCCATCATCATCTTGAACATCAATATTGATGACTATTGCCTTTGCGTTTGCATCGAAGAGTGTTTTTATTGCCTGATAACTTCCGTATTGAGGTTTACCGGCAGCCTCTCCTGCATCCAAAACAATGAGCATCGAATAATAATTATCGGTGATTTCTGCAAGTTTTAGAGCAGCCTGTAATTCACTGTAACTTTCGAAACTTGCAGGCTTGGCATTGGCTTTTTCAATAAGGCTGCTAATGATACCGTCATTCTCATTAATTATAGCCTTGTAACGGGCGGCAGATTCCTTTTTATTCAAATAGGCACATACATAAATACTGCCATCCCTTGCCGTCCATTCCTCAAACTGCAAACCGATAAGGCCTGAAATATTACTGCCCGCAGTAATATCCTGTTCTGATTTGCGCAAAGCGCTTGTTACATTACTATTTTTATTACTCTGTGTTTCTATCGTGATATTCTGTAATAGTTCCTGAGTCCTCGTCAAACCGTTTATATCAGTCCTGAAAAGCAGGGCAATTTGATTCAATGCATCATTTCGTGCAGTTTCCCGTGTCATCCCTTGTCCTCTTGCCGCAAGCCAATCATCTGAGGGAAACATAGATTGCAAATTCAAAACCCAATCGGGCTGAGATTGTAGTGTAACAGCAGTCCCAGAATCGCTTTTATCCACCGGCAGCCCGGCACAGGACAATAAAAGGGAAATTATCATTATAAGTAATACAGAAGGTAGAACCTTCCTCGTCCTATTCATTCAAAACCGCTCCATCCGGCGCAATAAACTTATCCGTCTTTGTATCATTATAGTAGATTTTTAAATTCATATCAATACGGGCTATCGCAAAATTTGCGCCGCTTACATTATCTGTATCATTTGCTGTTTCCTCAGTCTCTTTTGCCCAATCATGAGTCACCAAGCTGTAGACCCACATGTAATAAGGAAGAGCACCTGCGAAATCGATTACCATTTCGCCGCCCCGTGGCGCAATGGGGCTGTTGGCATTGCAAACCTTGTAAGTATGCCCGGCGATGAGCATGGCGCTGTGGGTGTTGTCGGTCCAGGTGGCGTGGGTGGGGCGAGAATCATCAGTTTGTTCCTGAGCGGATATCATCATCGTGTAGATATAGAGAAAAACCAGTAAAAATTCATTTCTTTCTTTCATAATAACCTCATTTATTAACCTTTTATTCAATTAAGATCAATTAAAATTCAACATAACTATAGGTCATGCTTGGATCACTTTGGATTTTTACAGCATGAGTATCCGGCTCCTGGTCTATTCCCTCTACAGACCAGCTCGCGTTAGGATATTTCTGTGTAAGACTTGGCAGTGCCCAATATCCTTGCGCAATCTTATGGCCTAAACCATTGGCAACTCTGACCTTCATTACTTCCCCACTCAGCTCTATCGATGCCCAAAAGGTTTTGGGGAAATCTTTAGAAACTTCATCAATGTAATACCAATTATTAGCGCCTCCCACATAATTATTTCTTCTGGGAATTGCTTTGTTATAAATCTTGCTATAATTTGCAAGGGCATCACGAAACTGTCTCTCTTCTTCTATCATATCTTCGATAATGCCTGAATCATACACACGCCTTGAATAATTCTCGTTCTTATCATACTCAGTAAATGTGCCATTCTCGTCTACACTCTTATATGTTTCTTTAAAACCAGCCATAAAATCGTGTTCTTTTGAATAAATAATATCACCTTGAGACACATAATACCAATCCCATTTACCACCTGTATATTGATTGTTCGCCCAGAGATAGTCACCAGGTTTTGCTTTACTCATATCACGATGAGTAACAATGCGCACTTTCTCATGTTGTCCAGGATACTGCCTATAAGGACCGGTGCCGATGATACGGTTTCCTTCAGCAGCAATATCAAGTAGACTAATTATTATTAAAATGAAACATATACTCATTTTCTTCATATATCATTACCCTCTCGGTTCAGAATAAGCATTTCTACTATAACCTATGTGATAGGAACCAATTGAATTATCATTATAGCTATTTACTCGCAGATAAATATACCCATTATAGCGGTTAGGAATATTTATTGTGCATGGAAATCCGTCATCAGTATTAGCAATACTGTCTCCATTTCCATCATACACAGTTAGCCATATATCAGCATAGTATTGTGTGTATTGTTTTGAATAGATACAAATACTGTGCATATTTGATACATCAATTTTATAATAATTGATTTTTTGCGGATTTATTTCATCATATTTATATCTATTTATATGCAAATCAAGAGTGTGCTGAGGTATTTCAATATGGGATGGCCCTATGCCTGTTATACTAACATTCCGGGTAGATTGTGTGTAAATTCCTTGGTCATTTTGTGCAAATATATCGCCCACAATTCTTTTCATCGTTCCTTTTCGTGTTTCGTTTTGTTCCCGGACATATTCAATATCAAACCCAAGAGGACACTGATAGTGTTTGGAATATTCCAGCGTCAAAGTATTTAGACTGATATTTGCAGCAATGAGCTTTATATCAATCATTTCTGTTCCCGGCAGCTTGTATAAATCCAAGTTCAGCACAATTTCTGCGCCCTTCTGATGTCCTATTTTGATTGCCTCACTGTCATCAACATTACCCGATAATTGCCGGTTAATCTCCCGCTGGATGATTGAATTATCCGAGAATACTACCGTTGAGCACTGGACTACAGAACTGCGAAAAAGGTTAGTAAAATCTGTTATAAGGTAGCCATCTTGAAAGTTTAGTGCAATATCTTTACCGTATATCGCATTTTCTATGTTTGACGATTGAATAAAATCGGCGGTAATTTCGCTCAGTTCCGACCTTGATGGTTCTGGAGATTGTTCCACGGGCTGCATCCCTGTGGCGCAGGCTGAAAGCAGGAATAAAATCGTGAGAAGAAGTATTAGTCGGAAAACTATTTTTGTCATTCTGTAAATAGATAGTCGCTATGGAAAAGAGACTTAACAGTTTTTGTTTGTGTTTTAAAAAAATTTATTTCAACAACCTTCTGTTTTCTACACCGGCTAGAATAGTCATTTGCTGAATTGCTATCTTATTAAGCCTCAAGAGCCGGTCATGTTGGCTGGCACCGTCATGTATCAGCATAGCATTTATATTTTCCATATTTGAAAGACAGATTAGTTCGTTGATGTTTGCATAATCGCGGATATTTCCCTTTTTGCCGATATTCTGTTCCCGCCATTGCCGGGCTGTCATACCAAAAAGCGCTACATTCAAGACATCTGCTTCATCGGCATAAATGCTTGATGCCTGTTTTGGAGTAAGTTCCGAGGGAATAAGGTTTTCTTTAATTGCATCCGTATGAATATGATAGTTAATTTTGGCCAATTCTCGTTTTGCAGACCAGCCAAGTTTTGCCTGCTCCTCATTTTTTAGCCGCTGAAATTCTTTGACCAGATACAATTCAAATTCAGTTGAAATCCATGAGGCAAACTTAAATGCAATATCCTTGTGGGCAAAAGTTCCCCCATAACGCCCGGATTTTGCAATAATGCCTAAGGCGGATGTCTTTTCTACCCATGTTTGAGGAGAAAGGGTAAATGAATTGAGACCTGCATCCCGTCTAAACCTGTCGAATTCGACAGGTTTAAAATCCGGGTTATAAAGAATTTCCCATAACCCAAGGTATTCGATGGTCATTCTGTTACGCATCCAATTCCTGATAACCTGAGCAGGTTCGTCAGATTTGGACTTTGCCATGTCGGTAAGAGAGATGTAATCGCTCTCACTCTGTGAAATAACTGAAATTTCAGTCTGTTGAACAAGTATCTTTGCCATATTATACTATACAATATTTACTGATATTTTGTCAAGTGTGTTGAAGAAAAAAAATTAAAAAAAATTTGGCCAGCCCCTCTATCATTCCATTATAGGACTATGCTGCTTGTCAAGGCAATCACGGCAAAGGGCTTTGTAGGTGCTATCGCCTATCAGAATATCCTCTGTTTTTCCGGCAGGGTAATAACTGCAAGTGGCTTCCTTTCCGCAACTGTCGCAGATAGATGTGAGTAACTGTATGCTTGTAGCATAGGGGATAATTTCTGCAATAGAAGGCCACACCTTTTGTTCAGCCGTTCCGTTCAGTGCACAAATGACGGTAGTGGGGAATTTCACAGTCCACAAAAGTGAATCGAAAAATTGCGCCTCATCAATAAAAGTGACAAGACGGTCATGGGTAAAGTTTTTAACATCAAGCGGCAGTTCCTGCACACAACCGTTCTTGTTGTTTGCCGGGAGCCTTGCATCCCTCTCGCGCTTTTGAATTTTGGGGACTATAAGTATATGCGATTGTCCGGCTATATCGACACGGCGAATAAGACGCTGGAGTTCCTCGGATTTGCCTGATTTCATCGGGCCGAGGATAAGGTGAAGTGTGGTCATGGAGTGGTGCTCCTTATTATAATCTTGTTGAAAATTTTATTTACCATTTTTAAAACTTATTCTCCCAATTTATGCCCGCACTTTGGACAAAGGCTTTTTAGTTTCCATTCTTCATTTTCTTTCTCAATAGTAAAAGATGTAATAGCATATTCTCCCATTATTGATTCATATCTAAGGATTTGATAGTAATACGGCATTCTTTCTATTCCTTCAGTAACTTCTTCAATTTTTAGGAATTTATCATCTATATATTTTATCCAAAGGAACTCATTATTACAATTTTTACAAAGAGATATAGAAATATTATGTTTGCAAGAAAAACATAATATTTCTTTCCCATTATTTATTTTCTTGATATTTGAACTGCCACATATTGGACATTTTTCTATATCTAAAGTTTTGATAGTATGTCTAAAAATCCTGGAATTAATTAAACGTTCTAATCGTGAAAAGTTTGTTTGAAAATTATCAGGTGTAATTATAATCATACCTGATTTATAATTTGATAATAAATTAATATCTTGTTCTGTTTCCGGATAGTTATCACCAATATTATAAAGATTTCGATATACAGACGTACCCCAATCATTATCACTGCCACAGCAATGTGGGACATCAATAGAAAGCGAATAAAAATATGAAATGTTTATTTTTTCATTAAGGAGTTTTTGAATAGAGTAATTTAGTAATTCTTGTTTTTCTTCTACAATTTCTGTTATTATTTTATCTTCAAAATCAATATTATAATTAGGGGTAATTATAATTGTATCAAATTTTTTATTATTGTTGATGAAATAGAATTCTAATTTTATTTCATCATTATAATATTCTAAATTAATCTTAATTCCATTCTGACTATTCTTCCATATCATAGTATTACTTATATATATTTTATTATTCTTAAACATAACCAATGTATCTTTATCAATAGTATATTTCATATTCTGTAACACACAGAAAATACTAATCAATAAATACAAATTGTAAAACATATCTACGAATTGTATCGTATTATCTTCAATAGTGATAATATATTCATTATTAACTTTGTATAAGTATTCCCACATTCTATAAGCCATATTGTAATTATGGTCAAAAATAAGGATATTTGTTTTTTGAATTGGACTATTAACAGGTCTACATCGTTTTAAATCAGAATACATTACAGATTGTTTCATACTATACAATTTTTGTTTAAGTTTCTTGATAACTTGCCTCTCCTCATATACCTCATTTATTGTAATATCAACTTCCAATGGATTTCTTCCTTTTCGTAGCAAACTTTTTAATAATAAATTATCCTCTGCTGAAAATCTAATATATCCACGCTCTTCTAGTTTCTTTTGGGCACGTTCATTTTCTAATTGCCTATATAGTTTGTCAATCTCATTGTATCTATTTTGAATATATGCATAAAGTTTATCTATTAATGTAACAACAAATCTGTTCTCATAAATAGAAAAAGTTTCTTCATTCTGTTCTGATAAAATATTTTTTGGTATAATTGATAAAAATGTTCTTCCAAACCAATCATTGCTATCCTGAGTTAAGTGAGTAATAGCCTTTTTACTGATTCTTTTCGCTGTTGACACAGGTAATTTATCTTCATATGATACAATAAACGTATGTGGTTTCTCTAAAATTCTGAAAAGATATGGCAAAACTTCTTTTATTTTATTTATACACTCATTATCTATCTTTATTGATGATTCTGAAACTTCTGGTTCAAGAAGAAGTTTTTTGTTAGTAACATTTAAGATAATATCATTTCCTCTCCCCCCTTCTGGGAACAGTTCTAGAAAAGCTTTTGTAAAATGCCTTAAATACTTCTTTTCTTTCTTACGCATTTATATGCTCTCTTTCAACTTGGTGATGTGTTTTTTTGACTCCAGAAAATCAGATGGATAGTTTTTATCCAGTTCTTTATAAAGTTCATCAAGATTAGTCTTTGTTTTATCATCATAACCTTGTATTTTTCTAAGAACTTTAGTTGAAAAAATAATATCGACACCTTCTTCCAGTTTTCCACCACATTTTATATATGCAGGAACAAACTTTTCTATTTGAGACTTTATTCTGTTTCCAAACCCTATTTCAAAATCAGTTAATAACATATCAAGATAATCAATGATATTAGATAGTTTATCTTTTTCTTGCGGACTCGGTTTTATAGCGTTTGTTAATAAAGACTGAAACTCATGAAAACTGATATTTAATGGATATATTCGTTTATCAATTGGTTGTTCTGTGGCTTTTTCCCTAAAATTCAATACGACTGCTCTATCATATACCTTATCGGTTATAGTAAACGTTGAATCATCTTTATTTGCAGTCCCAATAAACCAAATATTATTCGTTAAGAGTAAATCACCATGTTGGTCTAACAGTTCCGGCATTTCACCTCTAACAAAATCTGGTATAAGATTTATTTTCCAATCATGCTGATATGGTTTTTCAAGCACAGAAAGAAAATCTGCAAAATAATATTCAATTCTAGACAGATTCATTTCATCTAACATGATGCAATGAACATTTTCTTTATCTCTAATTGCCCAATACAATTTCTTAAGAAATTCTGTTTCTTTATATCGTTTTTCAAAATCATTATAATAGCCTAGTATGTCATTTCTGTCTTTCCATGAAGACTGGACAGGTATTTCAGATGTGTCACAACCAATGAATTTCCCAAACTCACGAGGCATGCTTGATTTTCCTGTGCCACTCATACCTTCAAGTATTAAAATCTTAGATGCAGCCATACCGGCTATAAAAGTTCGTATGTGACGCATATCATAATATAAATGCGGTTGACTCTGTGTAGCAAGATAATATTTGAAATATTCACAAATTTCCTTAAGATTGTAATTAGTTGTGTTATAGATCGGATTAATTAACCATTCATCAATTTCTGAAAGGCTTGAAAAAACTTTTTTGAAATTTTTATTATATATATCTGTAATTTTATCTAATTCAGTTTGCAATTCACAAAGTTGCCGTTCTTTACATTTTATTGAGCGGTCCTTGTTCTCACAATCTTCTTTATACATTTTATAATCAATAAGTTCACGCTCAAGCATTATTTTTTCATTATGTAATGTTTCGTTTTCATCTCTGATTTTCTCATAATCTTCATTTACTTTTCGTAGACTTAATAATTCATAATCATCGGGATAATTTGCAATTCTATTTTGAAGTTGTTCAATTCTTGCTTTTAGTGTTTCATTTTCATGAAGAGTTTGTTGTGGGTCATCTCCATAACGTTCTATTGTATTTTTCGCCTCATTAAGTTCATCCTGAGAATTACTATATAGTTTTCTAATTGTTTCATTATCATTTTCCAAATTGTAAATCTTAGATTGTAATTTAATTCTCTCTGCACGAAATCCCTGTGCATCTCGTAATTCTTCTTCAAGTGCATTGCGGTCTTCCTCGCCAAATTTATTCTCTTTTTCTAGCTGAGACAATTTTTTATTTAACTGTAGATTTTCACTCTCAACATTTTCTTTTTCTGCTCGTAAATTGTCTAGGTCATCTTGTAAAGAAGCAAGATATTCTGTCTTATAAATTTTTTTTTCTTTTTCAAAATTTGTCTTTTCTTCAAGTAATTGTTGCTGCTTTTGTTCCAGAGATTGTCTTATTGCTTCAATTGTCTCATTTTTTACATCAATATCATGAGCCAATATTTCAGTTGCCTTCTTTTCTTTTTCTATCGCCTTGAGTATTTTTTCCTTTTCTTTATTTGCTTCTTCAATTGCTTTATCTTTGACTTCATCTATATATGATTTTTTGATTTTATCTTCTTCTTTTGCGACTTCACTTTTGGCTTTAGACTCAATTTCTTGCCTTAGTTTCTCACCTTGAGCAATTAGTTCTTTCTTTTTACTCTCACCTTCGTTAATCAATCGGTTTCTTTCTGTTAAACCTTCTTTTACTTCAGGTGAAGTTGGTTGTTGAATTTCTGTCGGTTTTTTAGTTTGAATTGATGGTTTTGGTTTGTTGTTTCCACTTTTTCCTTTCTTACTCATATTGTTCCTCCTTGATTTAAGTCTAAAAAGACTTTTGTAATATTATATAGTTTATCAATTTGTAATTTATCAATTGCATTTCTAAAATCATTATCAGAATGATAGTGTGCAGCCTGTTGATTTCTTAAATTGTAAAGGCTAAAAGCATCATTAACAAAATCCCAATAGAGTGAAGGACATCGTAGAAAATGTATATTACTGTAGACAATATCTGCCATGTCAGATTTAAAATTTACACGGCCCTTTTCCCAATTATAAAATATTTCATAACCCATCATTAAACTATAGTCAACTTTTACTCTTGAGCAAGCACTCTTAATAGCTGTTCTAAAAACATGTTCAGTCGTTAATTTCCTTTTCATCATATCTTTATGTTCTACAAGCACTGAAATTAAACATTCCAGAAAACTACCTATTTCTAGAAAGTAGTATTTTGATTGCTCGGTATAATAATTATCAATGGAAATTAGAATTTTCTTTGCTTTATTTATAGTTTCAACATTATTCATCTTTACTGTTTCAAGTAAACGATATATATTTCCACAGACAGGAAGTTGGTCTGAAACACTGATATTAAATATTGTAGAGTTTTCCTTATTTATAATTTTATTATCATACAAATATTGTGTTTCAATCTCTTTTATCTTTTCATCTAACTCTTTACAGACGCTTCTAGCTTCCTTAAAACATGTCTGCATCCACATATATGTTATATTTTTCACATTATCTTGGCCAAAGGGTGTTGATACTTTTATCTCATTATCATCAATTTCTATTTTTACTTCAAAATTAAATAAAGTCCCCTTATCTTCAAGAAAGATAATGTTAAAATCAGATTCCCGTGGTTCTTTTATATTCAAAATAGTATCAATACCTTTACCATTTACCTCCATTTCAGATTTTTCGGTCTTAGATAATTCTTTATAATGACTGTATGCAGATTTCACTGTATTGGCAGAAGGTTTATCATCAATTAACTTAGTAAGCCTTGCAATATTTTCATCTTTACAATCTTTTATATAAGGTAAAGCATCGAAAATAGGCACTACATTACCTGTAATAGCATCCATATATACCTTTTGAATTTGAAGTTTATCAGAAAAAAGACTACTAAAAGTTTCTACAAATTCAAAAGTCTTATCATCAAGTTCTTTCCTCTTATTTATTAAATTTGTTTCATCCCTAACTACATAATCTCTTTCTGCATAAGCAATAATTTTTTTCAATGTAATTTTATCAATTACATTGAAAAACTTTTCTTTCATTATTGTTTCAACTGCAAGTTTCTCTTCTTTCTCATAACTATTTTTTGGAAGCCCACCTTGCTCGTTTTGCATAATAATTAAGGATAGATAAAGCCAAACAAAAATATCTGCTTCAATATATTCAGGCATGAGAATATTATATTGATAAAAAGGCCATCTAACACTATCTATAACTTCAGGCATAAAACCCTTCCTTTTTGACATAGTTAATAAAATTTCTGAAAATTGAGTTTTTCATAAATGTTTCAGCGTCACCGATTACCACAAGCAATGTCTTAGCTCTTGAAAGGGCAACATTTATTCTGCTATCACTATAATGTATGAATCCAAGACTTTCACTGGGAGTTTGATGGGCATTACTACGAACCGTTGAAAGTAAAACAATATCAAATTCTTTGCCTTGAAAAGAATCAACAGTCCCACATTCAATCAATGTAGATATATTATCAGGATATTTATTGCTTATAATACTTTCTATAATTTCTATTTGCTTTTTATAGAATGAAATCACGCCAATATGTGATTTCATCCCTTTTAGATTATGTACGATAATGTTAATGGTTTCAAGTACTTTATCTACTTCTTTCATTCGGAAATATGAAGGCTTTCCTTCTTCCATTCCGTCAATAATTGGAATATTAAGCCATGCAACATTCTTATTCCCAAAAACATTATAATCATTTATATTATTAGATGTTTTAGGTCCATTTGTGATTTCACCATTATAAAATTCTTTACTTATAAAATCGCCAATAGATGGATGCATACGATGTTGTTCATTTATTCTGATATGTCGTTTAAATACTAATTTCTTCTTTTCCCATGAATCTTCTACTCGTTCAAAAATTAGCCCGAACAAAGATTTTTCAAGTAATTCTTTATCATACAAATTCTTGTATTTATCATTTGCTAAAAAATCACGAACTTCTTTTGATTCGATAAAATGTGGTAATTGTTTTTGGTCACCAACCAGAATAACACGTATTCCCATTAGTATTGGCAACATAATATCCAATGGATTAGCTCTTGCAGCCTCATCAATAATAACATAATCAAAACAGGAATGGCTATTTAGTTCAACCCTATCAAGACTACGTCCTGCCTGTGCACAAGTACTTCCTATAATATTTGTGTAGCGCTTTACAAGCGCATTAACATTATCAATATCTAACAATTTGTACTTCAATTCTTCAACCACCTCAAAAAAATCTTTTTTATGAGACTTAACAGCATCTTGAAGTTTATACATTAGTTCGTCAAACAAACTTTTCGCTTGCAGGATATTCTCATCGCTATTGCTGACACTTAAAGAAAGTATTTTATCTTTTAGATAATCAATATATTTGATATATTCATCAAATGAAGTTTTAAGAGCATCATTATCGCCAGAAGTCATTCTTGACAATAACGATTGTTCAATCAGCAGTTTCTCATAATTTGGTCTTTTCCGAAGACAACGTTGTAGTTCTTTTAATTGATATGAACCATCATTTTTATAATCCTCAATAGTTGTTCGCTGATTGCTAAGTTTTTGCTTGACTTGTTCAATGTCTAACATCTCATTGCTACAATCTTCATTTTCTATCTGGAAATTAAATTTAAATTTGATATCTTGTATAACATCTATTACTGTATTTGATAAACTCATTTGTATTGCTGTTTTATAGAGCACATCTAAGTTCTCACGAATTACTTGATTGGAATAGTTTGCAAGACGGATACTTTGTATGCAATAAATAATTTGACTTAATCCTGCTGAAAAATCATTTTTATTATCTTTTTTATCTTTTAAAATATTATTGCATAAAGTCTGAAATTCGTATTGAAAATTGGTAATGTCCTTCATAAAATTATTACTATCTTCTTGGTTCCCATCCTTTTCATTAAATCTTTTACTCACAATGAACGGAGGCAATAACTTATTTTCTGACAACTTATCTGTCACATTATAAAGTGCGTCATGTTGCTCAGTTGAAATAAGGATTTTATAATTTTTGTTACTCATTTCATTTAAACGGGCTACAATTCCTTTAATCAAAGTCGTTTTGCCTGTTCCTGGTGGGCCTTGTATAAGAGCAATATCTGGTGTATTCAGTGCAATCTTAATCGCTTCTCGATAATTTTCAGTTATTTTAAAACTATCATCACCGAACATTTTATCCAAAACATTTGTAGTTATAATATCTTTATCGTTTATAAGTCCCCCAGTTTGTGAATCAGCATCACCTGCAGTTAATCTCATAATCATATTGGCTGTAGGGTTATTTCTTGAATTGAGAATATTATAAATTCTATCTCTTCTGCGTTTTTCAATTCTAACATTTCTATCAGAATGAATAAGAACTCCATGCGATGTTATTCGCTCTATATTTTTTGGTAAATAAAACCAAATATTGAATCCTTCAAGTTTGACACAACTACCAACAGTTATAATATTATTTTGGTTTTCCTTTTTATATGATAAAATATCATCTATACTGTTAGGTAAATCAGCAGAAGTCTCATAGGTTATGATATCAAATTCAACATCAGAATTATCATCACCAAAAAACAAATTTATATAATCTGCATCATTATCAAATGAAATATTCAAAAGACCATTGTTTATGGTATATGCTTTATAACGAATATAACCCCTTTTCCGTATCTCATTATTGGATATCTCCTCTTTATAGTTTTCATACTGCTTCCATATCTGAAATATATCATCTATTACAACTTGATGATTTTCGTATTTATGCCCATGTATTTGCATAGCCTCGTCAAAGGATACAAATTTCACATTTCCGAAATACTGTACAATATCATTATTACGATTAATTGTCTTTGTTTGAATTATTTTAGAAATCTTGACAACTCCAGGTCGTTCATACTCACATTCCGCACGATACTTATTCCCGAATATCTGAAATTTGTTTGAGTTTACACCTTGATATTCATCAATAACAAATATACTCCTTCCATCAAGAAATTCTTTCTCCAAAAACTGTATTTCATCAGTTTTTTTCATGATACCATCTGTTATCAGCCTACTGGTTTCAAGTCGTTCAAGATAGAAATTCAACGATTCACTTTCCAACTCAATACGACGAGTCTGTTTGAATAAGTATAGGACAATAACAATATTTTCTTTTCTTCTTTCCCAACATGTTTTAACTGTGTATATAGAATCATTATTTTCGTCTAATCCAATTCCAAAATGATTAATGACTATTTCTGCACCATCATCCTTTGGGAAAAGCTTAATATTGTCATTTTGCTTCGTTTTGATAATAAGGAAGTCATGCCGTTTATTGACATAAAGTATCTCATTGTCAGAAATAGATTGTTCGGCGCTAAAGTTGCCAATTATAGGAGTCCCAAGTCGTGAATTCTTCAAACTATCTCCTCTTTTTTATTAAATATATCAAATTTCTTAAAATCTCGCAAGCCCAGCCGAGAGGCAACGCCAGCCTTATCGTCTAGCACCGCCCCCTTACCGCTTACCAATCCAGCAGCCCGCTGAGTAGGTTACCGTGGCCGACCACTTGTCCGCCTCTGTCAGTGGTTGTGTTGGTCATGGGGTCGTAGGTGCCTTGGCGATTACCGCCACGGTCCATAATGATTTGGCTGCCGTTAGGTTGTGTTTCGATGGTGCCGATGCGTCTACCGCTTCGGTCTGTTAGGTCTGTTCTATCAAACATACTTTTCTCCTCCGCCTGTTTATCAGCAGGCTTTATTGTATTTATATATAGATAGGTGTTGTGGTAGGGGAACTTAACAGTTTTTAAAATTTTTTTCTCAAAACCCACTTGACAATATATCTACAATTTTGTATAGTTACGATATGAAAGCGAACAAACAGCAAACCTCGGACAATTCTAAAGAACGAATAACCTGGCATGATTCCTTCTATGGCGCTATACAACTGGACCTTTCAGACTATAGCGATGCTCTGACTTTTCAATCCGAACATCAACTGGCAACAGAACCCTTGCGGATTGATGTAGTTATCATCAAGAAAAAGCCCGATGTCGTTATTAAAAAGAATATAGCGGCTATCTTCCGGGGCCATAATCTTATTGAATTCAAGAGTCCCGATGATTCCCTTACGGTGAGCGACTTCTACAAAGTCCAGGCTTATGCCAACCTGTATGTATCCCTGCGCAATATTTCTTATAATGATGTGACTATCACCTTTGTAGAAAATCGCCACCCGAAAAGTCTCATTGATTATCTTGAAAAAGAACGGAAATTCGGCCTTGACGAGAAGTGGCCAGGGGTATATAATATAGAAGGTGACCATCTGCCAATACAGATAATTGAGACAAAGAGGCTTTCTGTGGCCGATAGCCTCTGGGTGAGCAGCCTGCGGGAAGGGGTAGAAGCGGCTACTGTGGACAAAATTCTTGATGAAAGTGCAAAAATCGGTAATAATGCCCAATTATCGGCATTTATGTACTGGTTTAGCAAAGTAAATAGTGATACTATGGAGGAGATTATGCGAAAAAAATATGATAGAGACCCATTTGTAGAATTTGCCAAAGAAATTGGCGCCACATCGATAATTGGACACTGGGAAGCAGAGCGTAAATCAATGCAGATTGCCCAAAAGATGGCGGCCTCACATGTTCCGGCGGAGCAAATATCTTACTTCACTGATCTTCCCCTCGACCAGGTGCAGTCCCTCTATGCGGCATCCCAGACCCACACAGCGGGGGCGAGGCGGTAATGAGCAAACGTCTTCGACCTGTAAAACAACAGCCACAAAAAAGAGAAGAGCCTTTAGGCGCTTCTTATCTCTATATGATTTATTATCATAATCCTGTTGTATTGCCACGGATTATTCACGAGTTTATCAATCTTGGTATTGACCCTATGGAACTTGCGAAAGCGGTTGACTTACCTTTAGAACCAATCGAAATGTTTTGCAAACTTGATAAGTTTATAAGAAATCGGCCAACTGATGTAGATATGGAACAATATAGAAATTCATTTATTGAATTTATTGATAAAATCGGCGCCAGACCTTATTTTGAAATGGGAGTCAAAGAACGTGTTTCACTTACTGTTGCTGAAAGGCTTGTCGCTGATGGTATGTCACCCGATGAGGTTGCTTACGCTACCGACCTTCCTCTCGACCGGGTGCAGTCTCTCTATTCTGCCGCCCAGACCCATACGGCAGGGGCTGGGCGGTAAAACACACTACTTCCTCGCCTTTTCCCCATCCTCCTCATTCGCACGGGCCATCTTTTGCCGGAATGGTTTGCCTATATCTATGTTCTTGTGTCTACGGATATTTTCTACGGCTTCGCCGAGGGCGCTGTGGAGGGCCATGATGTTTGCGGATTTTGCCTTGTAGTTAAAGGCATGGTCGCGCAGGATGCCCATAGATTCTGCGGTGCTAAAGGCGTCGATGTTGGCGCCCATAAAGATAAATTCCCATTTGTAGATATTAGTTTGCCTTTCTACCATATCCTTAATTTGTTTGTAGGAATATTCAGTGCTGGAATTTTCCTGGCCGTCGGTAATGACAAAGAAAATAACTTTGCCTGGTTTTTCATCTTCAGGGGTTTTATCCAGTTCTTTACCGATGTGGTCGATTGCCCTGCCCATTGCGTCGAGTAATGCGGTACCTCCGCCTGCCCGGTATTCCTTTTCTGTTATCGGCTGAATCCCCGCAAGTGCAGCCCGGTTATGCAACACATTTTCTTTGCCGGTGCTGAAAAGCACTGTTGATAAAACCGCTTCGCCGGGCAATTCTTGTTGTGCCTTAATAAAAGTATTGTAGCCGCCAATGGTGTCTGCAGTGAGATGCGCCATTGAGCCGCTTTTGTCAAGAATCGCCACGATTTCCGTTAATGAGTCTTTCATAAGATACCTCTCTTGTAATGGATTTATCTATAAATAGTATGTAGCAACCGAAAACTTAACACTTTTCGTTAAGATTTTTTTTATACACTTTTTTTGCTAAATCCAACACCTGTGTTAATGAACGGCTTGCAGCCGCTTCGTGTTTACCAAATATCTTTGCAATATCTCTCTGACTTCTTTTTCTTCCTGTTTTCCGAATATTTTCGAGTATACCATAATCAACAAAAGTATATTTCTTATTTGAAGCATCCATATCTAGTAGCACTAACACTGAATAGAGATGAACAGTAAGTAAAGCACTGCGAAACGGCTTTACCCGTTCTTGCATACTGCAAAATGCTTTATCAATAGCACGCATCTCTTCCTCTATTTCTTCCTTCTCATCTGCACTCAGTTTTGTGTGTTGTTCAGAAAACATGTTCTTCACCCTGCTGCTTCTCCGCCATGCTCGGGAAATTGCGTTTCGAATACACTGATAGAAATAAGCAGAAAAAGGCACACCGCGTTCCGGTTTATAATATCCTGGCGTAAGACATTTTCTGATTATTTCATACACCTCGTCAATCAATTTCCCGCCAGATTCATCATCCAGTGTTTCAAGTGCATGTCGCTGGTGTTTAAATTTGTTAGCAATAATTTCTGCATAATGATAGCAATCTTGACATAGTTTTGACCATGCCACCTGCCGTGCACTTTCCATGTTCTCTCCAAATAGAGAGAAATAGGGCGATGTATTCAACGCTTGTATAGTGTCGTTAATAGTTTTATTTTTATTCATCCAATTTTACTCTTCAAAAAAACTTTCCAGCAGGGCGTCTGCTATTTCAAGCGAACGCCCTTCCAAAGAACCGATTAGTTTTTGTAAGTAGTAGTTTGAAGTTATGTCATAAAATTTCGGGTTTGTAGGCTCGCCGTCTATCCAATCAACTTTACCGTAGACGATGTAGAGCAGATCTGCATTGTGGAAATTTTCTGCATAGTTTAGCGCACAAAGCAGGGTGAAAGGGAAGGGCTTTGAGCCAAAGGTAATATCGGCAATAATCTGGGCGTCCTCCCCAATTTTTTCTATCAGACTATAGAGGAGTTTTTTGAACTCATCTTTTTTGGGATCAAATTCCAGTTCGATAGTTTCTTCGCTAAAGCGGGCGCCGATGTTCTTGTTGATTTCATCCAGTTCCTGCCGAAAAGCCCTTGTATGTTCACCGCCCTTGTTGTCGCCGCCTTTGGTGATAATGTAGATAATCTTCACTTCCTCGCCGCGCTCCAGTGTCCGGGCAAGCAGCCCATTAACGGGGAAACTGACCTCGCCGTCATATTCAATAGAGGCATTTCCCACGACCGGATACTTGAAGCGATAAAGCCGCTCCTTCATCGGCATTGTTACAATCACAGTTTTCATTTTTGTTCCTTCTTAAATAGATAGTCATTCCAAGGTGTGAACTTAACACTTTTTATAGACTAGTATAAATTTTTTATTACTTAATCAAAGGCTATTATAATAAAGATATTAAAAGCATCCTAAACGCTTACAGGCTTCTTCAACATCCTTTCTATGTCCAAATGCGCTGAATCTGATATAGCCTTCACCTGCAGGCCCAAAACCGGCGCCGGGGGTGGTAACTACCTGGCATTTTTCCAATATTTCATTGAAGACATCCCAGGAGTCACGGCCGGGGAATTTGGCCCAGACATAAGGTGCGTTATCCCCACCAATACATTGAATGCCTTTCGTTTCAAGGGTGCTGCGAATGATGGCTGCATTCCCCAGGTAATAATCACAGAGGCCCTTCATTTCGGCCTGTCCTTCGCTGCTTAAGGCCGCAAGCCCGCCCCACTGTGCTATATTCGAAGCGCCGTTAAACAAGGTCCCCATAATCCGGTTCCAGTCGGAATGGACGGTAGCCCCGGTGGTCTCGGTGGTTGAGCCTGTCGAAACCACCGTATACCGCAGTTCTTTTGGCACAACCGTCCAGCCCAAGCGAACGCCGGTAAACCCGGCCGGCTTGGAGAATGACTGCACCTCAATGGCACATTCCTTTGCCCCCTCTATTTCGAAAATGCTTTTTGGTAAACTTGCATCGCGAATGAAGCAGGAGTAGGCTGCATCAAAAATAATGATACAGCCTTTGGCACGAGCCGTATCGACCAGCGCCTTCAATTGTTCTTTTGTTGCGACCGCTCCGGTCGGGTTATTCGGTGAGCAGAAATAGACCAGGCTGTTTGCCGGTATAGCAGAAAGGTCGGGAAAATAATTGTTTTTCGCTGTGCAGGGCAAAAAGCTGATGTTTTGAACGCCCATGATAATAGAACCGTCTACATACACCGGGTATGAGGGGTCCTGCACGGCAATAGAAACAGCACTACCAAACAAAATTTGCAGGCGGCCTATATCGCACTTTGCCCCATCGGAAACAAAAATCTCGTCAGCGGAAAACTGCCCTTTATAATAGACTTCGCTTATTTTTTGGCGAAGTTCGATAAAACCTTCATCGGTATAACCGACATAACCTTCCATGGTGCCAAGCCGTGCAGCCCCGTCAACCAGCCCCTTGGTGATGGTCTTGGGTAAGGGCTCAGTGGTGTTACCTACACCCAGGCTGATAATATGTGCATCAGGATGGGCCTCAGCAAATGCCCGCCTCCTGCGCGCCACCTCCGGGAAAAGATAACCCGCTTTCAGGGCCGCCATGTTTTTGTTGCGTGTCATAATAACTCCTAAATTATTAACCGCGAACCACGCCAACCACGCGAACTTGTGGTCTCGACACGCTCGACCACCGGGGGTTGAACCTGCGGTCCCTGAGCCTGTCGAAGGGTCGAAACCCGTTCGCGTCGTTCGCGAGGTTCGCGGTTAATTTATATCTTCAATGTAGCAAAATAATCCTCGACGGTTTCTCGCCGCCGAATCATCTCAACACTGCCATCAGTCTTTAACAACAATTCCCCGCACCTCAGTTTGCCGTTGTAGTTAAAGCCCATTGCACGGCCGTGTGCGCCGGCATCGTGGATGGCGAGAATATCGCCCTCATCTATTTTGGGCAAAGGTCGCCGAATAGCAAACTTGTCATTGTTTTCACAAAGGCTGCCAACCACATCGTAGGTTTCTGTTAATGGGGCGTCTTCCTTTCCCAACACAGTAATGTGGTGATATGCCCCATATAAAGCAGGGCGCATCAGGTCGGCCATGGTAGCGTCTACTCCGATGTATTTTCGGTAAATGTCTTTGTGATGAATGGCCTTGGTTACGAGCCAACCATACGGGCCGGTAATAGGGCGGCCATATTCGGTGCGCAATTGAATGCTGTTAAGACCTGCTGCACCCCATATATCATCATATAATTTCTTAATCCCCTGTGCCAGTTCCTTCCAGTCTATGGCGGTATCTTCGGGCCGGTAGGGAATACCCACACCACCACCGAGGTTGATAAATTCAAGGCTGATACCAAGCCGCTCCTTCACCTCGGCTGCCAACTCGAACAGAATCAGCGCCGTTTCAAAATGATAGTCAATATTAAGTTCATTACTGGCAACCATACAGTGGAGGCCAAATCGTTTCACTCCTTTTGCCTGCAAAATCCGGTAAGCCTCAAAGACCTGCTCCCTGGTAAGCCCATACTTCGCCTCCTCCGGCTTCCCAATAATCGCATTCCCACCTTTCAACGGCCCCGGATTGTAACGCACGCATATAATAGAAGGAAGCAATGATCCCCTCCGTGTCTCCGTGTCTCCGTGAGAAATTAACGCCTTCTCCAAAAACTCAATATGTGAAATATCATCAAGATTTATAATCGCCCCCAACTCAAAAGCCTTCTTGTATTCCTCCGCGGGCGTCTCATTCGAGGTAAGCATAATCTTCTCGCCCTTAATCCCCGCCATATCTGCCAAAAGCAACTCCGGAAGGCTGGAACAATCAGCCCCAAAGCCCTCATCTGCCAAAATCTTCAGTATAGCCGGGTTAGGCAGGGCCTTCACGGCAAAGTGTTCTATGTAGCCGGGCTCATTTTCGATGGCCGGAAACACCGAGAAAGCTTCTTTTAAGCGCCGCGCATTAGCCCGAATCGCCGCCTCATCGTAAAGATAGAAGGGAGTCGGGTATTTCTCGCTGAGCAGTTCAACATCTTTCTTGCTTAAAGGGAAACTCTTGCTATTTGTAGTATTCATACAAAAATATATAACACAAAATAAATATTTATGCAATACAATTTTTTTACATTTTTTTTTGGACAGGCTTGTCAAATTTAGAATAATATTATATACTATTGGACAGAGGAGAGTTAATCATGGATTTTCCGCAGGAATTAAAAGATTACATTGAAGAATGGAAGGCCAAACCCGGCAGCCTCATTATGATTTTGCACAAAACGCAGGAAACATTTGGCTACATTTCCAAAGAAGCGGCAACAGAATTGTCAGGAATTACCGGCATACCGCTTTCAAGAATTTACGGGGTAATCACTTTTTACCATTTCTTTAAGACAACCAAGCCCGGTAAGCACAAAATTTCCGTGTGCCTTGGCACCGCCTGCTATCTGAAAGGCGGGCAGGACCTTCTTGATGAATCACAGAAGATATTAGGGATAAAGGTCGGGGAAGTAACCCAGGACGGCCTTTTTTCGATTGACCCGGTTCGCTGTGTAGGTTGTTGCGGCCTGGCGCCGGTAATGACGGTTTCTACAGGCGAAGTTACCGATACTTACGGTAAACTCACCAAAGCACAACTCCCCGGCATTTTTGATATATACAGAAAGTAGTTATGCATTGGACACTGGCAGATTTAGTTGCAGATATTACTCAAAACGGTATCGAAAGCGGTGCTTCCCAAGTAGATTTGTCAGTGTCAGAGTTAAGAGATGATACAGGAAAGGCGGAATTCCGCTTTACTGTTAGCGATAACGGCAAGGGAATGAACGCTGATGAACTGGAAAAGGCCAAAGACCCCTTTTTTACCGACGGAGTGAAGCATCCTTTGCGTAAAATCGGCCTTGGGGTTCCTTTTCTCATTCAGACTGCCGAGCAGTCGGGTGGCGGAACAGAGGTCAAGTCGGAACCGGGAAAGGGCACTACAGTGACTGCCTGGTTCGACTTGAATAATATTGATACGCCTCCTGTCGGCGACATTCCCGGCATGTTCCGTTCCGTTTTGCTTTTCCAGGGGCCGGGCGAAATAGTTCTTCGACGGATTTGCCGGGATAGTAAGCGGAATCTTGACTACACAGTCCGGAAAAGTGAAATTGTTGATGCAATCGGCAGCCTTGAAGATGCCGGTTCCCTAGCCCTCTTAGGGCAATATCTACAAGGTTTAGAAGAAGAGTAGGGGCATCGTTTGGGTGCCCAAAGAGGAGATAAATTATGGCAAAGATGAGTTTGGAAGACCTTCGCAAGCTGCGGGACGCCAAAAAAGGCGACATTGCGCGGCGGGAAGCCGAAGGCAAGGACATTCAGGTTATTGTGGGCATGGGCACTTGCGGAATCGCAGCCGGAGCCAAGGTCACCCTGGATTCATTTGTAAACGCCCTTGACGAAAACAAACTTGCTGACCAGGTTGTTGTCCGCCAGACAGGCTGTATGGGTTTGTGCCATTCAGAGCCAACCGTTGAAGTTATTTGTCCGGGAATGCCTAATGTCATTTACGGCAATGTGGACGCCGCTGTAGCAAAGGATATTGTGAAAAAACACATCGTTGCGCATGAACTCCTTGATCAACATATCCTGAACCGCCCTGCAGCCGATATTATGGCCTAAAGGAAAAAGAGGAGACAGACATGGCATATAAACATTTTATACTGGTTTGCGGTGGAACGGCCTGTGAATCGAACAAAGGTGGGGCTATTTACCAGGAACTCAAAAAAGAAGCGGCAGCGCAAAAGGTTGAAGGCGATGTGCAAATCGTGCAGACCGGCTGTTTCGGCTTTTGCGAGCAGGGGCCCATTGTAAAGGTTCTTCCCGAGGAGTCCTTTTATGTAGGCGTTACCCCGGAGGATGTCAAAGAGATTATCGCCGAGCAGATTATCAAAGGACGTGAGGTTAAAAGGCTTCTTTATAAAGAAGAAAATGTCAAAAAAGACATCACTGCTATCGAAGATATTCAGTTTTATCAGAAGCAGGTGCGCGTTGTTCTTCGTAATTGCGGCGTTATTGACCCCGAAAATATTGATGAATACATTGCCCGCGACGGCTACACCGGTCTTGAAAAGGTTCTTGAAAAATGGACGCCTGAGGAGATTATTCAGGAAGTGAAGACCTCAGGGCTTCGCGGACGGGGCGGCGCAGGCTTCCCCACCTGGCTCAAGTGGGATTTGTGCCGAAAGGCGGTTGGAGACGATAAATATGTCATCTGCAATGCCGATGAAGGCGACCCCGGAGCCTATATGGACCGCTCGACTATTGAAGGCGATCCCCACAGCGTCATTGAAGGAATGATAACAGCAGGTAAGGCTATTGGGGCGCATCACGGCATCGTTTATATCCGTGCAGAATATCCTCTTGCCATTGCAAGATTGAAGATTGCCCTGCAACAGGCCCAGGACTACGGCCTTTTGGGTAAGGATATTTTGGGAAGCGGCTTCGATTTTGATATTGAAATCCGCCTCGGCGCCGGGGCCTTTGTCTGCGGTGAAGAGACGGCATTGATTAAATCGGTCGAAGGAAACCGCGGCATGCCCGTTCCCAAGCCCCCATTCCCGGCAAACAAAGGTTTGTGGGGAAAGCCTACTATCATCAACAATGTTGAAACCCTGGCAAACATCCCGGTTATTACGGCAAAGGGCGGGGCATGGCTTGCAAAAATCGGCACCGAGGGCAGTAAAGGCACTAAAGTATTTGCCCTTACCGGAAAGGTAAAAAATTCAGGCCTTGTTGAAGTTCCTATGGGGACAACTCTCCGCGAAATCATCTTTGAAATTGGCGGCGGGATTAAAAACGGCAAGAAATTCAAGGGCGTGCAAACAGGCGGGCCTTCGGGCGGTATTTTAACCGATGCCGTTCTGGACACACCGATTGACTACGAAAGCCTTACCAAAAACGGTTCAATGATGGGCTCAGGCGGCATGATTGTCATGGACGAAGACGACTGCGTTGTCGATGTCAGCCGCTTCTACATGGACTTCTGCGTGGACGAATCCTGCGGAAAATGTTCTCCCTGCCGTATCGGCACGAGGCAATTGCTCAACCTTCTCGACAAAATCTGCGAAGGCAAGGGCGAAATGGACGACCTCGATAAAATTGAGGCCATCAGCAAGGCAATGCAGAAGGCATCGCTCTGCGCCCTGGGGCAGACAGCGCCGAATCCGACTCTTTCGACCATCAAGAATTTCCGTGAGGAATATATTGAGCATATAAAAGAACACAAATGCCGCGCGGGAAAGTGCAAAAATCTGTTGCAATTCAAGATTGATGAGGCAAAGTGCGTTGGTTGCGGCATGTGCGCCAAGAACTGCCCGGCAGGCTGCATCAGCCAGTTGGACGACAGCCACATACAGCCCGGCAAGAAGAAGGCCCCCTACCGTATCGACCAGTCGAAGTGCATCAAGTG
>JAISIL010000046.1 GCA_031262035.1 Spirochaetaceae bacterium | reverse complement strand
CCCCCCCCCCCCCCCCAAAATTGAGCCGTTGTAAATATAACACTTTTTGCTGTTTCATGGGATTATTATAGCATATTTATCGAAATTCGTCAAGTAAGGTGGTAAAAAAAATCGGTGGCGGAAAAAATTTGGTGGTCTCGACAGGCTCGACCAGCGCAGAGGCATCCAAAAAAGTGCCTGGCACCGCAAGGTTATAACTGAAAGTCAAGAGGGTTTTTGTGGTTTTATCAGATATAACTGAGAACTATTTTTCCAACCCCGCGTCTCCGCGTGAGCTTTTTACCCTACATCTCCCAAACAGCCTCGCGGATTAGTTCACAGACCGTTGGGTGGGGGAATATCAGTTTGCGGATAGCTTCTATGCTTGCCTGTTCTTCGATAAGGGCTCCTGCGCCCCAGATAAATTCTGATGCATAGCTTCCTACAGCATGCACCCCAAGCAGGCGACGCGTAGCGGCATCGGCAATGACCTTTAGGACGCCAGGCGAGGCAATGCCGTTTTCCGCTACAAACCTGCCCGAAAAGGCCATTGGTATAGTTTTTTTGATAATGCTGATACCTTTTGCCTCTGCCTCCTGTTCAGTAATGCCGACACCTGCCGCTTCGGTTAGGCCGTAAACCACCCAGGGAAGGGCGTTTTGGTGGTAGGTGTTGGGAACCTCACCCCTCCCCAGGTAGTTCAGAATATCTTCTACGGCAACCTCGGCTTGGCGGTAGGCGGCATGGGCCAATTGCATAAGGCCGGTTACATCGCCTGCTGCCCAGATGCCGGGAACGCTGGTCTGCATGGTTTCATTTACCGTAATGCCCTTGTTCGTGGTTTTTATCCCTACAGCCTCCAATCCCAGGCCCTGTAACACCGGCCTTCGTCCCACGGCCATAAGAACAAGGTCTGCGTCCGTTGTTTCGTCCTTGCCGTCTTTGGTGGTGTAGGATACAACCCCGACCGTATCGATTGCCTTCACGGTGCAGCCCAGTCGAAAATTGACTCCTTTCAGGGCTCTTCGGAAAAGGGGCGAGAGTTCACGGTCCATGTTGGGGATAATTTCATCCATCATCTCTATGACAGTGACTTCTGTGCCAAGGCTGCTAAAAAGGCCGGCAAACTCAATGCCGATAACCCCGCCGCCGATAATCGCCAGCCTCTTTGGCAAGGCAGTAATGGAAAGGAGGCCGGTCGAATCAACTACAAGCGGATTATCCTGAACCCCGGGTATATTGGGTATTACCGGCTCGGAACCGGAACATATAAGGATGGCCTTTGTTTCAAAAACAGTATTTGCAGGGTCTGTATCAGAGGGAACCTCCCCCCCGGCAATCCGAATCTTTGTTGGCGACACAATCTCTGCATGGCCTTGCAGGACCTCTACTCCAAGCTTTTTTTCCGTGGCGGCGACACCGGCACACAATCTTCGGACGGTATCGTCCTTCCATTTTTGCATAGCCTGCCAGTCAAAGGAGACATTGTCTGCAACTACACCAAAACGGGCGCTGTCTTTTGCATGGGCATAGAGTTTTGCACTATTCAAAAGGCTTTTTGTAGGAATACAACCGACATTAAGGCAGGTGCCGCCCAGTGTTTGCCGGGTATCGACAAGCAGCACCTTTTTCCCGGCAGCGCCAAGCCTTTCTGCAGCAATGTAGCCTGCCGGGCCTGCGCCGATAATTATCACATCATACATCATCTTACCCTGCGCTTAAGCTTTAACGCCGCCCATCATCGCGCCGATTTCCCGCTCATTGGCAGAGGCGGCGTCAACTTCGCCTACAATACTGCCGCGGGAGATAGCAGCTATCCGGTCGCAGAGCGACATAATCTCATCAAGCTCAAAAGAGATAAGAAGGACGGCCCGCCCCTTGTCGCGCTCGGCGACAATCCTCTTGTGGATATACTCGATAGCGCCGACATCGAGGCCGCGAGTGGGCTGGCAGACAATCAGTAAATCGGGCGAAAGGTCTATTTCGCGGGCAATAACGGCCTTCTGCTGGTTTCCCCCGGACATACCGGCGCTAATCGTTGCCGGCCCCTTCCCCGCGCGAATATCAAAGTCCTTTATCAGCTTGTCTGCATGTTCTGCAATAATAGGAAAATTCAGAAAACCCAGTTTGCCGGAATAGGGGTCTTTTCGGAAAGACTTCAGAATAAAATTCTCGTCCAGGCGGAAGGGGAGTATAAGGCCGTGTTTGTGCCGGTCTTCGGGCACCCAGCCAAGGCCCTTTTCAATACGCTGCCTGATAGAATTGCCGCTAATGTCCTGGCCATCCAGGTAAATTGCCCCCGACTGCACGGGCACAAGGCCGGCAATCGCTTCGGCCAGTTCCCGCTGGCCGTTTCCGTCGACACCGGCAATACCGACAATTTCACCGGCATGTATTTCCAGATTGAGGTTTTGCACTGCAGGCAGGGCCTTTTTGTGCGTGCTGTTGGAATTTGCTACATTAAGGTTTTCAATTTTAAGGACTGTTTTGCCAATTTGGGCAGGTTTTTTATCAACAGTGAACTGAACGGCATGACCTACCATTAATTCAGCAAGGGCTTCTTCGCTCATATCGGCAACTTGCACCGTTGCAACGCTCTTTCCCCGCCGTAAAACCGTGCAAACACTTGCGCAGGCCTTTATTTCCTTCAGTTTATGGGTAATAAAGAGGATTGTTTTGCCCTCATCGCGGAGTTTTTTGAAAATATCCATGAGCTCGTCGATTTCCTGGGGGCGTAAACTGGCGGTGGGCTCGTCAAAAATCAGAATATCGGCATTCCGGTAGAGGATTTTAAGAATTTCAACACGCTGCTGCATACCAACAGTGATATTTTCGATAGTATCTTTGGGGTTTACCGCTAAACCATAGCGCTCGGTAAGCTCGGCAACCCGTTTTTCTGCGGCACGGACATCCAGATTGCCAAAACGATCCCGGCCTTCCATACCCAGAATGATATTTTCCGTTACCGTGAAATTTTGCACAAGCTTAAAGTGCTGGTGCACCATCCCAACACCGAGGGCCGCAGCATCGTTGGGGTCTTTAATATCGGCCTCTTTGCCGTTTATCAGGATTTTGCCGCCATCCAGCGGATACAAACCAAAGAGAATCGACATCAGCGTGCTCTTACCGGCGCCGTTCTCCCCAAGCAGGGCATGAATTTCGCCCTTCTCCACCCTCAGGTTCACCTTGTCATTCGCCACAACACCGGGAAAAACCTTCGTAATATCTATCATTTCTACTGCAGAAGCCATAGATTGATTGTATACTATAATTGTTGTTTTGTCAACTATACATGAAGGGCTTTAAAAAATGCTTATTTTCTGCTATAATAGAGGTAAGAGTATGGAAAAGAAAACCTATGTGATTGGTCATAAGAACCCTGATACCGATTCTATTGTGTCGGCGATTGCCTATGCTATTTTTAAAAGGGAGCAGGGGAGGCATAATTGTTTTGCTGCGCGGGCGGGGAACCTGAATCCTCAGACTGAATTTATTTTAAACAAGTTTGGCGTTGAAGCGCCCCTCTATTTGGGGAACCTTATTCCCAAGGCTGAATTTTACCTGAATAAGAGTGCCGATATTTCGCGCTGCATCGCCCCCGAGGAAGCTTCTTTGCAGGAAGCCCTTGCGATAATGGCAAAGGAAAACCTCCGCGTGCTGCCTATTGTGGATTCTCTGGGGGTGTATAAGGGGTTGCTGCACTACCGGTCTTTTGCCCTTTACATAATAGGCCATGTGAACCCCCACGAAAAGGCCTCCTTTCCCGTGTCGCTTGGTCTTTTAATGGAAACCTTAAGCGCCCAGCCTATTACGATTTTTAATGAGGCCGAGGTAAAAGCATCGCCGATTGTCATTGCGGCAAATTACCGGGATTCATTTGTTCGGCATCTGGAGGAAAATGATGTCAAAAATGCCCTTGTAATACTTGGCGACCGTTTTGAGCTCCAGCGTATTTGTATCGAGAAGAAGGTCAGGGCGATTATTCTGTCCAATGGCTATACCCTATCACCTGAGATGAGAGAATTGGCGCAAAAAAATAAGGTAACGGTGCTCTCCAGCCCTTACGACACCTCATCTACCTCAATGTTGATTATGTATTCTGTGCAGGTAGGAAGCGTTGCGGACAAAGAAGTGCCCGTGGGCAATATCAATGATACTGTTCGAAGCCTTCGCGAACCTCTTACCCGCGCTCCTGCCCGCTCTATGCCGATTGTTGATGATAGCGGCCGTGTTGCCGGCATCCTGCAGGAAGGCGACCTGCTTGAAGAGCCCAATATCGAAATCATCATGGTAGACCATAACGAAAAAGAGCAGGCAATTGAAGGCATAGAAAACTACCGCCTGCTTGAGGTAATTGACCATCACCGCCTGGGAAACATTTCTACCCGCTACCCGATTACCTTTATCAATAAGCCTGTCGGAGCAACTGCAACAATTATTGCCAATCTTTACCGGGACCAGCGTGTTGCTTTGCGCAAGGAAATTGCTTCAATTCTTTTGTGCGCCATATTAACCGATACGGTTTTCCTGAAGTCGACAACCACAACGGACATTGACCGTGAAACCGCAGAGTATCTGAGCCGTGTTACCGGCCTTGATATCGAAAGCCTCTCCCTTGAATTACAGGGGGCCCTTGATAAAAATATGGGGAAGGCCGGCGAGGAGCTTATCAGCCTTGATTATAAAGAATACACTGAAGCAGGCCAGTCTTTCTCGGTAAGCCAAATCGAAACAACCTCCTTCGAAATGATGGACAAGCGGTTTGAGGAACTGCTGGGCGCTCTGAGTGCTGTCTGTAATAAACAGGGCTACCTTTTTTCTGCACTGATGCTGACCAATGTGACAAGCCTTAATTCAATTCTTCTTATTGCAGGCGATAGTCATTTTATTTCCAGCCTTGAATTCCAGAAAAAGAGCCCCGGCATTTTTATTTTAAATGATGTCCTGTCCCGAAAAAAACAACTGATACCCCTCCTCTGCGAACAAATAGAAAGCCTGGGGGATTAGGTTTTTTTTAGCGAAAACCGATAAGCCGCTTTGGTTCTGGCGGCTTGGCAAGCAAAGCATTCAAGGCTTCCATGATTGTATCTACCCGTTTATCATTCTTGTCCATGTAAAGAAGCATCGTCTTACGAAGTTCCATGATTTGATTTGTTGTATCCGGCTGTGAAAGAGCAAATTTTCGCATTTCAACAAAAGCGCGCATAATGGCAATATTTACTTCGACAGCGCGTCGAGACCGCAGAACACCTGATAACATCGCTACACATTGTTCGGTAAAAGCATAGGATAATTTTCTCAATCCACCCCTACCATCTTCAGTAGGATCCTTTTTTGATATCACAAATTGTGATATCAAAAAATTTTCTTCTTCCCTTGTTAGTTGGAACATGAAGTCTGCCGGGAATCGTTCAATATTCCGTTTAACTGCTTGATTGAGACTTCGTGTTTCAACCTCATAGAGCCGTGCCAAGTCCTTGTCCAGCATAACCCGCTGCCCGCGAATTTCATAGATAAGGTTCTGTATTTCAATTATATCTTCCATACAATAAGTATGGGGTTTATGTCAAAAATGCTTGTATTTTGTAAAAAAAATAGCCACGAACTTCACGAAAAACACGAACTTGTTGTTTGAAAGAAAACTTGCAAACTTAAAGTTCGTGCTGTTTGTGTGATTTGCCCTAGGCAATATCATTCGTGGCTATCCTGACAGACGGTGCCTGGCACTGTTTTATCTTAGTTGTTTACTATCTCAGTGAAGTCCGCCAATGCAACTTCGGCACAGCCGTCTGTAAATGAAACATCATCTAATACATAATAAGGGTGGCCGCTGTATGAATCTGTAATGGCAATTTTGTATGTCCCACTTTCTTCAAACTTATAACTGCCTGATGTCATAATGGTCCCCATTCCTTCAGGCTCATCTTCATCAAAGGGGCTCCATGATGCTTCCCATAATTGTAGTGTTTTTTCTTCTGCATTTCCCTCATCATTATTGGCATTGGTACCTACAACTGCTAATTGAAAAGCATCAGGATAAGAATATCCCGCTGCTGCGGAAAAAACAGTGCCTGCCGGCACAATGCATATTCTATAACCCCATTCAAAGTCCAACTCTTCCAATGCCGTTGCATTTGGCAGAGCATCAGTGAATGTGAGTATCCCCTTGTCTCCTCCACCACCGCCGCCGGCAGGGCCATTGTTGCAAGCAGCAAACACTACTGTGAATGCTAAACCTAATGCCAGCATTCCCCTGAACAAAACTCTGTTCTTTTTCATAATCTTTTCCTTCTTCGGGAAGTTTCTCGTTTCCCGTTTTGGTGTTGGTCACCGCCCATTTTATATCTTCCGCACATTGCGCACTATGCGGTTGACACCCTGGTTTTAGCCGTCATGGATGGCGGCGTTTTTAATCTTAACCGGCTGTTGTGCAGAGATATAATTCTATCTCAAAGTTTAAAGTGTAGTGTATTATACATCTTTAACATTGAATTGTCAAGTATTTTTCCATTTTTTATTGAAAAAAAATTCATATATTCAATTCTTAAATTGGTTACAACAGCCTTATTTGTAGTCTAGTATGAAGTATGGAAATTAAGGAAGTTTTTGGTAGGAATGTCCGGTTTTACCGGAAAAACAGACAATTATCCCAGGAACGGCTTGCCGAAATTCTCGGTATAACCAATAATCACCTCAGCAACATCGAGACGGGGAACTGCTTTGTTTCAGGCGAGTTGCTCGAAAAACTCAGCGCTTCGCTCGGGGTTTCCGCCTCGGCCCTCTTCTATAACGCCAAACCAGAGGCCGGAGACGCAAACCTCCCGACAAAAATAGACGAAATCATTGATGAGGAAGTAACACGCGCCGTGACGGCAATAAAGACCAGAATACGGCAGGTGGAGTGAAGGTTTAGCAAAATCATTTAACTTTATAGTAACCACGAATAACACGAATGATATTGCCTACGGCAAATCACACGAATTTTTACTTACTTATCATAGATTATTCGTGTCGGCGAAGCCGATTCGTGCTATTCGTGGTTGTATGAAAAATAAATGATTTTGTCCTAGAAACAAATCGCCAAAGTTGCTATACTCAGCTTGTATGGCAAAATATGGGATTGCCCTGGACTTGGGGACGACGAATCTTGAGGCGGCTCTGGTGGATATGGAAGGCGGGGCGGTTCTTGAGCAGATTATCGAGGCGAACAGCCAGAAACTCTATGGCCGGGATGTAATGACCCGGATAAATGCCTCGTGCCGGGGTAAGGGGGAGCAGCTTTGTCAATTAATTAAGGGGCAAACCGGGCAAATTATCCGGTATTTTGCTGAAAAATATGCTTACACCGGGCAATTTTACCGATTGCTTGTTGCCGGAAACACTACAATGATTAATCTTTTTATGCATGCGGATGTAACAGGCCTTTCCCATGTGCCATTTACTGCAGAATATCTGGATTATATGCAGTTTACAGGCGATAAAATGGGCTATCCGCTGCATAATTTCTGTTTTTTGCCTTCGCTATCGGCCTTTTTTGGGGCTGATGTGCTGGGCGGTTTGATGATTTTAACCGCGAACCACGCCAACCACGCGAACAATACAAACAATACAAATAAAAATTGGCTCTTTATGGATTTAGGGACTAATGCTGAAATGGCGGTGTATGACGGTAAAAACAATCAATTCTTTTGTTCTTCGGCGGCGGCAGGGCCGGTGTTTGAGAATTTTGTTGATGAAAAGGGCGACATGATGTTTGGGTCGCAGTTGATTGACGAAATGGCCCGCCTTTTGGACGAGGAAATTATTGATGAAAGCGGAAAGCTCCTCCGGCCGGCACAGAATGATAAAATTACCCAGAAGAAGGTTCGGGATTTCCAGCTTGCGAAGGGGGCAATCGCTGCAGGCATTGAGATTCTGCTCAAAGAAGCAGGCCTTGCAAAAAATGCCATTGATGCAGTTTATGTGGCAGGCAACCTGGGGAATAACCTCAATGCGAAAAGCGCCTTGCGAACAGGGCTTATCCCGGCCGCCATTGGGAAGACGGTAGAAGATGCTGCAAGCTCGATACAGGCATGCGGTAATTTAAGCCTCAAGGCGGCAATTACAGCCGTTTTGGACGATAGCTTTGGCTCTCGCTGTGAAGAATTACGCAGCCGTTGCAAGGCCATCAATTTAGCGGAAGACCCGGCCTTTTCGGACCTTTTTGTTGATAATATGGGTTTTGAGTAATCATGCTGGAAGTAAAAAACCTCTGTGCAGGGTATAAAGGCAGGGAAATTATCCACGATATAAGCCTTGAGGCGGAAAGGGGGCACTTTTTCTGCATTATTGGGCCAAACGGCTGTGGAAAAACCACCTTGCTCAAGTCTATTGCCCGGATTATTCCCTGCAAAGGCGATATTTTGCTTGATGGCCTTTCACTAAAAGGCCTTAAGCGACGGGCTCTTGCCCAAAAAATTTCTTTCCTAGCCCAATCCTCGGAACTGTATTTTCCCTACACGGTTTACGATACGGTGGCACTCGGTTGTTATGCATCGGCAGGCCCTTTCCCCGCTGCAAATTTAAAGAAAGAAGAAAAGGCAAAGATAGAAAGCGTATTGGCCACCCTTAATCTGCAGGACATACAGGACAGCCTGATTACAGAACTTTCAGGCGGGCAAGTGCAAAGGGTCTACCTGGCACGAAGCCTTGTCCAAGACCCCGAGGTAATCCTCCTTGACGAACCGACAAACCACCTTGACCTGAAATACCAGACTGAATTATTGCAGTTTCTTGTTGAATGGGCTGCCTCGAAAAACCGTATCGTCATCGGCGTCCTCCACGACCTCAACCTTGCCGCCACCTACGGCCAGCGCATTGCCCTTATAAACGATGGCCGCCTCTGCGCTCTGGGGCCTGCGAACGAGGTGTTAAACAATAAGGTAATAGAAGAAATCTATGGCATGAATGTGAAAAAATTTATGACCGAATCGTATAAACGGTGGGGCGAATAATTATTCGCCCCTACATTGCATTAAAAACCGGTCAATCAAGAACTCGGTGTCACGCGGGCCGGGGCAGCCTTCGGGGTGAAACTGCACGGCACTGAATGGTTTGTTGACACAGCGGATGCCTTCATTGGTATTATCATTATTGTTGACAAACCAGGGTTCCCAGCCTGCCGGTAATGAATCTTCACGGACTGCATAACCGTGATTCTGGCTCGTAATGTAACAGCGCCCCCCCCCGGAGCCCCCCCCGCTTGCGGGGGGGGAGTGGGGGGGGAGTTCAACACAGGGCTGGTTCTGTCCCCGGTGTCCGTAGGGGAGTTTGTAGGTATCGGCCCCGGCGGCCAATGCCATAATCTGGTTTCCCAGGCAGATACCAAAAATCGGCTTCCCCCGGCTGAATGCCTTGCGCACCGTAGCAATAGTTTTATTGCAAGCCTTTGGGTCGCCGGGCCCATTACTCAAAAATAATCCGTCATACTCAATATCACTTAAATCATGGTTCCAGGGAACAGAAATCACCTCAACACTACGGTTCAATAAACAGCGGTAGATATTTGCCTTTGCGCCGCAATCGATGAGGGCTATTTTCAAGGGCACAGCAAGCTGTGCCCCTACGGTTTTTCCATGAAAAACCTTCGTTTCTTTTGGGGATACCTCGGCCACAGGATGATTCAATATACCTGACTCAAATGATACATCATCTGAACCTTCAACAAGAATCTTTCCCGGCATGCTGCCCTCTTCGCGAAGCAGCTTGGTTAAGGCCCGGGTGTCAATGCCATAAATCCCCGGTGTATTGTTGTGGAGGAGCCATGCGTCCAAACTTGCCCCGTTTTCCCAATGGCTGGGAGCCTCGCAAAGTTCCGATACAACAAAACCGGCAGCCTGCACATGGCTGGACTCAAAATGCTTTGGAATGCCATCATCATCTAAAATGGCGTCGCCCTTCTTATCAACAGGAACCCCATAGTTACCCTGCAGGGGATAGGTAGCTACAAGAATCTGCCCCTTAAAGCTCGGGTCAGTAAGCGACTGCGGATAACCGGCCATTCCGGTAGTAAAAACCACTTCCCCAGCCTGCGAACGAGGGCTCCCAAAAGAGAAACCGGCAAACTCTGTGCCATCAGCCAAAATCAGTTTTGCATTACGCGCTGCTTTCATCGTATCAGTGTAGCAATATCGCAGCAAATAATCAATAGGCTTTTTCAGTTATATTAGGGCAAAACATTTACGTTTTATATAACCACGAATAACACGAATCGGCTAGGCCGACACGAATAATCTACGATAAGTAAACAAAAATTCGTGTGATTTGCCGGAGGCAATATCATTCGTGTTATTCGTGGTTGTTTTTCTCACCCTCTTGAAAAATAATTTTTTTTCGGTAATAATAAAGCAAATTGAATCTAAGACCCCTATGTAGTGTAGAAGATTTTATTGATTAGGAGATGTATCATGGCAAAGACCACTGAAAATGAACTCGGAAAAAACGCTTCGCAGAGTGATAAACTCAAGGCTCTGGAGGCGGCTCGTCTACAGATTGAGAAGCAGTATGGGCAGGGCAGCCTGATGAAGCTTGGCACCCAGGGCACTGCGCTCGGCATTGAGGCAATCCCGTCGGGGTCGATTCTTTTGGACGAAGCGCTCGGTATCGGCGGCTATCCGCGGGGAAGAATTATCGAAATTTATGGCCCGGAGAGCTCCGGTAAGACCACTTTGGCCCTGCATGCCATAGCGGAAGCCCAGAAAATGGGTGGAATTGCCGCTTTTGTTGATGCAGAACATGCCCTTGACCCGATTTACGCGAAAAATCTGGGGGTAAATACTGATGATTTGTATGTTTCCCAGCCTGATTCAGGCGAACAGGCCCTGGAAATTACCGAAAGCCTTGTCCGTTCCGGCGCTGTCGATGTGATTGTTGTCGATTCGGTGGCGGCCCTTGTTCCCCAGGCGGAAATTGAAGGCAATATGGGCGATGCACAGATGGGTTTACAGGCCCGTCTTATGAGCCAGGCGATGCGAAAGCTTACGGCGACTATCGGAAAGAGCAATACCCTGCTTATCTTCATTAACCAGATTCGTATGAAAATCGGGGTGATGTATGGCAACCCGGAGACAACCACCGGCGGTAATGCTCTGAAGTTCTATGCCTCTGTCCGCCTTGAGGTTCGCCGTATTGAGACCATTGAAGGCGGTAAGGACGAAGAGGCCCAGGGAAACCGGGTGCGGGTAAAGATCGTAAAGAACAAGGTTGCCCCGCCTTTCAGGAAGGTTGAACTGGACATTATGTTCGGCAAGGGGATTTCCAGCATCGGTAGTATTCTTGACGCGGCAATTAAGCATAATATCATCGAAAAGAGGGGCGCCTGGTATTACTATGGCAGCGAGCAGTCCTGGCAGGGGCGCGATAATGTGAAGAAATATCTTGAAGAAGAGAACCCCGAACTTGCCAAGGAGATTGACGAAAAACTCCGCGCCGAGATGTTCCCCGACAGGCAGAAAGACGAGAAGGCCGATAAGAAGAAGGCCAAGGCGGACAAGGAAGCTCCCGCGGCTGACCTTTTGTAAGGGATTAACCGCGAACGACGCGAACCACGCGAACAAATACCGATGTGAGGGCGGATAATTTACCCACCTCTATAACAATGTTCGCGTGGTCAACGCATACATGCGTCGCGTGGTTCGCGGTTAAAAAACTATATGAAATCACTCAAATATATCCCCTCACTTGCAAAGGAACTGTTATTTCCTTCAGGTTGTGTGATATGTAAGAAGACTATATACACCGGAATGGACGCATGGTATGCCTTGTGCGATGAGTGCAGGGAGAGGTTGCAGATAAATGAAAGCCAAAATACTGATACTATCAGCCTTTTTCCCTACACGGGGCCTTATAAAAAGCTCCTGCGTGCCTATAAATTCAGCAGGAACCTGAATACGGCAAACTTTTTGGCCGAGGTTTTGGTTCGGCACCTGAATGCCCGGCTGCCTGAGTTTTCTGAATCTGCCGGGCAGCAAGACCTGTGTTTTGTTCCTGTGCCGCCTCGCCCGGGGAAGATACATACAAGCGGTTGGGATCAGGTTGAATTTTTGGCAAGGCGAATTGAGGCAATCAAAACAAACAAGGCACAGAGGGCTTATGAAGTCCAACGATGTTTACGAAGGCTGAAATCAACAAGCCAGAAAACACTGACCCGTGATGCGCGCCTGCAAAACCTGCGGGGGAAGATTGTTTGCACAAAAAAGCCTCCCCGCTATGCCCTGCTTTTAGATGATGTTCGGACTACCGGTGCAACCTTAGATGCATGCAAGGAGGCTCTTTTGCAAGCCGGCTCGGAAAGGGTGCAAGCGGTAACCCTTTTTTATGATTAATATTCTCCAAAGGCATTTTCGATGTGGTAAATGGGACCGAGGGCCGGCATGTCTACTATAATTGCATCAAAACGGATGCGGCAGTGCCTGTAGTGCCAATTTCCTAGCAGAAAAAACTTTGCCGCAGAGATAATGCGGCCCTGCTTTGTGCTATTGATTAAGAGGGGAATGTCTTCCGGCGAGCCGGCCGGCATTGTTTTTACTTCGATAAAGGCCAGGGTTTGCCCTTTTAGGGCGATAATATCTATTTCGGCGCGTTTACTGCGAAAATTCCTTTCGATGATGGTCCAGCCCTTTTCGGCAAGATAGTTTGCAGCCTTGTCTTCGCCGGCATTCCCTTTATGCTTTGTATTCATTGATAATGTCCATAAAGGCCGCACCGTATTTTTGCAGCTTCGATTTACCTACACCAGAGACGTTAAGGAATGCAGCATCGGTTTGCGGCAGCTTTCGGCACATATCCTTTAGGGTAGCGTCTGAAAAGATGATGTATGCAGGCATACCTGCTTCCTTTGCAAACTTTGTGCGTAGTTTCTTTAGCTCGGCAAGCAGGTTTTCGTCGTATGCTATACTAGCATTACTGGTATTAGCATTTGTGATACCAGTATTTGTGATACCACTATTTGTAATATCAGTATCAGTGTTATAGTAGTAAGTGTGTTTTTCATGCGCGACAGGTATTTTAAGTATTAAAGTATAATCGGTAATAAACACTTCCTTGTATTCAGGTCCAAGACGAAGCAGGGGGTATTTTGTTCCTTCAATGTAAAGATAATCTTTTTCGATAAGATAGTCCATTACAAATCGAATCCTCTCGGTATTTGCATCTTTCATTATTCCCCAGGTGCTTAAATTTTCGAAGCCCTGTTCTCGAATCCTGCTAGTGCTTTTCCCCTGCAGAATATCGAGAATCATGGACTTACCGCACTGTTTGCGTGCCTGGGCTACACGGTAGACACAGGAGACAATCTTCTTGGCGTCAATGCTGACATCAGTGGGAATAGTTTCCGTGTTGCATGCAGAACAATTATTGCAATTATCGGCAAAGCTTTCACCAAAATAGGCAAGCAGCTTTTTTCGAAGGCATTCGGTTGAAGTAGCATACAAGGTCATTTGCCTTAACAGATACAAATTGTGTTGTATCAATTCGCTGTCATATTCGCCGCTTGCATCTTCGGTATTGTTTTTTATCAGGAATTCATTGATAGAAACATCGCCGGGGCTGTAGAGCAGGATACAATTTGCGCTCTCCCCATCACGGCCTGCACGCCCGGCTTCCTGGTAATAGCTTTCAATGTTTTTCGGCATGTTGTAGTGTATCACAAAAGATACATTGGATTTATCTATTCCCATGCCAAATGCATTTGTTGCAACAATCAGGGGGCAGCGGTCGTAGATAAAATCATCCTGATTACGTTTCCGCTCATCATCACCAAGGCCGGCATGATAGCGGGTAGCGGGGAAGCCCCTCTCGCAAAGCATATCGCTCAGTTCTTCTACCGCTTTTCTTGTTGCACAATAGATAATACCTGACTGCACCGTGTTTCTGCTGCCGGAATACTGTGCAAGAAGTTCCAGAAGGGCAGCATTTTTCTCGCGCTTTCCCTGCACCTTTTCAACAGCAAAATACAAATTAGGCCGGTCAAAACCGTTCACCAGATGCAGGGGATCGGAAAGATGCAGTGCAGAAATAATATCTGTCTGCACCTCGCCGGTAGCCGTAGCGGTAAAAGCTGCCAGCACGGGACGCTTCCCCAGGCGCATTTTAATGGTATCAACAAAATCAACAATTACAAAATAGCTCGGCCTGAAATCATGCCCCCACTGGGATACACAGTGCGCCTCGTCGACAACCACAAGCGAGATACCGGCAGCACTGCTCTTATCGGTAAAGAAATCATCCAAAAGCTGTGTAGAAAGTTTGTCGAGCCTTTCGGGGGCAAGATAGAGGAGCTTCAATTCACCCTGCCTCAGGCGATGCATCGTTCTGCCATATTCCGCGGGACTGAGGGAACTATTCAGATAAGCCGCCGGAACTCCGGCCTCGTCAAGCGCCTCAACCTGATCGCGCATCAGGCTAATCAGGGGCGAGACGACAATCGAAAGGCCGGGAAGCATCAGAGCGGGAATCTGATAGCAAATCGACTTACCGGCGCCGGTAGGCATAACAGCCAGCACATCACGGCCGGAGGTAATCGCAGTAATTACCGTCTCCTGCCCCGGCCGGAAAGAATCATAACCAAAATGGTTTTTCAATAAAGTAAGTTCATTCATCATATAAAAACTAGGGGATAAAGTTTGTTTTTGCTTGCATATTGCCTTGCATTTTGCTTAAGAATTTTGAGGCCTCACCTTGTTTTCCAGCACCTGTAGGCCCTCGCCTTCAAGCAATCGTATCTGCAATTCCCGTCCTGCGCTGGCCGGAAGCGCTATACTCCCATCGGCACGGACGACCCGCCACCAGGGAAGCTTTTCCTTTTCGGCCAGGGAATGCAGCACCCGGACCACCTGCCGTGCCCCATTGGCCAAACCTGCTTCCCGGGCAATAGCGCCATAGCTGGACACATGGCCTTTTGGGATGGCACGAATGGCATTACAGATGGCAGTGGTGCTTTGTGTCAGGTTGGTCTTTCCTCCTTGAGATACAAAGTATAGCGCAAAATCAAAGTATATGCTATAATAGGCATGCTAGGGACTTTTTATACAACCACGAATAACACGAATCGGCTTCGCCGACACGAATATTCTATGATAAGCAAACACAAATTCGTGTGATTTGCCGATTTATGGTTCCAGGGCTGCTTCTACGCCGCTTTGCAGGCCGGCAATGAGCCTTGTGATAAGTTCCTTGCGAATACGGCGGGGCATTTTTTCAAGAAAAAGGGTCATTTCCTCATCTTCTTTGGCGTTTTCCTCCATAAAGAGCCGATAAGGTTCAACCTTTAAGGCCTCGGCTATGTGGGAAATCATCTCGATAGAGGGAAAACGGTTGCCTATCTCTATTTGTCCTATATAAGCGGGTGCTGTATTACAGGCTTCGGCAAGCTGCATTTGCGATAGTTTTTCTTTTTTTCTATAATTTTTCATATTCTCGATAAAAATCGAGCGAAGATTTTTCATTTAATAAATATTAGCGTATAGGTAAAAAGGGGGTTGACAATAATCTTATGGCTAGTGTATAATTATGTCAAAATATTAGCAAAAGGCTAAATATTAGGAGGAAAAAATGAAAAAGTCAAAATTATTTTCATTCGGTATTGCCGCCCGCATGCTTTGCATGCTCATGGTCGGCATTTCGCTGGCTTTGTTTGTCGCATGCCCAGGGCCGCCGCCGCCGCAAGACATTGAAGGGCCGGTCATCAGCAATGTTATGGTACAAAATGTTGGTGATACAAGCGCTACATTAAAATTTACCAGCAATGAGGCTAGTACATACTACTATGCGGTAAAAGAGGACTCTGTAGAATTCGGCTGGGATGGTCTCATACGCGAGGCAGACGCTCATGGCGATGTCGTCGTTGGTGAAAATACGATAAGTCTAACAGATCTTACAGCCGGGACAAAATACTGGGTTTATCTTGTATTGCAGGATGCAGCCGGTAATGCTTCACCCTATGTATGGCAGAAAGATTTCACCACAACTGGCGGCGGAAGTAATGGCGGAGGCGGAGGCGGTGACACTACAGCGCCTGCCGAAGTATCAGACCTGGAAGCTACTGCAGAGGAGACTTCTGTAACGCTTATATGGGTTGACCCAACTGACAGTGACTTTGACCATATTGAAATAACACATAATCAGACTGGCGGCAGTATGACAAAAACGATAGTCAAAGGCGTTCAAACCTATACATGGGAAGACCTCACAGCCAACACGTTGTATACCTTCACTGTAAAGACTGTGGACGTTACTGGCAACAAAAGCGTAGGTATGGCTAAAGAAGCAACGACACTTCCACCCACCCACACTCTCACGCTGGCAACACTCGTTGGGCAAAACGACTACGGTACGGTGGTGATAAATACAGGTGGAACGGGTACATCAGCATCAGCATTGACCGACAATTCATCGGTAAAAGTTACTGCTACACCTGGTAGCAACTATAGCTTTAAGGGTTGGTATACGCTGGAAAATGGCGCGGCTACACAAGTCGATAATGCAAATGCAGAGTATACCTTCAACATAACTGCGGACACAACCCTGTATGCGGCCTTTACCGGAGACGGTTCAGCAGCGGACAAGCCTATAGCAATAATGACTTTAACTGACCTAAACGCAATACCTACTACTGGCCTTGGCCTCAACTACAAGGTTTTTGCCGATATTCTTGACACCACCCCTGTCACCACCCCAATTGCGGGAGCGTACACTGCGGCCTTTACCGGTACATTTGATGGTAACGGGCACAGCATCGCCTTGAATATCACCTCTGGTGACATAAGTCAAGGAACAAACACCTATGCCGGCCTCTTTGCCCGATGTGAGAGTAGTGCAGTGGTGAAGAACCTGGTACTCTCCGGCATCGTAAATGTGAGCAACAGCATCCAGTATGTTTATGCTGGTGCGGTTGTGGGATTAAACCAAAACAGTACTATCTGCAATGTACACTCTAACGTAAGTGTGACCGTGGCAAGCGCCAATTCAGGCATCGGTTTCCTGCATGTCGGCGGTATTGTGGGCGTTGGTGATGCTACCAACTGCTCAGCAAGTGGCGCGGTGAGTGTGCCATCAGCATTAATGAGCAACGGCTCCATTTGTATTGGCGGTATTACAGGTGATGGTGACCCTAACTATTGCTACGCCACTGGAGAAGTCAGTATGAACTATAGTGGTTCGGGAAACTCGGTGTTGGAGGTAGGCGGTGTTACAGGTTCTGGTAGCCCCAAAAACTGTGTTGCCCTGAACAGCAGCATTAGTCTCTCCTGTAACAAAATCATCAGCCCGGGTCGTGTAGTGGGTACTCTCACCGGCTCGCAAAGCAACAACTATGCACTTAGCACGCTGGAACCGTCAATTAGTGGCGGAAGCACCAGCATATGGTATTCGGTTACGGACATCAACAACAAAAACGGTGCAGACATCACCATGGCTACGCTCACTAATGCGTGGTTCACCACCGTGAGCAACTGGAACACTGCCGCTTGGGCTTTCGGTAACAACGATGACGCCCCATGGGTATGGGTTGCTGCCGGTCAATTACCCAAGCTGTGGTTTGAGGATAGTTACTAAACTGAAAAAGTGCCTGGCACCAAAACCTGCTCTCACAAAGGCACGAAGGCCACAAAGGAAGAAACTTTGTGGCCTTTGTGCCTTTGTGAGAGATAATGTGGATGGATACAACGAGTTCGTGTGTGTTGGGGAGGTTCGTGGCTATTTTTTTACAAAACACAAGCATTTTTGATATAAACCCCATACTTATTGTATGGAAGATATAATTGAAATACAGAACCTTATCTACGAAATTCGCGGGCAGCGGGTTATGTTGGATAAGGACTTGGCACGGCTCTATGAGGTTGAAACACGAAGTCTCAATCAAGC
>JAISIL010000124.1 GCA_031262035.1 Spirochaetaceae bacterium | reverse complement strand
CGCTGGGAAGCGATAGCGGCTAAGGCTCACACTCCAGAGATTGGCAAGGTGATTGATGATGCAATGGCGGCGGTAGAGAAAGAAAACGCTACCTTGAAAGGCATCCTGCCGAAAAACTTTGCCAGTCCTGACCTTGACAAAAGACGGCTCGGCGATGTGGTAGATATTTTTACCAATATCAAAGCAAAAGTTCACGGCGAATCGAAAGATATATTGGGCAGGACTTATGAGTATTGCCTTGGCCAATTTGCCGCAAAACAGGGGCAGAAAGGCGGTGAGTTCTATACGCCAGCCTGTGTCGTGAAAACCCTGGTAGAAGTTTTGCAGCCCTTCAAAGGCCGTGTCTACGACCCCTGTTGCGGTTCCGGCGGAATGTTTGTGCAATCGGCGCAGTTTGTAGAAGCCCACCGGGGAAACCTGTGTGACATTGCCGTGTATGGGCAGGACGCAAACCCCACCACATGGAAACTCTGTAAGATGAACCTTGCTATCCGCCGCATTTCCGCCGATTTGGGAAAGGCCGCTGCCGATACTTTTTTCAACGACCAATTCTCCACGATGAAGTTTGATTATATCCTTGCCAATCCGCCGTTTAATCTTTCTGCCTGGGGCGCTGACAAATTGGCAAAATATCCTCACACCCGGCCGCTATGTAGGGCTTGCGGATAATGGCGCTGATGAGGAGCCGTTTGAAGAGAAGATGGGGCGGCTCACGGGGGAGTTGGCGGGGTTGTTCAAGGATAGTCACAGGTTGGAAGGGGAAATACGCAAGCGACTGGGGAAGATTGGGTGGGAGGTGTAGATTATGGAAGGATTTTGGTGTATAATAAGTTATAACAAGGAGGAAGTATATGAAAATTGAGAGTATTGAAATTCACAATTATAAGGCTCTGCGGGATGTAAAGGTTAACAATATAGGTGGTTTCGCTGTATTCCTCGGCGGGAATGGGGCCGGGAAGTCTACACTGTTTGATGTGTTCCGCTTTTTACAAGAATCTCTGGCTTCCGGCATAGCACAGCCCGTTCAGATGCGTGGTGGATTGGAGAAACTGCGGACTTATGGATGCAATGAAAATATTGCTATGGAACTGATCTTTTCTCTTAATGATTCCGAAAGCTACTCATATCAGCTTGCTTTTGGAGAAGATGAGAACAGAGAAGTATGTATAGTGTATGAATCTCTTAAAGATAAAAATAGTGACAAGTTTATTTTTAGCAGAAAAAAAGATTCGCAGGTTGTGTTCACTGATGATGAGTTTGGTTTGGGTTTAAGTGTACCACCCAATTTTGCTATAGCCAAAAAAGACGCCTTAGCTCTTAGTATTATGGGGCAATTGCAAAATCAGAATGAGGCAATAGCTATACGGGATTTCCTCGCCCAAATTTTTTTGTTTACCTTTGAAAATGAGCGAGATGTGTTATCCTTGAATTTCAAGAAAGGTGATAAACTGCAAGCTGATGGAAGTAATCTGCCATCGCTTGCGTATGATTTCATTCAGAATCACCCCGATAAATTTAAGCGTATCATTGATAGAATGAAGCACGAAATAGCTGGCCTAAAAGATGTTTCTGTTGCTCTTGAGGGAGGGGTCAGAATAAAACTCGCTTTTCACGATGGCAGCTTCCAGGATTCATTCAACCTATTACAGATATCTGATGGTACCCTAAAGTTATTCGCTCTGCTGATTCTTTTGGAAAATCCGGATCCGCCTCCCTTAATCATTATAGAAGAGCCTGAAAAAGATATTTACCAGCATTCACTAGCCATTCTGGCTGAGTTTTTTGCAATTTATTGTGTTAAGACCGGAAAACAGGCATTTGTGTCAACCCATTCTTCCGATTTTATCAGTAGTCTTGAACCTACAGAGGTGTTCATGTTGAAGAAAGGCAAGCAAAGTTACACCAATGTCTTTGAAATAGGAAAAAGTATACTCATAAACAATTTTGTGAATTCTGGTGAGCATCTTGACTCGCTTTGGAGAGATGGTTCATTCGAATTGGAAAATGGGGACAACAATTGAGATCACTGGTGTTTTTGCTTGAGGAACAATCTATCGAGGAAGTGTTGAAAGTGTTGCTCCCGCAAATTTTGACGGAAAATGTAAGATGCCAATTTCTTGCCCAGGGTGGAAAAGCAACTTTGGAAAAAGTCATTCCATCCAAGTTAAGAGGATGGAATACACCTGACACTCAATTTGTTATAGCACAAGATAAAGATGCCAATGACTGCATGCGGCTTAAAGAAAAATTGCGCACTCTTGCCATAGAGGGTGGTAAACCAGAAGCTTTGATACGGATCGTTTGTACCGAACTGGAATCATGGTTCCTTGGTGATTTAAATGCTGTAGGTCTTGCTTATAATACAAATATATCCGGCATCGAAAACAAAGCACTCTACCGGGACCCGGACAAGATTGCAAACGCGAAGCAAGAGCTTAAAAGGATAGTTCCAGAGTACCGTCAGATTGATGGTTCGCGCAGAATCGCACAATATATGGACATAGGGGAAAATAGGTCGCATAGTTTTCATGTGTTTGTTGATGGGGTGCGGAAGATGTGCGGAATTACCAATTCTGATCAAGGAGATCATAATAATGCCAATATATGATATTTTCTCAAAGCGCATGAGACGCGAGCACGGTGAAATGCCTGATGTGTATCAATACACTAAATTTGACCAAAACTTACGAGTAAGAATTGTTCAGATTATAGAAAAAGATTTTAACTTGCTTGACTGGAGTCAACATGGAGCAAAAACATATAAACAGATTATTGATATACTGTGTCATGAATATGGCTGGTTTGATTTAGGAACTATGCAAAATCCTTATGATACAGATTACAATGGTCAATTGATGAATTATTTTCTTAAAGAACCAAATGCCGAAAAGGCTTTGGATGTTGTGGAATTATGTTTTAAAGCTATTGAAAATCTTCGGAATGAAGGAGTTAAGAATCAACAAAAGTGGGTAAACTTTATTGACAATTCAATTCAAGAACTAAACGACCGCTTCAAAGAATCAGGTTTTGGTTATCAGTATGAATCGGGTTGCATAATAAAAATGACTTCCGAATACACGCACAATGAAATCGTCAAACCTGCTTTACATTTATTATCGGATAAACAGTTTGCAGGTGCTCAGGAAGAATTTCTATCGGCACATAAACATTTTCGCAATGGGCGAAACGAAGAATGTATTAATGATTGTCTTAAGAGTTTTGAGAGCACTATGAAAATTATCTGTAAGATTAAAAAAATAGCTTTCAATGAAAATGATACGGCCAAACCGCTCTTGACGGCATTGTATACAAATAATTATATTCCTAAATATCTTCAAGAGCATTATACGAATCTTAGAATGGTTCTTGAATCAGGTGTTCCAACAATACGAAACAAAACAGGCGCCCACGGACAAGGTGAAGAGATTCGTGTGGTTGATGATGGTTTGGCTGAATTAGCATTAAATTTAACTGCTTCAAATATAGTGTTTCTGGTATCGTTGTTAGACAAGGGGGCGAAATAGTGAAATCCCCCTTCCCCCTCGTCCGCCTCAGCGATGTCATTACCTTCCAGCGTGGTCATGACCTTCCTCGTGATAAAATGATTCCCGGTCCATATCCCGTTGTAGGTTCAAATGGTATTTTAGGTTATCATAATGAATACACGACAGAATCACCAGGAGTTTCAATTGGACGAAGTGGAAATGTTGGTAATCCTTTTATCGTTTATACAAAATCATGGTCTCATAATACTTGTTTGTATATTAAAGAGTATAAAGGAATTGATCCAATATTCAGTTATTATTTATTGCAAACACTACCTCTATCAAATTATGCAGGCGGTACTGCTGTTCCAACCTTAAATCGTAATCATATTAGTGACCTGCAAATCCCCCTCCCCCCGCTCCCCACCCAGCGGGCCATTGCCGCAACACTATCCTGCCTGGACGACAAGATTGCGTGCAACAGGCGGATGTGTGCGGTGCTGGAGGAGATGGCGGGGGCGCTGTTTGAGGAATTAACCGCGAACCACGCCAACCACGCGAACGGTTGGACAGAGGGGACGCTGGGGGATGTGTGTGAAGTTTTTACTGGTAAGAAAAATGTCAATGAGACTGCTAAAGACGGAAAATACATTTTCTTTTCATGTGCTCCCGAAACCGCATTATCGAATGAATATATTTATGATGGAAAAGCAATAATAATAGCAGGTAATGGCGCATATACAGGACGCACACAATTTTATAATGGTAAATTTGATTTATACCAAAGAACCTATGCATGTGTTCCTAAAACGGATGCTGAAAAATACATATATCTGGCTTATTGCACAATGAAATATAGTTTCGAAAAAGAGCACCTTGGTGGAACGCGAGGCTCGGCTATACCGTATATTGTTATGGGT
>JAISIL010000126.1 GCA_031262035.1 Spirochaetaceae bacterium | reverse complement strand
AAGAAAGCGACAACAAGATAATTGCATCCTGGTGCAGCAACGAAAAGACTGCAATGGAAAGCGCCCTCGGGATGAGCTTTGCCGGCAAACGGTCCTTGGTAACAATGAAACATGTGGGTCTTAATGTAGCGGCAGACCCTTTTATCAATGGTGCATTGCTGGGCATTAAGGGCGGCCTTGTTATTATGGTTGCCGATGACCCCGGTATGCACTCCTCGCAGGGTGAGCAGGATTCCCGTTATTATGCGGCTTTTGCCTCGCCGCCGCTTGGCATTCCCTGTTTTGAACCCCGGAACCAGGAAGAAGCTTATAACATGGCCCGTGAGGCCTTTGATGTATCGGAATATTTTAAGATGCCGGTGCTTTTTCGCCTGACAACACGGCTTTCCCATGCCCGTTCCCAGGTGACTACCCGAAAGGCTATTTCCCAAAAGCCCCTGGATAAGGCCGCAGACCGCAGCGAATGGATGCTTTTACCGGCAATGGCACGGAAAAACTATGCAGGCAAGCTTGCCAAGGCCGATGCCCTTGAACGATGGGCCAGTGAACATCCGGTAAACCGTTTGAAGATTAGCGGAAATACACAGGAAGATTCTGCGGTAATCGATAAAAGTTTTGCTGTTATTTCAGGTGGGCTTGGCGGTAATTACTATGAAGAAAATCTTGATGACCTTAAGGCAAAGCTCGAAGGGAAAATCCCCGCCCGTTTACACATTGGGGTTTATCCCTTACCTAAAGACTTGATATTAAGCCTTGCCAAAGATGCCAAAACAATACTGGTTATTGAAGAAGGCCAGCCTTATATAGAGGAAAAGATAAAGGGGATTCTGCCGACAGGCATTGTTGTCCGGGGAAAACTTGACGGCTCGCTGCCCCGAACCGGGGAACTTGATGCAGATGTGGTGCGGCCCGCTTTGGATTTAGCGGCACGAAAGAGTATTTTAGCTACCAGTGGGGCGAATAGCTTAAATGATTTGTTGTGCAAGGTTCCCGGCCGGCCGCCGCAGTTGTGCCAGGGTTGTCCGCATGCCGATAGCTACAATACCATTAAGCAGGTGCGCGATGAGATACTTGCCGAAGCGGCTGCGAAAAATGTGCCCGAGGAAAAGCGCAAGGACTTGATTGCCCTTTGTTCAGATATAGGTTGCTATTCATTGGGGGCAAGCCCACCCTTTCAGGTACCGGAAACAATTGTTTGCATGGGCGCCAGTATTGGTATGGCGCATGGGGCTGCCGACGCGGGAGTGCCTTATAGCATCGGCATCATTGGCGATTCAACCTTTCTCCATTCCGGCATCACCGGCCTGGTGGACGCTGTTGCAGGGAATACTCCGATGACTATCATTATTCTGGACAATTCCATTGTTGCCATGACCGGCTGCCAGGAAACAATCATTCCGTCCTCTGCCTTAAAGCCCCTGATTTTAGGCGCCGGCCTTTATCCGGCACATTATGTAGAACTTGAAGCAAAAAAACAATTGCAGGACGAGAATGCCAAAAAATTGCGCACAGAACTTGAATACCGGGGACTCTCGGTTATCGTTTTTAAGCGGGAATGCCTTGAGGCATTCAGAAAGAGGAACAAAAAATGAAATGTGATGTAATACTTGCAGGCGTCGGTGGACAGGGCGTCCTTTCAATAGCGGCAATCATTGCACGGGCTGCAACAGCCTCCGGTTTGAATGTGCGGCAATCCGAGGTGCACGGAATGGCACAAAGGGGCGGCGCTGTGCTGGCACACCTTCGTATTTCGGACAGCAGTATTTACTGCGACCTTGTCCCCAAAGGGGCAGCCGATTTAATCATTAGTATGGAACACCTTGAAAGCCTTCGCTACCTGGACTTTCTTTCCCCCGATGGGGCAATCGTAACAGCTTCGGAGGAAGTGCACAATATTCCCGATTACCCCGCCACAGAACAAATAGACAGCGCCTTAAAGGCCTTTCCTAAATGCACGGTGATTGATGCAGCGACCCGGGCAAAAGAAGCAGGACTGCCCAAGGCGGTAAACATGGTGATGATAGGAGCAGCAAGCCCTCACCTGCCCCTTTCCAAGGAGGCCCTGGAAAATGCTATTCGCCAAAGTTTTGCACGCAAGGGTGAAGAGGTTGTGGCTGCTAACCTACGGGCATTTGCTGGGGTTTAGGCCTCAAACTCAAAGACCGGAATACTCTCAATAGGCGTGTTGACCGTAACCGTTGCGCCGCCTTGGTATGTTTTTCCAGTATCAATTTCTGTCCAATTGCCTCTGGGAAGATATACCTGGCGTGTTTTGCAGCCTGCTTCCAGCACTGGGGCCACAAGATACTTGCTGCCAAACATATACTGGTCTTTTAAATCGAAGCATTGTGCATCATCGGGGAACTCATAGAACATGGGCCGCATCACCGGCGAACCTTTTTCACTTGCCTCATCCATAATTTGGCGAATGTAGGCGCGTAATTTTTCACGAAGATGCAGGTATTTTTCAAGAATCTTATAATTTGCCTCCCCAAATGACCACACCTCATTGTCGGCGCCGGAATTAACATTGCTGCTTCCGTCTTTCCGCTTGATAATTTCAGCCGGAAGCCGGTCGCCGTGAAGCCGCATCACCGGACAGAAACAACCCCACTGAAACCAGCGAACCAGTAGTTCCTGAAAGGCCGGGTCCTCGGTGCGCCCGCCTGCAAAACCGCCAATGTCGGTTGTCCACCAGGGAATACCCGCCATGCCCATATTAAGGCCCGCACAAATTTGCCGGCGCAGGGTTTCCCAATTGCTGTGAATATCGCCTGACCAAACAAGTGCGCCATAACGCTGGCTTCCTGCCCAGGCACAGCGGAGAAGGTTCACTATTTCAGATTGGCCCGACGCTTTTTGGCCTTCATAAAAGCCCTTTGCATACAGTTGCGGATACAAGTTTCCCACCTCAAGGGCAGAACCCAAATGATAATGATAGGCGGGAAAATCGTAGGTTGAATATTCCGGTTCCGCTTCATCGAGCCAGAAAATACGAACGCCTTTGTCAAAATAATTGACCTTACATTTTTGCCAGACATAATCCCGTGCGCGGGGGTTTGTGACATCATAAAAAAGGCAGTTGCCAAAATAATCGCCGCCGTTATACTGGGTCGGCACACCGCGGTCGCTCTGCACAAGAAGGCCCTCGTCGGCCATCTCCTTAAAGTTTTCACTCTTTGCATCAATCTGCGGCCATATCGAAACCATCAGTTTGATATGCATGCTCTCCAGTTCGGCAATCATTGCATCGGGGTCGGGAAAATATTCTTTTTCAAAATGAAAATCCCCGGTGTGCGGCCAGTGATAAAAGTCGCAAACAATAACATCAATAGGCAAGTTGCGTTTTTTATATTCACGGGCAATGCGCAAAATCTGTTCCTGATTCCAATAGCGGAGTTTGCACTGCCAAAAACCGAGGCCGTATTCGGGCATCTTCGGCGCATGGCCTGTGGCATCTGCATAAGCCGACATGATTTCTGCCGGTGTATCACCCGCCGTTACCCAATAATCAAGCTGCTTTGCCGATTCTGCCGACCATTCCGTGCCGTTTTTTGCAAAGCTTGCCCGGCCGATTGCCGGATTGTGCCAGAGAAAACCATAACCCTTGCTGGAAACAACAAAGGGAACACTCGCCTGGGAATTCCGGTGGGCAAGTTCAAAACTGCAATTTTTAACATCAATAATATCCTGCTGATACTGCCCCATTCCGTAAAGATGCTCGGCAGGGTCGGCAGTAAAAGAGGCAGTGATTTTATAACTGCCCCCGCGGATGGCATCAAAGTTACGGGCATGCAGATTCAGCGCCCCGCCTGCATCAGCTTCTGCAAAAAGAAGTTCGCCGGAATTGCTTTTATAGAAAGATAACTTGATGCGCTCCCGCCATCCGGTCTTCTCAGCCTTCACCGTCAATTTCCCTGCAACAAGGGTAGCGACATTTTCATCTACACTGATGTTTACAGATGCTTCATTCCCCTGCTGAGCGCCAACCTCCGGCAGAAGCGCCCAATCAGTTAAAACTGCTTCGCCAATCGGCACAGCAATAATACACACACTGTTTTTTCCCCAGGGAATAATTTTTACCGTCTCATTCCCCAGCCGACATTCCAAAGTATTTTTATTTACAGTATAAAGCGACATTTTTTTCTCCGTTTAGATGATGGTAGCATGCTTTTGCAGATTTGTCAATCAGGCATATTGTATTATTCGGTGTTTCATGCTATACTAAAGATATGAAAAGAAAACTTCCCATTGGCGAACAGGATTTTGCCTCAATCAGACAAAAAGGCGCCGTCTATGTTGATAAGACTGAACTTATTTACAAGCTTATAACCGGTTCCGGCTCGCAGTTTTTCTTTTCGCGCCCCAGGCGTTTCGGGAAATCTCTTCTTTGCTCCACCTTTGCAGCCCTTTTTGAAGGCAGACGGGAACTCTTTCAGGAAATTGCCGGTATGCCGGCATTGGCTATCGACAAACTGGATTGGGACTGGAAACCATATCCTGTTATACGGATTGACCTGAATGCAGGCGATTACCTTCAAGGGCAGGAAAGACTAGAAACAGCCTTAAGCACTTCGCTAGAAAACACTGCAAGAAAATATAAGATAGAGCTTCGCGGCCAGTATCCTTCTACACAATTTACCAATATTATTGTTGATTTACATGAAAAATATGGCCCGGTTGCTGTTATTATAGATGAATATGATAAACCTCTGCTTGCAACGCTGGATGAACCGAAGCTTCACCGGCTTATGGTTTCTAGCCTGAAAAGCTTTTACAGCGTATTGAAAAGCCAGGACGGCAATTTAAAATTTGTTTTCATCACCGGGGTAAGTAAATTTAGCCATATCAGTATCTTTTCGGATCTGAACCATCTTACCGACATATCCCTTTCAGAATCGTATAATGACCTCTGCGGTTTTACTCAGAAGGAAATCAACGCGAACTTCGCACCTGAAATTCGGGAAGCAGCCAAAAAGAATAAACTCCCCAAGGCTCAGTATCTACAAGAGTTAAAAGATTTTTACAACGGTTACCGTTTTTCGCAGAACAAAATAACTGTTCATAATCCTTATGGCCTCTTAAATCACTTTTTTGATGATTATAAGTTTGCCCCTTACTGGTTCGGCAGGGGAACACCAACTTTCCTGATTAACCTTATCCGCAGTCAGAAGATAGATGTGCTTCATCTGGAAAATTATTACTTTAACGCAAGCGATTTACAAAAATTTGATATAAACAACATGGATGCTGTAACCGTCCTTTACCAAACCGGTTACCTAACCATTGTCGATTTTGATGATGACAGAAAGCAGTATATTCTTGATTATCCTAACAGAGAAATTAAGTCTTGTTTTTCTGAAAGCCTTGTAGAGGAGTATTTTGAAACAGGCGAGAACCACCGTTCGGATTTTATGAATTATATTATCAGGTGCATATTCGACTGTGAAATAGACAAGATGATGGAAAGATTAAAGTCCTTCTTAAAAGAGATACCGAACACAATAATAGAAGACCGTGAAAAATATTTTCAAACAGTATTACACCTTATATTCAGGATGTTTGGCTTTAACTGTAGATCGGAAACTGCATTATCCGATGGCCGTGTAGATACACTGCTTGAAACAAAGAAAACTCTCTATCTATTTGAATTTAAATATGACAAAAGCGCTAAAGAAGCATTAACCCAGATAGACACAAAAGAATATCTATTAGCCTGGAAGTATAGCGGAAAAGAACTGTATAAAATTGGTGTAAACTTTAGCGGAAAAGAACGAAACATCACAGAGTGGCAGTGGGTTAAAGTGACTGCTTAGGTTCACTGGCCTTTATCCAATTACTTATATATTCTCCCATCTTGTGTTCACCCCATTCGCTATTAAAGGAATGGTCGCCTGTTTGGTCATAGTAGTATTCAAATAATCCATTTTTGTCACCAAAAGTTTTCTCCACATAACGGGTAGACGATACCGGCACCGTTACATCATCCTCCCCATGAATGAATAATACTGGGCAATCTATAGATGCATAGTCGGTAACAGGTGAGTAATCCATAAACGAATACCACCATTTGTATGTGTAATTGTCAAGCCATTCCAATGAATCTTTTTTTGCAATAACAATTTTTCGTAACTCAGCATACCGTTTGCACATCTCTAACTGTACATCATTCAGTTTTGGTTTTCCAGTTGTCCCATCATAAGTGGCCAATTCTTTTATCTGTTCGTAAAGCGATTGCCCGCCGTATGACATACTTACAATACCTTTTACAAGGTCTTTATTACCCAGGCGCAGGTAAATTCCGGGAAGAAGACTTGCTCCTTCTGAATGTCCAATCAGTATAATCGATTTATATTTATTTTTATCTATATATCTATTAATCGTATCTGAATAAGCGTTTAACAACCCTTCAAGTGTATACTCATTCAGGACCGTATTGTCTGTCCGGTAAATATCTTTACCATCGGTACCAAACTTCATCGTAAGTCTTTCAGGCATCAAAATAATATTATTTTCAATACTACTCCCTAACACCTTTATGAAAAATGGTAATGAATATATAACAGATTTGTAATTTGTTCCGGGAATACAAATAATTAAATTATCGGATTCATTCTTTTTTAGTTCATAAGCATAATGCTTCCGGTAATGCATCGTTTTCATATCAAATTTGTTATTGTCAATAGTAAGACTCTCTTTCAAAAAACTATTGCAGCCTGTAAATAGGAGCAACAGTAGACTGGTAAGAAAATGAATTATTCTATCTTGCGTTTTCATAAAACAATTACCCCCTATCTGAAGTTTCTATTGCATTCACATTTCCGGATATTAACCTTTCTTTATATTGTTTACGAAAATATTTATTTGATAATACAAGAAGTATTACTCCTAGTACCAAACACATAAGCCCGACATATGTATCCAATTCAAAATATATTACTTTTGATGCTCCGAGGATACCTGCTAAATTGAACACCGCATGTAAAACTATTCCATAAAACAATGTCCCCGTAGAATATGCCAGCATACCATTAGTTAAACCCAGTAATAATATTGTTAAGCCAAAATTTCCCATTATTAAATGGTTCAAATAAAATACGCCAGCCTGCCAGCCTATTATTCTTGAAACCTTTTTTTCAGGATGTAATCTTGCATATTCATTTAACAATAAGCCTCTAAAAAATAATTCTTCGCAAAATGGAGCATATATCACTGTAATAAACAGGATTAGAACTTGGTAACCCAAGGATTCATTTCGAATATTTAACGATGAGATAGTAGTTTCATTATTATCATATAACCAATTAAATACTATCACTTGAAAAAATATATAAGAAAAGTAGATAAACACTAAGCCAATAACACTGCCTTTATTGATTAATGGTTTCGGCCTGATTTGTCTAAGCCGGCACATAATAAATTCTCGTTTATAGAAAAATAATGGTATCAGAACAAAAAAACTCGTTGTTACAATCATACTTACTAGCATAGACTCTTTATATTGCTTATACAGTACTGCATTTTTTCTAAAATCAGATTCTGTAAAAACCTCAAATATACTCTTCTTTTGCATATTCTCTGAATTTACTATATTAGTGAATTCATCACCCATTGAATAAAAACCAAGAAATCCTATAATAAATGTTACTATACCCATAATTACCGGAGTAATAATACAAACCAAATATAATTTACGATTAGGTTTCATTTTAGCATTCATAGACTTTCTCCCAAATACCCTACAATACCGGTATCAATTCCCGTAAAACTTCAAGAGTATTTTCATCGTCCCATTTGATATACCATGGGATTTTTGTTATCACTTTTCCATCTGGTCCTATTATAAAACTTGAAGGCAGATAGCGTAATTATATACTTATCATTCATAACTGAAGTATCATATTTATCACCCTCTAACGTGATAAAATTGTCCATTGGTATTTTTGTTAAGTCTACAAGTAAATTCTCTGTCAGCACCATTGGGTCATAGACCGCCTCATCCTGTGTTGCACAGGAGACAAATAGAACAAAAGTGATAAATACAATTTGCAAAAGTCTAATGCTTTTCATAAATCATTTCCTCTTTCATAATAGAAATATGTGGTTTTTCCTGAGTTATAATTTGTTAAATCAAATAAAATATTAAAATTTTTCAAGTATTCTAATCCAATACCGCCAACCGGTGCCAATTCGATTGTATCACGTTTAATCCTTAATGTCTCATCAAAAACCTTTACTATATTGACATCTTGCAAAAAATCCTCGCAATAGTATGGAAAACGGAATGAAAACTCGGGATATGTTGTTATTGGCATAAATATTTCTTCTTGATTAATTTCTACAGACACTGAAATACCAAAATCAATTCCCGGAGTTTGGTCTAACTCTGTTTTAGCAGGCAACTTTTCTATATAATTATCCGGCTTGCTCTTATAAAGTTTTATTTTATTTTCTGTAAAAGACATTTCCATCCAATAGCCGCTGAAAGCTTTAATTCCCAAAAGCCCATAACCATAGGGAATGCCATCTAGCACTGTATTCATAATGACTACTTCAACAGGAATAAATTTATCATTTAAATACAGTCCATTAACCAAATAATAATAACCTTCATCATGTTCAGTAGATGGGGCGTGCAGTAATACATCATCAAATGAAGTATAAAGAATAAAATTCTCCTCTTCCCCATTTACATTTCCCTTTATTACAATGTCACCTGCAGTAGTATAGGAAAAAGGTATTTCTGTATAGGTATTATTGTCTTTTCCAGTACATGAGACTAATGAACACAAAATTGAAATTTTTAAAATACAAAATAAAATTTTTAATGATATATTCATAATTCCTCCTTATTTAAGAGGATGCTATATATACAGCACCCTCTTGTCAATTAACTTCTGAAGTGCATAAGTTGCAGCAGCAGCTGCAGCTGTGATCCCATTAGTTTTTCTCCTCTTTTTCAACGATGCATCTTTTACATAATTTATTTTTTATTTTAATTATCTCTTGCCTAATAACAAAGAATAATCTTTTTTCTCCCATTTTAATTATTTTATTTGCTATGTATATTTGAATCTGTATTATTATACAGGTGGACAATAATAAATAAATATCTTTCAAATCAAAATAAGCAAATTGTTGTAAATGAATATAATCATTTGTATATCCAAATAATAGCTTATCTATTGCAAAACAAGTATTTCCAGCTATACTTAAACTAATAGCTCTACTAGTAAGCCATGGTTTAATATGAAGGCGATTAAAAAAAAGGTATAAAATAATGTTTATAAAAAATGAAGGTAAAACAGATATTACAGAATGGCTACTACTAAATCCAATAAGAGACCCAAATGAACTAGGCCCGGTATTATGATGTTGTGTTATGCTTAACCAGTCTGAAACAAGATAAATAGTAGAATCTTTAAGAAATACTAGTATAATTAATTTAATA
>JAISIL010000136.1 GCA_031262035.1 Spirochaetaceae bacterium | reverse complement strand
TTATCAGGAAGGCCGCGAAAGTGGAATACTTCAAACAAATACAAATGCAACCTCAAACCCAGCTACTGAGGCTTAAGTTTATGATGTTGGGCCGAAGGCCATTCGTGTTATTCGTGGTTGTTTTTTATGATTTCAAAGTTAAATGATTTTGCCCTGCATGAATTTTTCCCCATTTCAGCCCTTGCAACAAACACAGCATACGACTACAATACATTCAGGAGAAACAAAGCAATGGCAGACAGCATTACATTTGAAATTACCAAAAGGATTGGCACTCTGGCCGAGGCACGGGGCGGCTGGATGAAGGAGCTGAATCTGGTGTCCTGGAATGGCAGGCAGCCAAAGTATGATATTCGTGAATGGGCACCCGACCATGAAAAAATGGGAAAGGGCGTTACCCTTACCGAAGACGAAGCAAAGACCCTCGCCGGCCTTATTGCCGAACAACTGGGTATGACCTTATCCTAAAAGGCTTGTTATGAAACTTGATATTTACACCGACGGCGGTTGCTCAGGAAACCCCGGCCCGGGCGGCTGGGGCTATGTTATTATTGAACAAGCCGGTAGACCCGAAGCGGCCAATGGCTTTGCAGCCAAAGCGGAAACATGCCTTACCGAAAAATACGGCGGCGAGGCGGCAACAACAAACAACCGCATGGAACTTTCCGCTGCCATTTTTGCCCTGAGCGATATATCCAAGGGCGAAGCAGCCGCTTTGGTCCGGCCTCCTTTAACAGAACTCCGTGTTTTTACCGACTCCCAGTATCTGCAAAAGGGTATGACCCAATGGATGTCCGGCTGGAAGGCAAAACACTGGCGCACCGCGGATAAAAGCCCGGTAAAAAACCTCGAACTCTGGCTTAAACTCGATGCCCTGCAAGCGGAATTTGCAGCGGTCGGCCTTCAAATCCAATGGATTTGGGTAAAAGGCCATGCCGGTAACCGTTGGAACGAACGCTGCGATGCCCTTACCCAAGAGGGGATTGCAGCTTTTGGGCAAAACAGCTAGAATAATTGTTTAGGAGTGTAAGAATTTATGCATGCCGTGGAGCTAGAGAAATCATACAATCCGGCCTCTTTTGAAGACCGGATTTACAAGCAGTGGGAAGAAGCAGGGGCCTTTAAGCCCGAAACTTGTCCGGCCGACAGTGCCGCTGAACAGGGCAAGAAAAAAAAGCCCTTCGTTAATGTTATTCCCCCGCCTAATGTAACAGGCATTTTGCACCTGGGGCATGCACTCCAGTCCTCTCTTGAAGATATCAGCATTCGCTACCATCGTATGAAGGGCGAGCCTACCCTCTGGATGCCCGGCACCGACCATGCAGGCATTGCCACCCAGAATGTTGTTGAAAGAAGGCTCAAAGAAAAAGGCAAAACCCGTTTCGACCTGGGCCGCGAAAAATTTATAGAAGAAACCTGGAAGGTCAAAGAAGAACACCATGCAATTATTGTCCAACAGTTAAAAAAGATGGGAGCCTCCTGCGATTGGAGCCGCGAACGCTTTACTATGGATGAAGGCTGTTCCAAGGCCGTCCGCGAAGTTTTTGTGTCCCTCTATGAGCGCAATCTTCTATATAAAGGGCAGTATCTGGTGAACTGGTGCTCCAGTTGCGGCACCGCCCTTGCCGACGATGAGGTAGACCACTGGGATGAAAACGGGGGGATGTATTATATTAAATACAAGGTGGTTTCGACAAGCTCAACCACCGGGGGCGATTCGGTGGTCGAGCCTGTCGAGACCACCTATCTTACCATAGCCACCACCCGCCCCGAAACCCTACTGGGCGATACCGCCGTTGCGGTTAATCCTGAAGATGAGCGCTACAAGGCCCTTGTGGGGAAGATGCTGGAACTGCCCCTCACCGGCAGGCAGATTCCGGTAATTGCGGACCATGAAGTTGATAAGGACTTTGGAACCGGCTGTCTGAAGGTAACACCGGCACATTCGCCTGCCGACTGGGAAATTGGGAAGCGGCATGGCCTTGAGGTTATCAATATTTTGAACCCCGACGGCAGCCTAAACAATACTGTTCCCGAAAAATACCGGGGAATGAATGTGAAAGATGCACGAAAAGCCGTTATTGAAGACCTGAAAGCCCAGGATTTATTCATAAAAGACGAGAAAATCAAGCATTCGGTGGGGCATTGTTATCGTTGCAACACGGTTATTGAACCTTTTTTGTCTGAACAATGGTTTGTCCGCATGAAACCCCTTGCCGAAAAGGCCTTGGCTGCATGGCGGGCCGGCGAAATTGAGTTTTTTCCCCGCAAATGGGAAAACACCTACCGTAATTGGCTCGAAAATATTCGCGATTGGTGCATTTCAAGGCAAATTTGGTGGGGGCATAGGATTCCTGCGTGGTATTGTGATAACTGTGAACAAAGTAGGAAGGAGGAAGTAGGAAGTAGGAAGGATGGTGAAGTAGGGGTTATTGTTTCGCGAACTGAGCCTGAAAAATGTCCTTACTGTGGGGCTGACAAATCGCATTTGCATCAGGACCCTGATGTTCTTGATACTTGGTTTTCTTCCTGGCTCTGGCCATTTAGCACAATGGGCTGGGAGCATCCTCTACCAGATTGCCCCTCCCCCCTTGCGGGGGAGGCTGGGTGGGGGGGTGAAGCGCCTGACTTCTACAAATACTACCCCACTACGACCCTTATTACCGGTTTTGATATTATCTTCTTCTGGGTGTCCCGTATGATAATGGCCGGGCTGGAATTTACCGGGAAGGCGCCCTTCCATGATATTGTTATCACCGGCCTTATTCGCGACAAGCAGGGCCGGAAAATGAGCAAGAGTTTGGGGAACGGGGTTGACCCGCTGGAAATTATCAAAGAGTATGGCGCCGATGCTCTCCGCTTTACCCTAGCCTTCCTCTGTGCACAGGGTCAGGATATTCTGCTTGATAAAGAATCATTTAAGGTCGGTTCAAAGTTTGCCAATAAAATCTGGAATGCAAGCCGTTATATTCTGATGAACCTTGAAGGCCGTGAACTGGTCGACAAACCTGCATTAAAGCCTGCCGACCGCTGGATATACAGCCGCCTGAACGGGACGGCAAAAGCAATGAACGAGGCCCTTATGGGCTACCGTTTTAACGACGCCTCACAGACCGCCTATGAATATTTTTGGAATGATTTCTGCGACTGGTATGTCGAAGCAAGCAAGCTTTCCATGCGTGCCGGGGATGAGGCTGAGAAGAACAGAGCGGTGACTGTGTTGCTTGATGTGCTGGAGGAGTCGCTGCGTCTGGTGCATCCCTTGCTTCCATTTGTGTCTGAGGAGATATATGATAAAGTAGGAAGTAGCAAGGAGGAGGTAGGAAGGGGTTTGTTGGTTACATCTCCTTATCCACAATACGATGAGTCTCGTAATGACCAAGAGGCTGAGGCTGAATTTGGGTTTTTGCAAGAGTTAGTAACAAAGATTCGAACGCTCCGTTCAGAATTCACTGTGCCGCCGGATAAGAAAATCAAGGTGGATGTGAATGTCGCCGATTCATCAAAATCTTCCTTCCTAAACGAACAACAAGAATTAGTGAAGCTCCTCGCCAATATTGGTGAACTAGACCTCCGCGCCTCCGCGCCTTCGCGTGAGAATACAATATCTCTTATCGGAACAGGCTGGGAAGCCCACCTCTATCTTGCTGATGTAATTGATATGTCGGCCTTGAAACAAAAGTTTGAGAAGGAGCTGGCAAACACGGCAAAATATACGGCAGGCCTGGAACAAAGGCTTTCGAACGAGGCTTTTACCGCGAAGGCACCGCCTGAATTGGTGGAGCAGGAAAAGGCCAAGCTGGTGGAAGCGAAGCAGCGGAGCGAAAAGCTGCAATCATACATCAAGGGGATGAACGGCTAGTATGGAAGAAACTAATATGTCTAGAGGCGAGATGCTCCGTCTGAAGAGCGTCTTCCTTGCACCCTATATGCAGCTTGCCACAGCACTTATCGGTAAGACCCGTGAGGGCGGCGGCAATATGTTCCGGCATCAAATTGACACCATGGCAACCCTTATCGACTATGGCTATATCGATTCTGTGCTCTTAAAGGCCTCTGTGGTGCATGACCTTATCGAAGATGTGCCTGACTTTAACCATAATCTTCTGCTCACAGTCGATTTTGAAAGCCCGCAGGTCTACAACCTTGTGCTGGAGGTTACCCGGCAGGCAAACGAGACCAAGCCGGCATTCCTTACCCGGATTTACCAGCAGGGCAGCCGTAATGCAAAAATCCTTAAGGTAGCAGACCGTATCTCTAACATGATAGCCCTGGGTTTTGTTATAGACAGGAAATTTATCGACCGTTACACCGAAGAAACAGTCAAATATATCTTTCCCATTGCAGAAGAAGTTGATAAATCGATGCTTTCTGAATTACGCTCTTTGGTTGAGTCCCGAAGAAAGTATCTTGAATTTATGTAAAAACCTGCTATTTATTGACTACTATTTAAGGAATGTAAACCTGTCTACATCAAAGAGGCCACGGCAGGTTATTTTCAGGTGCGGGATAACAATTAATGACATAAAGGCAAGGTTTAACACAGGCTCAAAGGAAGGCGGCATACCCAGTTCTTCTGTGGCTGCCTTTATGGCCTTAAATTTTTCGGCAACCTGCTCCCCGGGAAGGCTGCTTACCAGACCGGCAATGGAAAGGGGCAATTCGGCAAGCACCTTTTCGTCTGCCACAATGACAATTCCCCCATTCAGCGCCTCAAGCCGCCTGACCGCAAAGACCATGTCCTTATCGGTAGAACCATTAAGGCCATCAGCGCCTAAGGCAATAATGTTATGCGAATCATGCGCAATACTTTGCGCAATAGCCCCTTCCTGCAAACCAAAGCCCTGAACCAAGGCCGCCGAGGCAAGGCCTGTTCCCCGGTGGCGTTCAATGACGGCAATTTTATTCGGGGCATTGTGTGGTATGCCATTCGGGTTACCGTGTGGCATGTAGGGGCAGGTTTTAAACCTGCCCCTACGTATGGGCGGATAATTATCCGCCCATACACCCCAATCCGTGATTAATGTATCCGGATGCACCCCGATAACCGGGGAATCAACATCAACCTTCAATTTATCAACCCCAAAATCCTTGATATTAATCGTATATTTCAGGTTATGTTCCGGAATTTGTTCAAAAGGTTCGTGCTGTTTGTGTCGTTCGTGGCTATTGAATACCCGGAAAACCCGGAAATCCCTCACATCATCCACCAGCACTAAGTCGGCACGGAGGCCGGGGGCCATGGCGCCTCTGTCTTTTAGGCCGTAACACTCGGCTGCATTCAGGGTGACCATTCGCACTGCCTCTATTGCAGGGAGGCCATGGGCTACCGCTAGCCGGAGCAGATTATCGATGTGGCCTTCTTCTGTAATTGTCTCTACACTGAGGTCATCGGTGCATAACAAGCAATGCCGGAAATTTTTTACATCATCCTTAACTAAGCCCGGCAGGAGATTCAGCATATTCTTTGCGGCAGAACCATAACGGAGCTGCACATACATGCCCAGGGCTAAACGTTCCTGCATTTCTTCCTGGGTAGAACATTCATGGTCTGTTTGCACGCCGGCAGAGGCATATTTCTGCAAATCAGGGCCTTTAAGGCCGGGGCTGTGGCCGTCAATTATCTTTCCGTAGCGTTTGGCGAGGGACAGCTTCTGCTGCATGTCGGTATCGCCTACAATGACGGCCTTATAGTTCATCACTTCGCCCAGGGCAATTATGCGATCCTTATAGGCAGGGTCGGCAAAGTATTTTTCCATTAAGGCTGCAGTCACCGGCTCTGTTCCATTGTCCTCAAAGGCGGTAACGGGAACACAGGAGGGCATGGCAAATTTTATATCGATGGGGGCATTTTTTGCATCTTCCAGCATCCAATCAAGGCCGGCAAGGCCGCAGACATTGACAATTTCGTGCGGGTCACTAATAATAGTGCCGGTGCCATGAGGTAGAAGGAGCCTCCCTAATTCCGAGGGCTTTAAAAAGGATGATTCAATGTGTATGTGGCTATCAATAAAGGCGGGAAGCAGGTATTTCCCCGAGGCGTCAATCGTTTCATCAACAGTATTGGCTCCGCCCGCATCTCTTTCTTCTATTATGATGCCATCTTCAATAAAAACATCAGCCTGACGAAATACACCTGAGTAGACATCTGCTATCTGCGCGCCTTTTATTGAAAGTACCATACGCCGTTGGAAAGGGTGTAGCGGCCTGCACGCTGAGAATTATTTCGGTATATTACATCAAAATCATTGGGAAAAGACGAATTCAATTCAACATTTGCCGGCATGGTTATCGTCGTCAATGGATTATTGACAAAGGCCTGCGACCCAATCTTGCTCACGCTGGCCGGAATGGTTATGACGCTGAGCGAGTTATTATAGAAGGCGCCGTCGGGTATCACATCAAGACTTGCCGGAAGCGTGATACCGGTGAGCGCATTGTAGGCAAAGGCCCAGGCGCCAATCTCGATAACGCTTGCCGGAATGGAAAGGCTTGCAATCTGATTATTATAAAAGGCATAGGGCCCAATTTCCGTGACGCTTGCCGGAAAAACCACCGAATACAGAGCATTAAAGGCAAAACTCCAATCGCCCAGGGTCTGGAGGCCCAGGGGTATTTCAATGGCACTGAGAAGATTATAAGCAAAGGCCCACTGGCCAATATTGCTCAGGCTGGCGGATAATTGCAGGGAGCTGAGGTTATTACTGCAAAAAGCATAGTCGCCGACGCTCGTGACTCCGGCAGGAAGGCTCAGCATAGTAATCGCATTGGCATAAAAGGCGCTGTCTCCAATAAAATTGAGCTTTGCCGGTAGCTGCACCTTAGTCAGTTGATTGTATTGAAAGGCCCCATCGCCAACATAGATAATCGTCGAGGGCAGGGCAAGCTCGGTAAGCTCGTTATAGGCAAAGGCGCCGGTGCCGATTGCGGTAATTCCTTCGGGCAGAGTGAGTTGGCCGAGTTTATTATTATAGAAAGCGCCGTCCCCGATGCTGGTAAAACCATTGGGCACAAAAAGGGAGCTTACATTATCGGAAGGAATAGCGCTTTTGATTGCGGTGACGACGCCGTTTGTATCAACCTCAAGGCTGCCTTGCACACCAATGACCGGGAAACCGCCCCAGCGGTCGGGCAACTGGATGTTTGTGGAATCCCCCTTGTATCCGGTAAGCACAAGGCCATCGCGGACCATCGCTATATCCCATAAACCGCTGCTCATGGTTGATTCAGCAGTCTGTGCAACAAGAGGAAGGACGACAAAAAGCGCCAAAAATACTGATATAATTATTGAAAAAAACTTTTGTTTCATCACTACCATTTACCCCTATTATAATCTATATTTTACGATTTGTCAAGCGTAATTGATATTATCCGGATTTTTTTTTAGTCTTCCCTCGCCGGGCATAAGAAAGGCGAAGGGATTATAGCGAATGCCCCGGTCGTAAACATCCACCTGTTCAATTTTCTTTAAAAGATGCACTGCACCATAGGTTGCCGGGGTCATAAGCACTTCGATAAGGGTTTTAAGGATATAGTTGGTTAGAAAAAGGCTCAGCCAAAGCTCCCAGCCGAAAACCCCTGCCGCACAGGCTACCAGCACGAAGATGAGGCTGTCGAACAATTGCCCGACAAGGGTGCTTCCGATTGTCCGCATCCAGAGAAAACGGCCGTTCATAAGGACCTTCATGCGGGAAAGCACAATGGAATTGCTGAATTCACCGGCCAAAAAGCCCAAAATGCTGGCAAAAACCAAGCCAAAGGCACTCATTCCGCCTAAAATGGCATTGTAGGCTCCTGTTCCCGCATAGGTTTCCCAGGCTGCATCGGCAGGCAGCGCTCCCAGGAGGGCAAAAACCGAAGAAGACAGGACCAAGGCGGCAAAACCCACCCAAATCACCCGCCTGCTTGCCCTGAAACCATAAACTTCGGTTAAAATATCGCCAAAAATATAGGAGAAGGGGAACAGAAGGGTCCCGCCGTCAAAGGCAAGGGGAATAGTGAAAAGCGAAAAGCCCAGGTCGACAATCTTTGCCGAGGAGGCCACATTGCTGGTGATGAGTATTGCAACAAAGGCCGCCATCACCAAGTCGAGGCAGCGGAAGTGTTTCATACAATAAATATATATAAAAAGACTTTCTTTGTCAAGATAAAAATTCTTTTTATGTTGCACTTTTTTCTATTCCGTGCTATAATAGTCTGCTATTAAAAAAGGAGGCTTTATTCAATGGAAGTTTCGAAGCAAGCTGCTTATAAGGTATATCCCTATCGTTGGGTGGTTTTAGGCCTGTATTTTTTGCTGAACACGGCAATTCAAATCATGTGGGCAAATTTCTTTTCTATTACACTGGCCGCCGGGGAATATTACGGCTTTGCCGGAGAGGCCGCGCAGACTTCTGCCATCAGCCTCTTTTCCATCATCTTTATGCTCGGCGTGGTAATTATTTCGGTGCCCTCGATGGCCATGTTCGAAAAATACGGTTACCGGAAGAGCGTCAGCCTGGGGGCAATCCTTATGGGTATCGGGGCCATTATCCGGGGCATCTGGGGCGATAACTACACGGTGGTGCTCATTGCTACTATCATTTTCGCTATTGCACAGCCCTTTATCATCAATTCGATGGGCCTTGTTGCCGGGAAATGGTTCCCGGTGAACGAAAGGGCTATTGCAAACAGCATGGGCGTCCTCCCCACCATCATCGGCATGATGATTGGCATGATTGTGGTACCGGTGCAACTGCGAAACGGCATAGACATAAAGGCCATGCTACAAATCTGGGGCTACATTACGGCCGGTATCTGTGTGGTTTATGTCGTATTTACCCGCGAAGCGCCCCCTACCCCGCCCTGTGCCGAAGAAGAAAGTTATCGCTCGCCCTTTGGCGAAGGCATCAAGGCGCTCTTTAAAAAGAAGAATTTTGTCCTCTGTGCGCTGTCCTACACCCTGCTCCTCGGTATCTTCAATGCTATCTTTACCCTGATAGAGCCTATTCTCAAATTTTTCGGCGGCGAAAATGTCACTTCCGTAGAAGTCGGCCTGATTGGCGCTATCGTTCTTGCCTTGGGCCTTGTCGGCGGACTGATTATTCCACTGCTTTCGGACAAGAGCAAGGGCCAAAAGCGTCTTCCCTATGTGCTCCTCGGTGTTGCGGTCGCCGGTGCAGGCCTCTTCCTTGTGCTGCTGTCGCACAGCGTGGTAATGCTGACCCTTTCCATCGGCCTGTTCGGTCTTTTCGGCATCGGTGCTTCCCCGGTAATGATGACCTATTCTGCGGAAGCCTGTTACCCGGTAAGCGAAGGAACCAGCGAAGGAATGATGCTTCTTGCCGGAAATATCGGCGGCGCTATCCTTCTTGGGCTTGCAAACCTCTTTGGAACAAACTATTTTGCCCTGCAACTGGCCTTTGGAGGCTTTGTCGTCGCCGGTTTTGTCATCATGCTCTTTGCCAAGGAGGCCAAGGGCAAAATCATTTAAAAATTTACAACCACGAATATACACGAATCGGCTTCGCCGACACGAATAATCCCACGAATATTCTATAATAAGCAAAAAAAGTACCCGGCACCAAAGGACACAAAGGAAGAAACTTTGTGTCCTTTGTGTCTTTGTGAGAGATTTATTAGGTAGGCATTAAACCTAGGGCAACAGGGGCCCTTGGGTAAATGCATCGGGGTCGGCGTTTTCGCCGTTCAGGCGGATCTCCCAATGAAGGTGCGGCCCGGTTGCAAGGCCTGTTGCCCCGGAAAGCCCGATTCGCTGGCCCTGCTTCACCTCATCGCCTTCTTGGACATCCATGCTGTCAAGGTGATAATAACAGGAATACAGGCCGGGAAGATGCTCAATCACAACCGAATTGCCGGTGTTTATACGAAAAACCGCCATTCGCACCCTGCCTGCCGCCGATGCATAGACCTCGGTGCCTTTTGGAACGCCGTAATCGACACCGGCATGCACCGCAGGGGCCCTTCGCCCGTCTGTATACACAAAGACCCTTTGTTCGCCATATTGCGAAGTGCGCCTTGTCGAGGCAAGCGGCGCCTTAAAGGCTTCGTAAGTATATACGGTGTTGCCCCTCGAATTAAGCAAATCGTTCAGTGTCTTGGATTGCGCTGTTTTTTCAGCAGTCTCCTCGCTGCGAATCGCTGTATTTTCTTCATCAAGAGGAATCACCTCCGATTCAAAAGTGCGGGGCTGCACGGAAAAACCTAAATCGCCCAGGCCGGGAATCGCAGGCTCCACCCGAATACGGCCACGGGCATCTTTCCAGCTTGCAGGAATTGCAATGCACGCGGCAATCCACGCGACTGCACCTCAGTGGTATTGTATATTATACAGAGAGTCTCACTTTTAAACCAAGCGCCGAGGTAAGACGAACAAAAGAAAGGATGAAGTCTTTATCATGGATAATCCTCCTGTTTCACCTAATTTTGGAAATCAGCTTCCTTTTATGATGAACGCCTGCATTGCAAGGAGGTAACTTGCGGGGCCAAAACCGGCGATTACTCCTTTACAGACCGGGGAGATAACTGATATATGTCGAAAATCTTCCCGTGCATAGACATTGCTTAAATGCACCTCTACTACCGGAACTGTTATGGCGGCAATGGCGTCCCGAATGGCGATGCTGTAATGGGTATAGGCTCCGGCATTGAGGATAATGCCGTCTACCCCTTCGGTTTGGGCAGCCTGAATGGCGCTCACTATATCACCTTCGCTATTGCTTTGGAAAAAGGCCGTTTCGATATGCTCTTTCTCGGCCTCATTTTGAATCATCTTTTCAATGTCAGATAATGTGGCGCTGCCGTAAATGCCAGGCTCTCTTTGCCCAAGCATATTCAAGTTTGGGCCGTTTATTATTTTTATTTTACACATAACTATAACATCCTGTTACTTCCATATAGGCTGTTGCCGCTTCGACTTGCCGCAGGGTGCTTATCACTTCGGGGTCGAGTATGTTGCCAGCAATTTCTACAAAGAAACGATAACTATCCGGGGTGCTCGAAGGTCGTGATTCTATTCGTGTCAGGTTGATACCTGCTGCATAAAAAGGAAGAAGCGCTTCGCAGAGAGAGCCTGAACGGTGTGCCGCAGAAAAAGTCAGAGATATAAAGCCGTCGCCTGAATTATACTCAGGCACACGGCGTATGCAGGCAAAGGTTGTCCGGTTATTATTTGAATCCATAATATCAGGGGCAATAATATCAAGTCCGTAGGTTTCCGCCGCATAACGGGAGCCGATGGCGGCAATTTTCTTGCTGCCAGACTCAGATGCCTTTTTTGCAGCCACTGCCGTGTTACTACAGGGAATTAAATCCCAACTTTTGTCCGAAAGAAAACGCTCGCACTGGCTAAAGCCCTCAGGGTGTGAATGGACTTCGCGAATGTCACGGATTTCTGCATCTTTAAGGCCAAGCAGACATTGTTTGATTTCAATTTGTGTGCGTTTAACGATATAAGAACCATAACGCCTTAAGAGGTCGTAGGTTTCGCCAATGGCCCCGGTGCGGGAATTTTGAATGGGAACGACACCGTAATCGCAATCGCCGTTTATCGCCTCAAATACATCGATAAAATGTTCTACACCAATGTGTTCTGCATCGGGAAAGAGTTTTGCTGTAGCAGCTTCTCCCCATGCCCCTTTTACTCCCGAATAGGCAATGCGCAATTTCTGCTTTGCCGTCGTCTGTTTTGGTTCTACAGGCGGGGGAAGCAGGGCGTCATCGCCTGTAATCAGGTTCCGCTGTTGATACAAACGGGAGAGTGCAATAGTCTGCCGCATAAACATACCGGCCTCGCCTTTTATTTCAGGCTGAACACTATCTGCTGCTCTTTGGGTAATATCAATTTCCCGTTTTGCATCTTGAATGGAAAGGTTTTTATCCCTTTTGTAATTGCCGATTGTTTTGGCAATAGCCATTCGTTTTTCAAAGAGGGCAATCAATTCCTTGTCTATTGCATCAATTGATTCCCGCATAACTTGTAATTCCATAATTATATTCCTCCTAAATTATTTAGTGTTGCTCTGACTGCATTAATCTTTTGCATTAGTTTACAAAACAGCGCCGGAGTGATAGACTGCTGCCCGTCGCACCAGGCCTCGGCCGGATTGCTGTGCACTTCGATGATAAGGCCGTCGGCGCCTGCCGCAGTGGCTGCCAATGCCATTGCTTCTACATAATTCCAATAACCGGTTCCATGGCTGGGGTCCACCACAACAGGCAGATGCGATTTTTCTTTTAACACCGGCACGGCTGAAATATCAAGTGTGTTTCGTGTTGCTGTTTCAAAAGTGCGCACACCGCGCTCGCAGAGTATCACTTCTGCACCGCCTCTTAACACATATTCTGCCGCATTCAAAAGTTCATCGATTGTTGATGAAGGACCGCGTTTTAAGAGCACCGGTTTGTTTAGTTTTCCTACTTCTTTTAAAAGCGAAAAATTTTGCATGTTCCGTGCGCCAATTTGAATAAGGTCAACATCTTCTGCAAAATCTTTAAGGTATTCTGTTGACATAATTTCTGTGACAATGGGAAGGCCGGTTTTTTCTTTTGCCATTTTTAAAAGTTCCAGCCCGTCAAGCCCCAGCCCTTGAAAAGAATAGGGGGAAGAACGGGGTTTAAATGCCCCGCCGCGCAGCATTGATGCCCCGCAACGCTTCACCTCTTTTGCAATGCTTAAAACCTGTTCTTCACTTTCCACAGAACAGGGGCCTGCAATAACGGCAAAATGGCCGCCGCCTATCTTGCATGAGCCTTGCCCAATTTCTACAATGGCGTTTTCCCTGCCATTTCGTCCCGATAATGGATATTTTTCAGCCATTTATTCCTCCTAAAAATAATTCATCGGCAATTAAGGCCTGATTTACTAACATATCATAACCATTGCAACAGCGAAGCCCTGCCGCCCTGGCCGCCTTAAGCAGTTTTGTTTCAGGCGGATTATAAACCAGGTCGCAAACAAAAGCGTCTTTGGGAAGCGCCTTGATGAAAGATAGGTCATCAAAATCGCTATCATAGCCTTGCATACCCAGCGGTGTAGCGTTGATAAGGATATTAATCTCACGCAAAGCCGCAAAGTCGCAAAGTATAGAAAATCTTTGCACCTGTGGCATACATGCAGATGCGGCTTTTCGTGAGATTCTTTCAGGATGCCTGCAAAAGATAGTGATACTTGCCGCACCTTCATCTTGTGCTTTTTGCACAATGCCCATTGCAGCTCCGCCGCTTCCAATGACTATAATATTACTGTCTTTATATTGCACACCCTGTTTAGAAAGTGCGCGTTTTAAACCTTCCATATCAGTATTGTAACCATACAGTTTGCCGTTCTTTTTAACCACCGTGTTCACAGCCCTGCTTGTTATGGCATCATCTTTTAGTTCGTCGACGAGTTTTGCCATTTCAAGTTTATGCGGAATAGTAACATTTAAACCCTGCATACTTCCGGCACGAAATGTTTTCATTGCACTATTTAAATATTTGCTTTTAATAAGGGCAGCAAAATAATGTTCGTTTATATCTAATTTCTTAAAAGTATTATTATGCAGTTCTGGTGAAATAGAATGTGCAATTGGGTCGCCAACAACTGCATAGTTTCCATACGCACCGCTTAATTGAATTACCATTTCCAGTTCTTCAATATTGTTACTAATAGTAACATGTGTAGCATTTCTATACAAGTCAATACGTTCGTTATATAATCGCAGCAAATCATCTTTTGAACCAAGAAGCGGGCGGTCGTTATTGTAGGTAACACTTTCGATAATTTCATCAATAGGCCGGTCAATAAAAATAACAAAAGCATGTTCTCGCATTAAATCGATGTTTTTCTGCCTTAACACAATGCCGCCGCCTGTTGAAATAATCAATATCTCACGCAAAGACGCGGAGCCGCAAAGTTGTTGTTCAAGTATTTTACTTTCTACATCTCGAAAATACTGCTCTCCTTTATTTCTAAAAATATTTGAAATTGATAATTGCTCGGTTTTCTCAACCTCAGTATCTGTATCTACAACCTTTGCGGCTTTGCGGCTTTGCGTGAGCTCCTTTCCCAATGTAGTCTTCCCAGATCCCGGCATACCGATTAACACTATTTTATCCATGGCGAATACCTCTGTGCTTCAAATGATAAATCCAATAAGGCCAATGCTGCACAGGCTTCTATTACAGGCAGAGCGCGGGGAACGATGCAGGGGTCATGCCGGCCTGTAACGCCGTCTTTTGCAATTGATGGCGTCGGTTTTATGCACACACGGACAATGAGCGGTTTGCCGTTTGTAATGCCGCCCAAGATGCCGCCATTATGATTGTCCCTGTTTGCCTCACTTCCTTTCATCTCTGCCATATTAAAGCCGCTGCCAAATTCGACGCCCTTTACCGCAGGCACTGAAAATAAAAGTTCTGCAATATGACTTTCGGCAGAAGTAAAAAAAGGCTCGCCTAATCCGCCGGGCACATTTACTGCTGCCACTTCAATTATGCCGCCTAGCGAATCGCCTTCTTTTTTTGCCGCATCGATACTGTCCATAAACTTTGTTTCATCAGTTTCGCCTGCAATACGGACAATTTTTCCGTTTATTTCTGTGTTAAACGCTTTTTTTAATGCAATTTTGGCAAGCGCCCCTGCAAAAACAAGCGGCGCTGTGATGCGGCCCGAAAAATGTCCGCTGCCGCGCATATCGGCAAAACCCTTATATTTTATAAACGCAGTTTCGTCTGCATGCCCCGGCCTGAATGGAATGTTTTTATAATCATCTGAATGCTGGCCGGTGTTGGTGATTATGCCGCAAATGGGCGAGCCCTCTGATACATTATCTTTGATGCCGCTTAAAATCTGCACATGGTCGGCCTCTTTTCGTGCCGTTATGTGGCTGCCCTGTCCCGGCGCCCGCCTTGCCATTTCGCTTGCAATAAAATCTGCATCAATAACAATCCCCGGCGGATACCCGCCGATGGTAATGCCAATTGCAGGCCCATGCGATTCGCCAAAAATGGATAGTTTTAAAACATTTCCCCAAGTGTTCATTTTTCTGCACTCCCTTTTCCTAACCAGTCTTTCCAAAAATCCGGATAGGATTTTCGGACACAATCATATCCTGTTACTATTACCGGTGTATCACAGCGGATTGAAGCTAATGCTGCGGCCATAGCGATGCGGTGGTCGTTCCAGGAATCGGCATTTCCGCCCCTTATTGTTTTTCTTCCATTGATGATTAGGCCGTCTTCTGTTTCTTTTATATCAGCGCCAAGGCCGCCGAGCATTGCACATAGAGATGCAAGACGGTCGCTTTCTTTAAGACGCAAACGTTCAGCATGCACAATCTGTGTTGTCCCTTTGCAAAAAGAGGCAAGGGCTGCAAGCGGAGGAATCAGGTCGGGAATATCACTTGCATCAATAGTAATACCTTTTAATTCCGGCCCCATCTCTTTTAAAATTTGCAGGATTTTCCTGTCGCCCTGTTTACTGTTTTCTGATAAACCTGCAACTTCGATATTGCAGCCCAATGCGGCGGCAGAAAGAAAATATGCAGCCTGTGAATAATCGGCTTCAATGGTAAAACCGGTATCAATATATTTTTGTCCGCCCTGCACCGTATATACAGTATCTTTTGTTTCAATTTGAACACCATAAGATGACATTACATCTATTGTTAAATCAACATAAGAGGCCGATTCAAGCGCTGATGAAAGACTGATTTTATGTTCTGTTCCCGAAGGCTGTAGCGGCAGGGCCATTAAAAGGCCGCTTATAAATTGCGAACTGATATTTCCCGGCAATGTAAAAAGGCCGCCCTGTAATTTTCCTTCTATTGTAATGCAATCATTTTCTTTATGAATGGTAACACCATGTTCAGGAAAAAGTTTTTCATATACGGTTAAAGGCCGTTCCATAAGCCTGCCATGCCCGCTGAATTTCCATTTGCCGCCTAAGCTTGCCGCAATGGGTAAAAGAAACCGCAGTGTCGAACCTGATTCGCCGCAATCCAGTGTCCGCTTATTGTTGATGATGTTTTGCAGGCATTGTTGAGTTGCTTCTATATCATCACTTTGGGCAAGGTTTTTAATTGATGCTCTGAAATTATATTTGCCTGATAAAGCAGCGCAAATTAATGCACGGTGAGAAATACTTTTTGATGGCGGCACAGTTATTGTGCCTTTTGGAGAGCGGTTGAGCATAATGCTGTCTTTGGAAATCGGTGGTCGAGCCAGTCGAGACCACCGGAGAATTCACTTTGCCATGTTCACTTAATTAGACAGCCGTTCCATAATAATTGCCGCCGCCACAGACACATTAAGGCTTTCCACATTCCCCGCGCCGGGGATTCTCGCCGTGTATGAGCACAGTTTCACCAGTTTTTCAGGAATCCCCGTTTCTTCGTTCCCCAGGATAACCAGGGGAGGCCGGGAAGCGCGGCCTTGTTCCTCAGCGGCTTTATTCTCGGCGGCCAGCGCCGCGGACA
>JAISIL010000089.1 GCA_031262035.1 Spirochaetaceae bacterium | reverse complement strand
TTGAAAGTTGCTGTCATCGCTTTGTCGGCAGGCATCATATCAAGACGCCGCCGAAGGCGGAACTTTCAACTAGCCCGAACAAAAGATTGTCCTGTCCCCCGTACGCGAGGCTTGAATTTTTAATTGCGAAATAAAAAACCACTTGACTTTTGTCAAGCCTTTCAGTATATTATAGGGTGTTTTATGATTTTCACGACAGGCCGGCCTTTCGATACCGGCTCACCCTAAAGCCCGTCTCCACTCTGGAGGGCGGTTTTTTTCTTTCGATGGATGTTCTCACTGCCGACGGTAAGTATCTTTCCCTTAAGGAAGCGGCGAAGGCCTTCAGTCTGGCCGGTGTTTTGCAGACGCCGCTGGCCCTCGCCCGCTATCTTCCCGCTCTGCAGGGGCTCCTCAATCGTGTTTCTATCCGTATTAGTGAAGATAAGATGATAGCTTTTCTCGGCAGCGCCGCGGGGCTTCTCAAAGAGCAGGGTATCGAAGTCGCCCTGCCCAAGGTGATGAAAAAACAGATGAAGCCCAAGCTGGTCGCTGTAGCAAAGACCCGCGAAGGCGGAGCGAGCGCGGGGAATCTTGTCTCATCCCTCAACCTGCCCGAGATTCTCGACTGGCACTGGGAAGTTCAGCTTGAAGGACAGACTGTTTCAAAAGAAGAATTTGAAGATATTTTAAGCCAGAAGTCCCGGGTAGTCCAGTTCCGCGGCCGCTATATCTGCATCGACCCGCTCGAGCTAAAAGAGCTCTTTAAAACAGCCTACAAAAGCTGGAAAGCTATGCAGAGCATACAGGAAAGCGAAGCGGCTGAAGCAGATAAGGAAGGCGGCAAACAGGAAGAAAGCGCCGCTCAGCGCCTGCAAACCCAGGAATTTATCAAGGCACACTTGGCAGGGAACTCAGTGTTGTCCGTCGACGCCAGGGCAGTTATGGAAAGGCTCTTTGTCGATGGGCAGGTATCCCCGGCCTCTGACCAGGTTGGCACACAAGGCGGCAATCCCCAGGATAACTGGGGCGACCTTAAAGAGATGAGCGCCGAATTGCACGGCCGGCTTCGGCCCTACCAGCAGAGGGGTTTTAATTGGGTAATGTCCCTTTTCCGTGCCGGCTTCGGCTGCATTCTTGCCGATGATATGGGTTTAGGCAAAACCATACAGGCCATTGCCGTAATGCTCCGCCTGAAAGAAATGGGCCTTTTGCACCGCAGCGCTTTGATTATAGCACCGGCTGCCCTCCTTGAAAATTGGGAAAATGAACTGAGCCGTTTTGCACCAAGTTTAAGGTTTTCCCGCTACCATGGCCGGGGGCGCGTAGTCTGCGGCACAAAGGATATTTACCTTACCACCTACCAAACGGCGGCAAAGGATAAAGAAGCCCTTTCCCAAATTGATTTTTCCCTGCTCCTTGTCGATGAAGCACAGAATCTGAAAAATGCAAATACACAGGTTGCACGGGCGGTAAAGAGCCTTCATTCGCAGTTTAAACTTGCCCTTTCCGGCACGCCCATTGAAAACCGGCTCGAAGACCTTCGTTCTATTTTCGATTTCATCGTCCCCGGTTACCTGGGCAATGAGAGCGATTTTCGCAGACGCTGGCGTATTCCTATTGAAGTGCACCGCGAGGGGGAAATTGCACAGTCGCTTCAGAAAATCACTTCTCCTTTTTTGCTTCGCCGTCTTAAAAGCGATAAAAAAATCATTGCAGACCTGCCCGACAAGGTTATCATCAACAATTATGCAAGCCTTGAAAAAGAACAGGCAGCCTTGTATGAAAGCCTTGTTCGCGATTCCCTTGAACGGGCCGAAGGGATTGACAAAAAGGCCGAGGCCGGCGAAAACGTAGCGGCAAACCGGCATGCCTTGGTGCTGAACCTCCTTACCGGCCTTAAGCAGATATGCAACCACCCCCGTGCCTACGATAAGGAAAGCCCTGCATTGGCAAAACTTTCCGGCAAGGCCCAATTGCTCCTTACCCTCCTTGGCACCATTTTGGAAAATGGCGAAAAAACCCTTATCTTTAGCCAGTATGTCGAAACCCTGGCCATTTTACAGAGCATCATCAAAGAAGAAATGGGGGTGGAGCCCCTGCTCTACCACGGCGGAATGGACACTTCCAAAAGAGGTAAGGTAATTGATGCCTTTCAAAACCAGGACAAACAAAAGATTATGCTGATAAGCCTTAAAGCAGGTGGTGTCGGCCTTAACCTTACTGCAGCAAGCCGGGTCATTCATTACGACCTTTGGTATAACCCTTCTGTCGAAAACCAGGCAACAGACAGAGCCTTCCGCATAGGCCAAAAACGCAAGGTCTTTGTCCACCGCTTTATCACCAAGAGCACCTTCGAAGAAAAAATCGACGCCATGCTGAACAACAAACTAGAACTAGCCGGCATGAGCCTCGGCACAGGCGAATCCTGGCTCTCCCAAATGACCCACGAACAATTAGCTGAGCTCTTTGGGTAAGATTTAAACCACGAATGACACAAATAGAACACGAATTTTTGCTTACTGATTATATATTATTCGTGTTCTATTTGTGTCATTCGTGGTTGTTTAGTGTGCACTTGCATTTTTAGCAAAATAGATATATAATAAAGACAAAACAATAATCAGGAGGAATTGATTATGGCATTTAGCGATATGATGAAGGATTTTTTGGAGCAGGGTGCGGCAAAGGCACAGGATTGGGGGGTCAAGGGTTTTAAGGCCTCGAAGGAATTTCTGGGAACAGCGGCTGCCAAGGCACAGGACTATGGCGAACGGGGTGTTCTGATGCTGGACATCAAGCAACTGGAAAACCAGTGTGCAAAGCTCTTTGCAAAACTCGGCGCCGAGGTTTACGAAAAATTTGCCGAAGAAGATGCAAAAACCATAACGGCAAACACGCCCTCCATCAAATCGATTCTTTCCGAAATTGGCATGTTAAAAGAAGAAATCGAAAAGAAATCGGGCAATATAGATGCCCGCAAAAAGAGCGCCGGGTAAAATCATTTAAAAATTTACAACCACGAATGGACACAAATCGGCTTCGCCGACACGAATGGACCTGACCCCGTATGGTAGACAATAGATTAAGCCGCTAACTCCATACATTGTACCTCAATAGGCGCAATATTGTCAATAGCCGAATGACGGCGGATTCTGTTGTAATATGTTTCA
>JAISIL010000076.1 GCA_031262035.1 Spirochaetaceae bacterium | reverse complement strand
CTTTCGCCGACCTTTCTGACATTTCTTTGTCCCCCTGCTGTTATTATATCACATTTTTTCGCTTAAGTTTATGATGTTGGGCCGAAGGCCATTCGTGTTATTCGTGGTTACTATAAAGTAAATGATTTTGCTCTGGATCATCATGGGGTGGCCCTTGACAAAAGATAAGTATTATGCTACATTTTTAATAAAATATGACAATCATTAAAAAGTACCTGCTGCCTGTTTTACCATTTGCATTTGCGGTAGTTGTGGCAATCATTTTACTTATAGTGTTTACCCGGCTTTACCGGAATGCACGCACCTGGGATGCTGTTGTGCCTGATAGAGTGCCGGACACTGTGGTAATCTATGCTGCAGAAGGGCAGGGCTGGTTTTCGCAATATTTTGGTGAGCCTGCATTAACGGAAAAAATAGCCCGGGTGCTTGCAGAACAAAGCGGCTCGGCATTGTATAATCTGCATAATGATTTTATAACTGACTTTATCAACGATTATAGAATATTCTATCTCATCGGTGGAGATACAGATGGGCACTTGCAGGTATATTTAAAAGAGACAGATTTCTTAGACGGCCTTGTTGTCCCTTTTAATCTGACTGACGAAGAAAAAAGCCATATTATCGGAGCACGTTTTCTTGAGAACATAAGCGGCACTGTTCAGCCTGGTGTTTCTCTCGATTCAAATGATAAATCAAGTGAGGCTTCAAAAGAAGAGTTACAGTCTGCAATTGCCGGATGGCTTACGCCGGTGCAAAATGAGATTACCATATTACAAACTGCAGGGGACGAAGGCCTGCGAACCATGCAGGCTTTCCTGTCCGCCTATCCGGAACGCATTCGCGGGCCGGTAATACTTCGGCCTGTTCCGGGGCAGGAAGATGTGTATGATTGGTCTTTTATGATGGACGATGAAATTTACTACTATCAAAATCAAAAGTTCCTGAATGCAGATGATATCAAAACAAATGCACAGTATAATAGTGTTCTTATTTATAATTATAACACTGATTTTGCCGATATACCTTTCGATGATAATACCTGGGCACAAGAAGCGCAGAAAATCTTTTTCAGGCGTGATATATTTGCTAGCAGCTCCTCATGGAGAAGCCGCTATGGCCGTGGTGCAAATCGCTCGCCTTTTTACCAACGCCTTTTAAAAACAGAAACCCGCGATGAATCTTTTGCATCCTCGGTGCTGATTGAGTTTTTAGCTTGGACAGTCCGGGTGCACAATATTATTGCTGAGCCGCTGGCCCGTATTGAAAAGCGTATATTGGAATTGCAGGAAGAACAGAGCCGCACGGAAGATACAGCCGATGATGAAATTGCTCTGTGGAGAAATCAACTGGATAGTATTACTGCATGGAACTGGCGCACTGTTGCGGGGAGTAGTAATTTAAGCTATCACTCTTTTGGCACGGCGGTCGACCTTTTAATGAAGGCACAGCCGGGAAAGTATACCTATTGGCAGTGGGCGCGTCGGGAAGGGGTGAGCCCGGGAAGCATTTCGAATGACGACAAACTCAATCCGCCGGATTCAGTTATCAGGATTTTTGAAGAAGCAGGTTTTATATGGGGCGGTAAGTGGCGGAGCTGGTTTGATACTATGCACTTTGAGTACCGGCCTGAATCAATAGTCCTGTCATTCCGCTAAGGTCCGGCTAAAATACATACTGCCTGTCGAGGAGGCCGGTGTTTTCGCGGAGAATCAAGTTGTGGAATATTTCTACATCCTCTGCCTCATAGCCGGAAATTCTTTTTTCCAGAATATTTTCCAGAATATGGGTTGCACCGTAGCCCTGTAAAATCGGTTCCTGAAAAATAGCGGCAGTAAGGAGGCCGTTCCGGACATAGTGTGTAGCAACCTGTTCAATATCATGCAAGACGGTAATAACATTATCATAATTATAGGTAGCCAGTGCGCTTAAAAATTCCATATTGAAGGGTGGAATAAAGTAGACCGCACGAACCTTGCCTTCGAACTCGGCAAGAATCTTGCGCACCTGCACGGCGGGGTTGAGGTTTTTCGTCTGGTCGATATAGCGAACTTCATATTTTTGTCGGGGATACTTTTCTTTCATGACGCTGCTGAAGCCTTCGAGCCGGCGGTGGTTCAGGCTGGAGGACTTTCCTTCCAGGTCGAATTTTTCAAGGAGGCTGATAACTAAGACCGGCTTTTTGCTTCCCAAAGCGGCTCCAAGGCAGGTGCCGATAAAATTCGCTGCAAGTTTTCCGCCCGCGGTATAATTGCAACCGATAAAGCAAAGCCGGTTTGTATCTTTTTCCGGTTTGTCGTCGTTAAAAAAGATGTAGGGGATGCCTGCTTTTTCTACCAGGGCGAGGATTTGTTCCATGTCATAGATGCGCTGCCAGACAAAGGCTGCGGCGTCAAGCCCTTTTCTGATTTCCCGCTTAAGTATTTTGATGTATGCAGCGGTATCGGCATCGGGGATTTTATGATACACTACCTCGTAATTGAAGGGGGCAATCTCCCTGGCGGCATTTTTTACCCCCAGGCCGATGTCCTCCCAGAAGTAGACAGGAGTTGAAGATGAAAAGAGTGCAAGCCGGCGAACCTTGTTCCGAACAAGGGCCTGCGAAGCCCGCTGGGGAACATAGCCCTTTTTTTGAGCATAATCAAGCACACGCTTCCGGGTAGCTTCTGTTACAGAGGCCGAACCATTAAAGGCCCGATTTACCGTTACTTCCGAGACGCCAAGGGACTTTGCGATTGTTTTTTGTGTAATACCAATGCCCATAAGGCAGTATAGCATTGTCCGGAAAAATGGGCAAGGGGTCTCAAGCGCTTTTTTAAAATTTTTTTTTATTTTTCTCAAAAAAGGCTTGACAGAATTGAAAACCTGTGCTATATTGATAGACGATTATCATTCTGATATACGAATGTCATTTTGACGGACGATTATCATAATGATTGACGAATATCACAATGATGTTCGTCTGTCAAAAAAAGGAGAGAGCAGATGACCAAACGGAAACAGGACTTGCTCGAGACGATATTTTTCCCCTTGCCTGCCATCATTCTTGTTGCCCTGATGATTTATATCCCCTTTGTGCTTTCAGGCTACTATTCTTTTACCCGCTGGAATGGTATTGCCAAGGACCCCGAATGGGTAGGCCTTCGGAACTTTATCAATATCTTTAGCGGCAATACCGATTTCTTTAAAACGCTTTCTTTTACCTTTCGGTATACCGTTTTCTTCATGATTTTTACCAATATTATTGCTCTTTTTCTTGCTATGGCACTGGTAAACAAGTTCCGGCTGGCAAATCTGCTCCGTGGGGTGTTTTTTATCCCCTATGTTATGTCGATGATTATTGTCGGCTTTCTCTGGCAGTTTATCTTTACTTCGGGCTTCGACACCCTGTATAAGATGACCGGCTGGGGCCTTTTTAACTGGTCCTGGCTTGGCACACCGAAGATGGCAGGCATTTCGGTAATAGTTGTTGGTATTTGGCAATCGCTGGGCTTTTACATGGTGCTTTACATTGCCGGCTTTGAATCAATGCCTTCTGATGTGCTCGAAGCGGCAACAGTGGATGGGGCCACCGGTTGGATTCGCATGAAAAATGTGATACTGCCCCTCTTGGCGCCTTCAATCTCGACCTGCATGTTTATGTCTTTAACCAACAGCCTGAAGCTATATGACATTGTCCAATCGCTCACGCGGGGTGGGCCTGCGGGAAGCACGGTGACTGTTACCGTAGGTATTTATCGTGATGCCTTTCAGAGTAACCGTTACGGGCTAGGGGCGGCGGAAAGCCTTCTCTTTTTTATTATCATTCTGGTTCTGACTCAGATTGTGAACCGGGTATTCAAACCGGAAGTGTAGGGGAGGGGTAGGACAATGACATTAAAAGACAGACGCCGTGTAAAAATGATAGTCCTTGTTGCACTAATGCTCGTTCTTGCTATTATCTATTTTTACCCGGTTTTTTTGATGGTGATAAATTCAATTAAGCCCTTTGGCGAAGTGGTAAGCAGTGCAATTGCTTTGCCGAAAATTTTTGCCTTTGAAAATTATCCAATCGTTCTTGAGCGAATGAAGTATGTGCAGCTTTTTTTCAATACACTGATTATCACAATCATTGGTATAGCAGGAATTGTGTTCTTTTCGGCCATTACCGGTTATATTTTGCACAGGCGGCCGGGGAAGTATTCCAATTTTGCACGGCTTTTTATCATTACCCCTATGCTCATTCCTTTTCAAACTATTATGATTACCCTCTTGAAAACGATGACTGTTATCGGTTTTACCGGTTCTAAAATAGGTTTGGGAATTCAATACTGGGGTTTTGGTATTCCTATGGCAATGTTCATCTACTTTAATTTTATGTCTACCGTGCCAAAAGAACTTGATGAATCGGCCTATATAGACGGGGCAAGCACCTTCCGTATCTTTGGTCAGATTATCTTTCCCTTGTTACAATCGGTAACAGCTACAGTAATTGTGCTCGATGTAATGTGGATATGGAACGACTTTTTATTGCCATTACTCATGGTAAACAGGACAAACGCAACAAAAACACTGGTGCTGGCCGCTTACAGTTTTGTTGGCCAGTTTAATACCCAGTGGCAATACGCAATGACCGCCATGGTAATGACCGTTTTACCCTCAATCATCTTCTTTATTGTCCTACAAAAGAAGATAATAGCAGGAGTTGTAGCAGGCGCCGTAAAAGGGTAAATATTCCTCCCCCTCTGGGGGAGGCTAGGTGGGGGTATAACAGAATATCTGTTATAATATAAAAATTTTTTCATATAGGAGGAAATTATGAAAAAAACATTATTCGTTGTGTTTGCATCGCTTGCCCTTTGCGGCATGGCCTTTGCAAACGCCCAAAAGGACGGAGCGGCAGCTCCGGCGGCAGGATCTGGCGCTCCGGTTGAACTCTACATGTTCATCTCGCAGCCTGAGTATCAAACAGCAATCAATGCTTTGCTTGCTGAGTATAAGAAAGTGGCGCCGAATGTCACCATCAATTATGAGACAGTGCAGGATACCTATCCGGCAATGCTCAAGACAAAACTCAATTCAGGCGAAGTGCCCGACATTTTTGCATCGACCGCAGGTAAGGAAATTGACCTCTATACCGAGTATAGCCGCGACCTTTCCGACCAGCCGATTGCAAAGGC
>JAISIL010000031.1 GCA_031262035.1 Spirochaetaceae bacterium | reverse complement strand
GCAGACACTTCCACATTGTATATCTGCTTTAGATGCTCCTGTATGTCACGCGTGCTCATCCCGAATGAATACATCGAGATTACCTGGTCGTTGAATATCGGAACACGCTTCTGATATTTAGGAATTATCATCGGCTCAAATGTCCCGTTCCTGTCACGGGGCACCTGCACCGTCAGTTCCTGATCGCCTGTGATTACAGATTTCTCGCTGTAGCCGTTCCGGCTGTCCCCGCTGTTGTCCCCGGCACTGTCGTTCTTCTCATACCCCAGGTGTTCATCCATCTCCGCTTTCAAAGCCCTCTCCAGTATTTTCCCTGTCAGCTGCTTTAAAAGCCCGCCCTGTCCCAGCAATTCATCCTGGGTGATGCCGTGCAGATCCAACTGGTCTAGAATTTCATCCAGCTGGTCCTTCTCTTTGGTCCTTTTGGCCATAATTTTCTCCTCCCGGTTATTATACCGGATTATGACCATTTACACAAACTTATTTACAGGCTCGATAATCTGTGTATTTAGGCCTGTTAACTTCTGAATCACATCAGGCGCTAATCCAAGCATAACTGCATTCCGTACTGTCTCTTCCCGACCTTTTTCCAAGCCTTTTTCCAAGCCATGTTCCTCGCCTTCTTCCCTGGCCACTGCTAATTCCAGTTCTCTATCCCATGGTTCGTATAACATATCTGTTACCTCCTTCCGGTGTTTTTCTAAAAAGTCTTTTATTATATCATTTTCTATACACCAGTCGACACCCTTACGGATTGCCTCCTGATGTTCCAGTTTGCTCAGTTCATATATCCGCCTGCCGTTGGCTATCTCTCTTTCATATTCCCTCACCTTGGCAATAAATATGCTGTATCCCTGCAGCGTCCGGCTCGCCTTAAGTATCTTGATGTTATGCCCTTCGTTTATGTTGTAAACCTTTGCCGTAAGTTCAAGAGGGGGAGCCTGGGAAGTATCTATGCTAAAATTTCTAAGCTTTTCACTGTTCTTCCTGAAGGCGTCGGAAAGAGACATCGTCCCCACATCTTCCTTCAGAGGCGCCTCCCCGTTGTCGGCTAGGTCAGACGGGTTACCCCGTCTTTTCCCGCCTAAGAACCGGACTTGAAAGTTTCCCTTCATACGGCTCAAGCCTCGTGTAAGCAGGCATCTTCCGAATGCTTGCCGGTTTCAGTTGTTGTTAGTTTGGTCTTCATCCATGCTTCTGCTTTGTTTAGCTTGAGATGTATTTTCCTACGCATGAAATAGTCCTTATCTAAATACGGGTTCCTTTCAAGTTTAAGCGGTGTGTGCCTGACTATGGGCGTTTCTGCCATTCTGCGAAGTTTTACGGTGTCTTTGAACACCCAGTTGTTTCTGCCTTCTGTTTTCCAGTATCGGTCTTTTATCCAGTGCCTGTTTTTGTTCGGGTGCCTTCTTCGCGCCCATTTCCACAGAAGCCAGAAGATTTTGTTATCCAGTGAGCTGAAAATACGCTTGGCTACCACCGGCTGATGATAATTTGTCCAACCGCTTATTATCCGGTTCAGTCGATGTATCAATTCGTCCTGTGTTATCGCTCTGCCTTCGTGTATCACCTGGCGTATCTTCTCCATTACTTTTTCCTGGGATTTCTTTGACGGCTTTATCAGCATCTGCCCTTTGTATTTCCTGAAGTTCCACCCCAGAAAATCAAACCCGTCAGCTATGTTCGTTATTACCGTTTTCTCTTCCGATAGCTTAAGCCCTCGTTCGCTAACGTGCTTTTCTGCAATAGCCTTCGCCTGTTCGGCGTATTCTTTGCTTTTTGCAGTTATTACAATATCGTCAGCGTATCTGATTACATGTATCTTGGGCCTTTCCCGTTTGGTTCCGGTGCTTTCACGTCTAAAGGCGTTTGTTATCCGGTCCTCCATTCCGTTCAAGGTATGATTCGCTAATATCGGGCTTATTATCCCTCCCTGCGGCGTTCCTTGTTCGGTTGGGTATAGTTCTCCTTCATATACATATCCGGCTTTTAGAAATGCTTTCAATGTTCGTTTATCCATTGGCGTATGCTTTAGAAGCCATTCATGGGCTATCTCGTCAAAACATGATTTTATATCCCCTTCTACTATCCATTCGGCTGATAAACAGCTGGCGCATTGCATCGTGCCCGCTCCGCCCTTTTCTGAACCCAAAAGATTTTGGGTCGCTTGTGCTTTCAATTATAGGATCGAGAGCCAGAGCCTGCAATGCCTGCATGGCACGGTCTGTCATGGTGGGTATGCTTAATGGCCGCATTTTCCCGTTGCTTTTTGGAATATACACCCGCCTTAACGCTTTTGCCTTATATCCCTTTATTTCCAGTTTTCTTATCGCTTCGTATTTCTTCGTTGAATTATCCCATTTGTCGCGGTCTACTCCCGCCGTCCTTTTGCCTTGTGTCGCGCTTACCTGCCGTATTGCCCATAGTTTCGCATAGTGCGAATGCGTGAGCATCCTTTGCAGTTCCCTCGCCACCCTGGCGTTTCCCTCAACTGTCGCCTTTGCTATTCGGGTTTGCGCTTTAGTAATGAAGTTTTCCACTACTGCCCAGTCTATCACTTCCCATCGCAGGGCCGCTTGTTGAGGCGTTAGTTTTTCTTCATCCAGGGTCGCAGTCCTCGGACGGCCTTCCGTCTTCATCGGTATTCACATCTTCCTTGTTCGTAAAGTTTTAACCTTTTCGCAATTCGAAACCCGGTATAATTCTGCCGCCTTTCAGCGCGCCCCAAATCTTGAAGGGCTATGTTCCCCATTACAGAGAACCGTTCGCTTCTTATACCTTCCTTTGCCCGCTGTTTCCCTTGTAGGGCATACATCGGGTTTACCATGTTCTGCATAATTGCCAGTTCAACCTGCTTTAGAGCCAGCCTATAGTCCGGAGGCATCGTGTCCATTTGCCCAGCCTGCTATACAAAAGTCTGAGCCGGCCTCTTACCTTTTGGTTCAAGCGTATCACTCCCTTTTCGCTTGTTTTGTTCGTTACGAACCTTGCGGCTGTTCGTGTTTCCTGCTCATGGCAGATTATTTATGCTTGCGTTACCGGAATAGGGGTATCCGTTTATCGTTTTGTCCCTGCCGCTTGGCACCCGTCCGTTACCAGACACGCACCGGCAAGTAGCATTACCCCAAATGGATAGGGTAGACCTATGGATATTTGCTTATTCACCTCCTTACTATATCTTGGTCAGCCAACTATGCAACTTCATGTCGCACATAGAGGATGACAAATTCAGGCCAGGGAAGGGAGATAAGATCCTGCCGGTATCGCTGTCCGTTCACCAGCATGCCGTCATACAGGTCGGCAATATATTTGAGAAGCCTTAAGGGCATATTGTAGTTTATCGTGCTCTGATGTTCCACTAAAACCACGAGTTTACCGCCAAGAAGAAAGGAAATGTCGTTAAGACGGTCGCGATACAAGACATCATCAAGCATATTGGGAATGATTTCAGTATCAGGGCTTATCTTAACGCCTTCAATAGCCTCGTAAAGTTCTTTAAGTAATGCCGGGTCATAGCCGAAAAGGGCTCTGAAGACCGTATCCTTGTATTTGGGTTTTTCCTGCTTCTTCTTATCTTCCATAGCTTAAATATAACACATTCTTGCGAAAATGTCCAGTCCTTTATTGGCAGGCAAAGGTAAACGCCGGCTTCTTACTAAAAAAAATCCGCACTTTTTCTTGCATTTTCCCCCGTCAATGCACTATACTTGAAGTATGAAGAATCATCATTATTGTATAATCCGCTATCTGGAGCATGAATGCCGGTGGATGAGAGGGCGAATTGACTATCACAAAAGATGCAGTGACTTTTTTAAAAAGATGCTGACATATGATGACCTTACAAGTGAAGAGTCTAAGTCGGCAAAGGCGATGCTTATCTTTCATCAGAACTGTGGCAATGGGCTAAAGCAGGAACTGAGGCGGATGGAGGAAGAGGCGAGCCGACATTGGGAAGCGGTGGCGGGAGGGAAGGTAAAGAGACACATCTATTGTCTTCTGGTTTGTGGTGTGAAATGCCTTTATCTTAAAAGGGGTAATAAGTTCCCAAAAGGGAAAGAACCGGCCATTGTTGTTTGTCCCAATGATAGCTATCATTGTTCAACTGGATTTTTTTAGGTAATTCGAAGCTTCCTAAAGTCTCGCTTGACAAATTCTTAATTTTTCATAAAATAAGGGTAGGAGTAAGATATATGGATAAAACTTACAATAAAATGCCCTTTGATAAATGGTGCTCTATAACCGGCAAGGTATTAGAAATGGAAAAAGAAGGCAAAAAGGCCGAAGCTATGGCTTATTTTAATGCTAATGTCCCAATGTTGCCCTTTTTAGCGAAGATTTTTAAAGAAAAACTGGGGGCAGATGTCCTCAGAGCCAGTGGTTGTAACCTGAGCGAAGCGGAGGCAGTATTTGGATCCGATTGGTTGGACAGCTAGAATTAATATAGCTATTAGCTATGTGATTGCAGGTAGAATAAACAGGTCTATAAAGGGACAGGCCGAAAAAGGTCTTGAGGATTTCTACAAGGGTCTCGATGACCTTATGATAATAGTTCGAGATGCTATCACCTCAGATGATCCTTTTATCATGACCCTTGTAGAATACACTATTATAGCCGAAGAACTAGTAAGCGCTGGTCCTGAAGAAGTTCACGGACGAAGCAGTTATGAAGAAGCCATGAGGGAATTTGATGATGCCTTCCGCTGTATACCTTTGGTTGATGATAAAGAACTGTATAAAGCGGTTGAAAAATCATATCCTACACGCTCCAAATACCGGTATAAAAAAATGCCGCTGGATGCTTATCATGCTGCCTACAAAAGCCATAAAATAAGAATGAATAACAACAGGCGCCGTATTGGCATTGACTCTAAAGAACTTGAACTACAAACATTGCGTGACAAACTATATATTGCTGCCCAGGAATGTTATAGAAGCAAACAAGCGGACGTTTTGAGCTAATATATGTCTGCCTGCCTATCCATCAAGGATAAACGCCTACCGCATTGTTTTTGCTACATCGCAGATGCGGCGGGCCATGTTATCCAGCGAAACCTGTTCCATTACATGGCCCATTTCCCAGGCTACCTTGGGCATGCCGTAAACGATTGCAGATTTTTCGTCTTGGCCTAAGGTCATGCCGCCTTCTTTGTAAATTGTTCCCAGTTGTTGTGCGCCGTCGTTTCCCATGCCGGTCATTATAACGCCCAGGGCATTGTTCTTAAACTGCATTGCAACAGAAGCAAAAAGCACATTGGCACTTGGCCTGTGGCCCGAAACCAATGGTGCATCGGAAAGGTGGGCAATTCCTATAGCATCACCGAGGCCCAATTTCTTTTCTACTTCCAGGTGCTTATTCCCCTGTGCAATTAAAATATGGCCGGGTAGAATCTTATCGCCTTCCTGGGCTTCGGTTACCTTTAGGGGGCAAATGCGGTCGAGGCTCATGGCAAACTCGGCAGTAAAGCCCTGGGGCATGTGCTGAACCACAACGATAGGCACTTTAAGGTCGGCGTCCAGCTTGGAGAACACAACACGAAGCGCATCGGGACCGCCGGTGCTTATACCGATTGCAATAATCTGTGTAGGACCGGGCTTGCGAATCTGCTGTGGGTGTGTAGCCGGGCTTGCAGGTGTTGCTGAAAAACCGTGCAGAAGTGCAGAGATATCGATACTTTTTGACCGTGTGCCGGCTGCAATTTCAGCTTTTTCTTCTTTTTGTGCCGCCGCTTTTTCGGCCTTGTATTCCTCGCCGGAAAGGACCTTTTTGTTATGGCTCAAACGGTAAAGGCTGCCATAGGAAAGAAGTTTTTCGACAAGTGAATCGCGCACGGAATTAAGATCGGTGGATATTGAACCACCCGGCTTTTGTATAAAATCGCTGGCTCCAAGGCTTAAGGCTTCCATGGTAATTGCAGCGCCTTTTTCTGCAATAGACGAAAGAATTACTACAGGAATGTCGATATTCTGCTTTTTTCGTTCTTTCAGGAATTCAATGCCATTCATTTGGGGCATTTCGAGGTCGAGCACAATAACATCAGGGTTAACCCGGGGAATTTTCTGCAGGGCAAAGAGGCCGTTAATTGCCTTGTCGGCAACAATTAAACCGGGTGTTTCATCAACCATGTGTCCAATGAGGTTTCGCATCAGCGCCGAATCATCTACGATTAATACTTCAATTTCATTTGCCATTTTTCTTTCCTTCTTATTTCTTTTCTTTTTGTTTTATATCCATTTCCGGTAAAATTTTGCCCAGTCGTTTTTTACAAACTCAAACTTGGTGTCCATACCAAAAAGCGACTCCGAATGCCCAATAAACAGGAAGGACTTCGAGGCCATATCATCATAAAAATGATTAATAACTGTTTTTTGAGCTGCATCATCAAAATAAATGATAACATTTCGACAAAAAACAATATCAAGGTTACGAAAACCGGAATCATTTTGTAAATTATGATAATCAAAACGGATTTTCGATGCAATGTCAGGATGAATCTTGTAGCCGCCCGGAACCTTGTTGAAAAAACGCGTCAGGTAAGGTGCGGGAACACCATCAATCTTTCCATCGGCATAGAAGCCTTCCTTGGCAGTCATCAGGCTCTTCAGGCTGATGTCGCTGGCCATAATATCGAAAGTCCAGGGCGGCGGAAGAATATCGCTCAACAGCATGGCAATGGTGTAAGGTTCCTCGCCGGTTGAGCAGCCTGCAGACCATATTTTCAGGTGGAAATTGCCGCTGGCCTGCTTCGCCTTTATCAATTCGGGGATAACATAGTGTTGCATAGCGTCAAAATGGGCCTGGTTTCTGAAAAAACGGGTGAGGTTTGTGGTAACTGCGTCTAAAAAACTCCTGAGTTCTCCGCTGTCGCTCCCCAATTTACTAAAAAAACTGCTGACTGTATCGTTGGGACGGGCCCGGAGTTGTTCGCGGATACGGCTTTCAAGAATAGGCCGATTAGTTTCGGTGAAAGTAATGCCACATTCCTTATAAATTAGCTTTCGATAATTTTCAAAATCGGCGTCGGTAAAGACAAAATTTTCTGACATACTTTTATTTTAATGCTTTTTCTAAAAAAAATCAAGTGAGTCATCAAAAATATATTTGACATTTTTCGGAACACGCTTTGGGTCGAGCCAGGAAAAAAGAATAATAGGAATGTTTGAAGGAAAGGGGTCGGGAATAAGGCCAATGCAGATAAGCGCCCCGGTATCGGCCGGAAGAGGCACATTTTTAGCACGAATCACCTGTAAGTCATTACTTTCAGGCAAATTTGTGTCGGAATAGATGACAATAGTCTTGTTTTCAGTATTTTCTACCAGTATTTCAGCTTTTTTGATAGCTTCTTGCAGGTATTTTTCGGTATTGCTTTGCACATAGCGAAGGCCATTTTCATCTTGTGGCAGGGGTTTACGGCCAAGCGAAACCACCGTGTCAATGTTCGGCTTGGTTTTCTTGTAAACCAATGCGGCATTCTCGTAGCGAAAAGGGAAGACGGCCATAAAAGGGGTCTTTGCCGCAGACTCAGCGGCAAGGGCAATTTGTTCGTCATTGCCTGCTTCCGGAGCATTAATTTGCACAATTCGTCTGAATTTTGTGGCGCCGAGCTTGAGGTTTCGCAAAAAAAGTCTTTGTTTGCCGTAAAGAGCGGTAAATCCGGGGTCATTTAGCAAGACAATGGGTTCACGGTTGAAGAAAATCACAGCAAAATAGCCAAGTATCACCAGAATCAGTATAAAAATAAGGATTTTTTTTTCTTTTGAAGGCATTTTAGGCATTGTTGTTCTCGGAAATTAATTTATCGATAATAATATTCACCTCTTCGATGAGAATTCCGGTAAAACGCTCGATATTTTCGATAATATACTGCTGTAAAGCGTGAATATTCCCTCCAAGCTGCGTGCCCATGGGCACATCAATAGTGATAACCAAGCGGTAGCCGCCTTCTGTCTCCCGCACCTGCATCTTTTTGATGCGGATGCTCTGGTCGTATTCATCAACACAGTGCAGAACCATCTGGCTGAGCGCAGCCTCGGAGATTATCACCTTGCCGCGCTTTGAATACTCGGGGCGGACGACAGATTTTTCGACAATCTTCGGGGTCGGGCCGATGGCGGAAGGCCCCGCCTTCCGCTTGAAAATCCGGATAGCATCATAAAAAATATCAGGATAGTTCCGCTTCACCTCGATGCTGGGCACCGGAATGATATGCTTACCCTCGACACGCCGGGTGCGAATAGCCTTTTCGATATCCTCCTCGCTGGCCACATCTTCTATTCTGATGATTTTTTTTGGCTCGGGCACCTGAAGCCGGGCTGCAATTTTCTTCACCATTTTTAAAGAGGTTCCCAGGATAAGGAGCTTTGAAGGAGTGCCTTTTTTGTTTTTTTCCACCTGCAAGCGCTTGGCAACCTCGTCGCGGTGGGACTTTTCATCAAAGAGGGCAACCTTTACCGCGGCAAGAAAGGTTTTTTCCTTTTTGGCGGAATGGCCGGCAAGAATACGGTCTTCGCGAATAAGAAGGCCGTCATCGATAATTAAATCAATGCCGTGCTTTTGAGCAACAAGCTTTGCCCGAAAACTCTTCCCCGTGCCGCTTTCGCCAATAAGAGCATACACCTGTAATTGTCTAAAAGGATGCAGAAAATCAAACATTACTGTAAGTGTAGTATAGTTTGTATAAAAAATCAAGGGCTAGATGATAGAAAAACTGGTTTCCAGTTCGGGGAGGCGGATGGATTTTAGTTGCAGGGTAATTTCATCATTGGGGGAAAGGCCTTTTGCGGCGAGAATATCGGTTTCAAGTCCAAGCGAGGGGATAAGAACATGTGCTTTTTCCCGGCTGCCACGGAATGGCGGCCTTGTGTCCAAGACAACAGCGTCAAAATGCTCGTCAATTTTGTCTTGCAGATACACACAGGTCCAATGCATTTTCGAAGAACGCTCGGCCTGATTTGCTGCATTGGCTGCCTGCTCGCCTTCCACCAAACGAAGGAGCAATTGGTCGTTACTTAAGGGTTCTCTGTCTTTGTAAGTGCCGCTTCCCAATGCGGCTCGTATTTGCTGGTGGGCCAAAAGGTCAATGTAACGGCGCAGGGGGCTGGTGACCTGTGTGTAGGCACTTAAACCCAGGCCGTCATGCCGGGCGGGCCTTGTAGAAAGCTGCTTGGGGCGCATACACTTGCGAAGCTGAAAAGCCCCGGCATAGCCTTCCAAAGGATTGTTCGGTAAATCGGCTGCTTCCTGTGTCACATAGGGGAATGCAATATTGTGCTTGTTTGCAAAATCAATGGCGGCCATGCCTGCAAGTAACATACATTCCCGCACCAGCATGTTTGACCGGTAAGCCGGCTCGGCACTAATAGACACTTCTTTATGTTCACTAGTATTAATCACTTTGATGTGTATATCGGGAAAGTCTATATTGATAGCACCATTTTGTAAACGCCTTTGATAATTTGTCTCAGCAATTTGCATGAGGGTCTGTAAGGGCGGATAATTATCCGCCCTTACAGACGATAAGGAATTGTCCTTGGACAATTCCTTATCCGCATCCCCATAACTAATTCGTGTTACCTTCACCACAGACAAATAGACATCAGTCTTTATGATAGCACCTTTACTGTCCAGGCAGAGTTCGAATGTCATTGCATTACTGATACCATCACTGTGTAGTCCCAGTGCAAAGCGGCCGATTGCATCTTCTGTGAGCATACGGTAAGCGCCTTCCGGTAAATACAAGGTGGCGCCTCGTTCACGGGCTTCAATGTCGGGAGGAGAATCGGGCAGAACATATTCGGCCGGGTCTGCAACATGTATATATAAATTGTATGTGCCATCTTTATTACATACTACCGATACTGCATCATCGGGATCGACACTGTAGGCTGCATCTATTGCGTAGGAGGTTAGTTCTGTCAGGTCTTTGCGTTCAGTGCTTGTTGCGTCGCCTGTTTGCGAATCGGGAATAGGGCTTTGTGCACTGCGGGTGCTGCAGGCGAAGCGGGCAGGGTAGGGGTTTGTATAAGGCGTCCAAAGGCCGGTGCTTAAGAGCACATGGTGTGCTTCTTCCGGTGTTTCACTTTTGTGCAGTTCTTTTAAGGTGCGGCTTTTTTCGCTTTGCCCCCGTGCAAGGGCTTCTACATCCTGTATATACTTTGCACAAGGGCCATTCAGGTCTTCTGTAGTAAGTTTTTCGCCGCGTTTTATTTTTTCAAGAAATTCTTTACGAAGGGTTTCTTCCTGCTGTTTTTCTACCCGTTTTTTATCGACGGCCTCTATTTCTTCCCTGCTTTTGGGAATAATTTTATTGATGTCGCCCGAAAAGTAGGTATTTTCCTGAAGGACCTTGAATGCCTGCCAGGCGCTTGCAGGCGACCATTCGCCGCTTATCAATTCGGCAAGGTTTTGCAGGTTCTGTGTGTCTGCCTCGCCGCTTAATAATTCCCATGCTTCACGGATTGCATCTTCTTTTGGCGGAGGTCTATCAAGTTGTGATAGACTACTAACTGTGCCATCGTAGATTAGTTCAATATCCTTTTCGCGAACACGAACTTCTTCGCCGCCGGGGAGCGCAAGACTTATTTTATCGCCTATGTTACTAATAATGGCAGGCCTGTTTTTGTATACTACTAAATTGTGAATAAGTAAATTAGATAATTTCATCGAGGAATCCTGGGTTGTTAGTATTTGTAATACCAGTATTTTGCGAATGATGAAAGAAACCAAAAAGGCTGCCGCATATACCGCCTGCTATGTGTGCAAATTGTGATATATCATCATTTTTGAAGGAGCTCAAGATTTCGCCACCCAGATAGAGCACTAAAATAAGTATAAAGGTAAGGGGAATTTCTCCTTTGTTTATATTGGTAAACGATGCAAGCAGTATCATCATAAACACCAGGCCTGATGCGCCAAGGAGGCCTGTCGAAAAAAAGAGCACATTTAATACACCTCCTGTAAGTGTAGTAATACACATCATCAATAAAAGGGAAGCAGAACCATAGTTTGCTTCAAGAATGGGGCCGAGTAAAAGAATAAACGAAAAGTTTGAAAGATAGTGTTCAAGGTTTGCATGTCCTATTGAATAACTAAAAAGGGTGACCCAACTATGAAGGCTATCAAAATGAAAACTTCCCCTGGGTCCTACGGCAAACCAGCTTTCGGTAATGCCCGGCATAATAGTAGAATTTAAGGCAAGCACAATTGCACTGATGATTGCAAAGCTGAGTGTTACCGGTGCATTATATTTTATTCGCATTCACAAGTCTCCATCAAAATTATATATCCAGTTCAACCGGACAATGGTCGCTTCCCATTACCTCAGTACAAATGCTTGCTTTTTTTACCTGGGGCATAAAGTCTTTATTCACAGTCCAATAATCAAGCCGCCAGCCGACATTCCGGTCACGGGCACCGAATGCCCGGTATGACCACCAACTATAATGGCCTTTTTCGCCGGGATAAAAGCTCCTGAAGGTATCGACAAAGCCGGCTTCAATCCAGGTATCCATCCAGGCACGCTCCTCGGGCAGGTAGCCGGGGTTGCCTTCATTCTGTTTCGGATGGGCAAGGTCAATTTCGGTATGTGCAATATTGTAATCGCCGCAAAGGACAATATTTTTTCCCTGTGCTACAAGGCCGGTGCATAGTTCCATCATTGCATCGCAGAACCGTAACTTATAGTCCAATCGCTTACCTGCTTCCTGCGAATTGGGAAAATATGCATTAATCAGAATGAAGCCGCCGCCTGGTGCATTGCTATAGTCTGCAATAAGCACACGGCCTTCGTCATCAAATTCGGCAATACCCATTGGGCTAATGCTTAAAGGTTCTGTCTTGCTAAAAATAGCTACACCCGAATAACCTTTTCGTTTTGCAGAAGCCCAAAAACTATAGTAATTTTGCGAAGAACCATCGCAGGCCTGTAATATTGCCTCGGAAAGCTGCTCAGGCGATGCCTTTGTCTCCTGTATGCAAAGCACATCAGGCGAATCCGACGCCAGCCAACCGAGAAAACCCTTCTTTTCCACCGAACGAATACCATTAACATTCCATGATAATAAACGCATGCTTTCAGTATAATAGAATTGCTGATTTTTTACAAGGTGTAAATACATATTTTATACTACCACGAATAACACGAATCGGCTAAGCCGACACGAATAGTCTATGATGAGTATACAAAAATTCGTGTGTCCGCAGGACATTCGTGTGATTTGCCGTAGGCAATATCATTCGTGGTTACTTTCTTGTAATTTTAAAATTAGCCGGTCCATTAAGATTTGCTGGAATGGGCTGCCGGATGAACGGGTGGCTACATCGTATTTGGCAAGCAGGGCGAGGCATTTTTCGGCACTGACGCCTCGGTTGGCGGCATTGTCGTAGTTTTTTCGCTGCAATGGTGGCGATTGCTGGTAGCCTTTGTCGCGGAGGCGGCGGTAGCACCAGGAAAGGCCGGGAATAATGCTCTGTGGTGTTTCGCCCGAGGCCAATAAAGAGCGCATAATCTCGATACTTTTTGAAAGGTCGCCTGCGGCAAGGGGAGCAAAAAGGCTAAAGGCGTCTTCCTGCTTGCTGTGGGATAACCATGTTTCTACCTCTGCTGCACTAATCGGCTTGGTTTTATCCAGAAAAAGCATCAGGTTGTTGCAGGCTTGGCTTAGGGCCTCGGTGTTGTTGGGCACCAGTTCCAGCACGGCGTTTATGGCATCGGGCGTAATGGTCCAACCTTCGCGGCGGAAGAAGCCGGCCACCCATGAAGTTTTTTGGTTTTCGAACATTTCGTAAAAAACTTCTTTGGTTCCGCTGCCTTCCAGGGTTTTATCGATTCTTGTTTCATCGGAAATAAGCACAAGAACAGTATCGTCTTGCGGGTTTTGCATGTAGGCTGCAAAGGCGTTTACTTCATCCTTTTTTTTGATATTTTCTGCTTGTTTTACCAAAAAAATACGAGAGCTGGCAAACAAAGAGCCGTTTTGCAGGGCCGATACTATCTCGCCGGGGCTATCTTCGCCTGCATAATAGATATTTTCTTCTGCAGGCGGGTTAAAATTCTTTTTTAAGGCAGTAATCGCATCCTGTTTTCTGCCAAATTCAGGCCCAAGATAGATATAAGAGCGGCCTTTCATGCAAGTTCCTTCATAAAGGGGCTAGTATGTCCGTAAAATATGGGAAAGCTTGCCAAGAATATTCACATTTCTTGTGTAAATAGGCTTATAGGCCGGGTTTTCTGCCTGAAGCTTTACCCGGTTTGTCTCTTTAAAGAAGCGTTTCAGGGTCATTGCCTCGTTTACCATTGCGACAACAATCTGCCCGTTCTGGGCTGTTTCCTGTTGTTCAATGACGGCAAGGTCGCCATCAAGAATGCCTGCATTGATCATTGAATCGCCTTTTACCCGGAGGGCAAAATAGGTTTTGCTCTTTTTCAGCATGGTCGAAGGCATTTGCACCTCGCCATCCCAGTTTTCGACAGCCATTATGGGAATTCCCGCCGCAATATTACCCAAAATCGGGATATTCAGGGTGTCGGAATATGCTTTTCGGGCAATTCCGGTAAGCTCAATAGTCCGCGACTGCCTGCCGCGGGTAAGCTGCCCCTTCTTGACCAAGGCCGAAATATGGTCGTAAGCGCCTTTAATGGAAATGCCGAAATGGTCGGCCAGTTCCCGAATTGTCGGCGGATAGGCATGTTCTCTTCCATACTGGATAATAAACTTAAGAACTTCCTGCTGCCTGTCTGTTAATCCCTTCATATAATTTCTCTCCTCTTGACTTTATTTAAGTATATATTTTTTTATTATACACCTTTAACAATAAATTGTCAAGCATTTTTTTCGAAATTAATTTTTTTCTTCAAGAATATCATCATCGGATTCGCGCGGCTCATCATCAAGTGAAAATTCTTCTGAGGGAGCGCTGCTCCGGCTTCGGGCATAGTTTACGGTAATCGGCCTTCCCCGATAGGGGGTGCCGTTCAGCTTGGTAACTATCTCGTCGGCGACAGTTTTTCGGACTTCCACGAAGGAATAATTGTCGAAAATCTTGATAAAACCGATATCTTCACGGGAAACAGTGGTTCTATTGAGGATAATCGCCAGGATTTCCTTTGGAAAGACCTTTCGCACCCGGCCTGCGCCAAAGAAAAGCCGTGTTGCCTCATCCTCGGGGATATTATTCGGCTTTGCAGGCTGCCTTCGGGGGAGGGCGCCGCCTTTTTCCATCAACATCCATGCCGCAAAATAGGAACGCTTGCTAAAAGGGACTTCTTTTTTAAAAGTTTTCAGATATTTCCCCAAAAGTTCCAGGTCCGCCTCGTTGTAGACCTTGGTTAAAATGTCCTTCACCAGTTCTGCTGTCTGGTCGGCATCAAAAGTTTTTTCCATTTTGTGTTCTCCTTATGTATTTCCTTTAATTTATAAGTACATAATCTGTAAAAAGAAGATTATCAATCTTGCCCAGACGAAGCTGGCTGTTATATGTATCAAGAAGCGCCGTTTTTAGGGCGCTATCGCTCATTTTTTTGATATCATCGCTGTTTTTTCCTTCGAAATAGTCTGTCGTAAGGCCACGAAACTGTTCCATTCGGGCAGTAAGCTCCTCGGAAAAGGGTTTGTCGGCAGAATTATAGGGAAAAGCCACCGAAATGATGACCATCGAAGAGTCATTTCCCTCGGTTCTGGCACGAATTTGCCCTAAAGCAGCGTATTCTATGCTTTCTGCGGGGTTTTGGGCATTCTGGCTGGTCAATTCGGCCTCGGAATAGCTTTCTATTGCCGGTTCTGCCGATATTTCCTGGCTTTTTCGCCCTCTTATGGTAATAACAAAGGCTATAAGACAGACCACAATGAGTATCCCAAAAAGGATAAACGATACCTTATTTATTATTTTCATATACTTAACTATTTTAGCAAAAACCCGATAATTTAGCAAGAGGATTGTAAGGAAAAAAATATGCCGGAAAAGAAAAAATCACCACTGTTAACGATTATTGCATTTTTTTGCATTATCATTTATGCGGGCGCCCTGGGCTTTGCCGCTTACCGGGTCTGGACCAGCGTTAAGGATAGGACACTGCTTGCCGAGAAAGAATTTTTTGCCCTTGCAGACCTGGCTTCCGGAGCCGGGGCTGCAAATTTTATGAATGATTCTTTTCAGACGATGATCCAAGATGCATTGGATAACTCGCTGACCCTGGAGGCGCTGATTATTTCCGGACCTTCCGGAGAATATGCTTTTGAACGAAAGCGTGGCGATCTTATCAATTGGGTGGGGAGTTCCCCGCGTTTTTCCCGAAAGTTCCCTGTCTCGTCCACACCTTTTTATAGTCCTATCCGTATGGAAGGGCTGCGTAATGTCAGTATATCGGCGGTCTTCCAGTATATTGATTATGGCGAGCTTATTACTATTCTGAAATATACCCTGATGCTCACCCTTGGAGGACTTGCAATAGCCCTTATCTCCTTTGTTATTGATTCTGTTTACTCGAAGAATAAACAGAATCCGGCACTTGCAAAAGTAAAGCCCGAGAAGGCACAGAAGGTGCAGAAGATAGCGAAGGTGCAAACTGAAACTCCCGAAGCGGCACCTTCCGAAGCAGCGCCCCCCGAGGAGTCGGTATCCGATCTTAGCGATTTTAATATTGATGATATTACTGCTGATGATTTTAACACTGATAATATCAACACTGATAATATCAATACTAATAATATCAATACTAATAATATCAATACTGATGATAACAATATTGATGATATGACGCTCCCCGAGCTTTCAGATGATGCCTTTCCTGAATTTGATGTTAAGGACGACACAGCAAGCACAGATAATAGAGATACACTAGATAGTAATATAGAAGATATAGATACTGCTGATGCGCTTGATACTACAATTCAAGCTGATACTACTAATACTACTGATAATGCTGACAGTTCTGATAATACTGATATAGACCCATTTGATATGTCCGCTTTCGAGATGCCCGACTTCACTATTGATGAAGATTCCACAGGCAGTGAAGCAGAAACAGAAGCAGCAAAGACAATAGCTGAACCTGAAGCTCAGCCCGAGCCTGAACCTGAACCTGAACCTCCTAGTACATCAATACCTGATGTAGTGCCGACACCGGATGCTGAGATACTTACACAAATTGATAATGCACTGGATGAATCTATAAGAGAAAATACCGACCTAAGTGTCTTGTGCACAAATGCTGTTGATGAACCGGTGAAAATCCTTAAAGGCTACACTTTAAATGATGCAATAGAAGAAGCAGAATCAATGCGCACAGGCGATGCATATATCGGAATAAGTTCCCGTGCCGGCCGCAGCGTAAAAGCAGAACGCCTCCTATTCGAAGCCCGCAGCGCCCTTGACCACGCCAAAACCACAAAAGACAGCCCCATCATAGGCTTCCAGGTAGACCCAACCAAGTGGGCCGAGTTCCAAAAGAATGCGCTGTGATGGAAGTGGGTGAAATCATTTAAAAAAGATTAGCCAAGGCTTGGCTATTCCTCCGCAGCCCGATATGCGACAATTTCTTCGTAAATCGTGAAACCATCTTTTTCAATTATCTGGCTTTCTTTGGGAGATGTCTTGTTGCTTGCGAAACTGAGAAGATAGCCGGTGCTAAGGCTCCGTGCCTTGAGGTATTTGATTATCTGGTCCACCGCATCATCGTTCTTTTTCTCGCCATGCCAAATTTTGAGTTCGAGCACATATTCTTTACCCAGGTAAAAAACCGTGACATCCATTCGCATGTAGTTGCTGGTCTCCGATTCTACCGCATAGTTTCCTGTTCCGTTGATAATGCCACGGAGGAAACCCAGGAAGATGAGCCGCCCTTCCCGTTCGATAAAGTCTTCATCACTATTGCGGTGTTCGGCCTTCATGAAGGCATTGAAGCGTTCCAGAATGTGCCGCATATTGAGTTCGCCGTTGGTGATGAATCCGCTATTTTCCCAAATACACATATATCTGCCCAATCGGCTCTTCATTTCCTCGAGAGCGATAAAGTAGTTGCATATTTTGGTTCTAAAAATCTTGTTAGATATATCAATCTTGCCATTTACATTCCTGAAAATCCCAAACATCAAGCCTAAGTCCATCTCGTAAACACCATCTTCGTATGTTACTTCTTCCTGCTGAAACAACAATCTCTTTGTCAGTTCTGCAAAACCGGGATATATATTGAAGTTTTTTATCATGTCATCAAATAAAAGGCTGTCTCCCGCAAGAAAATCCCTCACGGCATTATCAACATCTTCAATTGTCCATGAATGATTACCCTCATCAATAATCTGGCAGATGCTTGAAACCATTACCGGATAACCGGAAGTATAGTAATAAATCCTTTCGGAAATCTTGCTTATATCCATATCGGTTGGGTTTCCTGCGACAGCACGGTCATTTTCGTAATCAGCCAGCATGGTTGCTATTTCAGCGGGAGAAAAACTCATGTCCAGGGTAAAGGGCACGGCAATGTTCCATGGACTATTGTAGGTGGCCTGTTCTTCCGGGCGAATTTTCTTCTTGAGGTTGCGGATGTCGTGCACCCCGGCAAGAATGACATTGTGAAAAGCGGGGGTGTTTCGTTTAGAGCGTTCTATATACATATCGCGCAAATTGCCAAGGAAACTGCGAAAAATTTCGTAATCAGCCGCCTTGTCAACCTCATCAATGAGCATGACTATCTTTTTATTGCTTTTTGAACACAAATTTTTGATTTGTATGAGGAATTTAACCATCGGCAAGGACTGAGGCGTTTCAGTTTCAAAAGAAACGGCGTTTTCCGGGCTCTGTTGCATGAGCCGCTCCAGTATAAACAGTCGCATTCCTTCACAAAAATCCCATTCAGACTTGAAAATGCCTTCCTTCCCCTCAAAACTCAGGTCAAGAACGATACAGGTATCCTTCAAACGCTGGTAAATCAGTTCCAGCGTCGTCGTTTTTCCATACTGTCGCCCCCGATTGATGACGAAATACTTCCCCGGCTCGATATAATCCTTGACAATAGTGTCAATTTTCCCCGAGACATCCACCATATAATCCCTGCCGATAATGCAAGGGCCCTGGGTATTGAAGTGCTTTTCGCGCTTTGCCTGTTCCATAAATATAGTATATCAAAATCAACCGGGGTTGTCAATACAGCGAATTGCCTCATAACTAATCTAGCCGAAAGGGGGTGGCTGCCTCATAACTCAAATCTAGCCGAAAGAAACTGCCAACGGCAGTTATTTTCCCGTATCATGGCTCAGCCTTTCATTCCCCGTGAGTATATCTTTTTTCTGGTTTATCTGCAAGAGCCTTTCAACCGCTTTGTTGAGTTTCCGGTTTAACACCACAGGATTCTGTTCTGCTTTCCGCTTCCGGAGTTCATTCTTGTATCTTGTATCCAGCTCTGAACTTTCCATAAGCCTCATGTAGGGCGTCTT